>NZ_CFETID010000008.1:0-108404 GCF_983967925.1 Croceicoccus sp. | reverse complement strand
TGGTTGAGAACGGCTTCGGTGACTTCAAACCGAACGCCAAGCCGCTGGAAGTTCGTTGCGAGGGTTCGTCGTAGATCATGAAGGCGCCAGGCTTCGAGCGGCTCTTCGCAACGTTCCTCGATCAGGCTGTCGAGCTTCACCTTCCCTTTGGCGTATCCCGTAAAGCCCGCCCCGCTTGCTGTCGCGAAAACACGGCCCTTACGCGGCCACCTCTCGCCGCGAGCCTCCCGGTCGAGCTCGGCGATTGCAAGATCGTTGAGGGGAATGGAGTTAGGTTCTCCGTTCTTGGTTCGAGATCCGGGCAGGGTCCATAATCTTTCGCTGCGACTGAGCTCCTGCCAGTGCATCCCGGAGACTTCTTCACGGCGCTGTCCGGTTACGATCAGAAGCCTGACAATTGGACCAAAGCAGCGATGACATTCCGGCGCCGCATTCCAGATATGGCGGAGTTCGCCATCCTTGAGCCAGCGCTCTCGTGGCTTGACCGGAGGCGGAGTTTCCATGCCCTCCATCGGGCTGCGATCAATATCTCCGCGACTCACGGCCCAGCGAAACAGGCGGCGCATAACGGCAAAGACATTTCGCCGGTTTGCCACCTGCTTGGGCGGCATCTGATCGAGAACCGATACGACGTCGATCTTCGTAATCGCTGGCAGCGCCTTCATTCCGAATGTGGGCTTGAGGTAGAGGCGAATGGATCGCTCCACGAGGCGACGCCATCCCTCGCGTTTGCAGGAGCGAGTGAAGAGGTCAGCGTAATTCGAGAAGGCGAGGTCGACAGCTTCCCGGCGGCGCTGCTTTTCCGCATCAACCGGATCAATGCCCTGCGCAACAATCACCAACAATCGCTCAGCTTCCAAGCGTGCCGTAGTCGGTGTCCAAGGCGATCCATGGGATCCGATCGTGAAACGACGGGTCTTCGTTTCTCGTCCGCCCATTCGGAACTGGATTATGTAACTGATTGATCCAGCAGCTGTAATCTTGACGCCAAAGCCCTTGAGATCGGTGTCCCAAAGATAGTTTTCCTTTGGTCCAACCGGGAGCGAATCGACCGTGCGCTTGCTGATTTTTCCTGTTGCCATGCGATACCTCGTGGCCTTTTCTGGCAATCACCGGGTAATCACGCAAGCGGAAAAAGGGGCGAATTGGAGGCAATTCTGGCGTAAGTGTTTTGAGCTAAGTCGTTGTTTTTACAACATCAGCGTAGTCTAGCGTCGCCTGAATCGAAAGTACCACACCTCGTGCCCCAGCCTGCGGGCCTTGGCCTCATAGCGGGTTTCGGGCCAGCCGCCGGGGCGGGTCAGGAAGTCCTGCGGCGTCTCGCATAGCCACTCGAATGCGTCCGTATGCCGCTGCATCACCATCAGCGCGTGGCGCAGATAGACGGGGTGATCGGTGCCGAAACGAAACTCGCCGCCGGGTTTCAGCTTTGCCGCGATCATTTCGACCGGGCCGTCGTTCATCATGCGCCGCTTGGCATGGCGCGCCTTGGGCCAGGGATCGGGATGCAGCAGATAGGCGAAGGACAGCGCCCGGTCCGGCACCCGCGCCAGCACCTGCAGCGCATCGCCCATGTGCAGCCGCACATTGCCCAGCGCATCGTCGCGCACATGGGTCAGCGCCTGCGCGACGCCGTTCAAAAACGGCTCGCACCCCACGAAGCCGTGGTCGGGAAGCATGTCGGCGCGATAAGCCAGATGCTCGCCCCCGCCAAAACCGATCTCGAAATGCAGCGGGCGGTCATCGCCGAACAGCGTCTGCGACGACACCGGCCCTTCGTCCGGCACCGCGATCTGCGGCAGCAGCCGGTCGACCAGCTCCTGCTGCGACGCGCGCAGCGCCTTGCCTTTCGACCGGCCATACAGCCGGCTGAGCGTGGTGGGATCGCCTTCCTTGTGCGCAGTCATGGGCGAGGCCGTTAGCGTCCGAACGCCCCTGCGTCGAGAGCGAGCGTGCGTCGAAATCGGGTTTGCGCTATTCGCCACGGATATGACGTCGCTCTACCATCCGCCGGTCAAACGCTCGGTCGAAATCGCCGGGCACAAGACCTCGATCAGCCTCGAACCGCTGTTCTGGGACATGCTGCGAGAGGCCGCCGAACGCGAAAAGGCGCCGATCAACGCGATTGTCGCGCGGATCGACGCCGAAAGAATCGCGAGCGAAACCCCTCCGGGCCTCGCCAGCGCGATCAGATTATGGCTGGCGAGCCGGAAGGCAGAACCCGCCGACTCATCACCCGATCAGTAATTCGCCGGCGGGTCGCTTGCCGGAAAGCTCTGGTCGCTGGCCTCGTCGGTTTCGGTCCACTTGCGGCGCGGCGTGTCGCGCATCGAGGACGGACCGGCATCGCGGATCGGTGTGATTTCGTCGCTCGTGCTCTTGTCGCGCGGCGTACCGCCGGCATAGGCGGGCGACGAACCCGTCTGGTTGTTCTGGAAATAGCGGTAACCGGCATATCCGATTGCGCCCAGTGCGGCGAGTTTAAGCAAAGCCATTGAAATTCTCCTTTTGGAAGATCAACGCTCGGCGCAGGGCTTCGTTTCAATCGGTTCGCGATGTTTCCGCATCGGCGGGCGCAGCGGATGAACGCTCTGGCTCGTTGTCTGCACGCGGCAGCATCTCGGCGGCATCGGACAGCACCTGCCGCTCGGTGGCGTCGGCGGGACGCGGATCGTCAATCGCCTCGCCGCAGCCGGGCAGCAGCACGGCCATCAGGGCCGCCATGCCCGGCGCGGCGAGGCGCAGGCGCATTATTCGCCTTCCATCGCTGCCGACAGATCGGCGGCGGCGTCGTCGGCCGCATCTGCGGCGTCCTCGGCCGTCGGGTCGACGATCGGCGGCGCAGGCTCGGCCGGAGCCATCGCCGGTTCGTCCATCACGTCGGCAGCCATCGGATCGACGGCGGCATCGTCCTCCATGCCGGGCTGCGCCATCACTTCGGCGGCGGGCATTTCGACATTGTCGGCTTCGGCAGGGGCATCGGCTTCATCGGTCGAACCGCATGCGCCAAGCAGCAGGGCGGGTGCGGCGACAAGCGCGGCACGGGCGATAATCATCTTCATGTTACGGGTAACTCCCTCGTCTGGACGCCATGGGGCGCGGCGGGAATCTAGGCGCGAGAAGGCGGGCAGGCAATGATTGCCAACATATAAAGCTTTCTTTATATGCACCGCCATGACCACCGCTCCGCCTCTCGTGGAACTGCTGCGCGCGATCGACGATCCGTCGCGCCTGCGGCTGCTGCGCCTGCTCTCGCGCATGGAGCTGGCGGTGGGCGAACTGGCGGAAGTGCTGGAACAGAGCCAGCCGCGCATCTCGCGCCATATCCGCATCCTCACCGAAGCAGGCCTTGTCGAAAAGCGCAAGGAAGGCAGCTGGGTGTTTCTGAAAACGCGGATGGCGGGCAGCGATTCGCCGATGCTGGCTGCGGCGGACCGGATGCTGGCCGCGGCGGAAGGAGAGGACGAGGATTTCGCCGCGCTGTGCGATGGCGACATGCGCCGCCTGTCCGCGATCCGCACCGCGCGCGAAACCAGCGCCGAATATTATTTCGCCCGCCACGCCGACGAATGGGACCGGCTGCGCACCCTCCACAGCGACGACGCGCTGGTCGAGGCAAAGCTGGCTTCACTGCTCGATGTGGAAAGCGGCGACGGAGACGCGCCCTTGGGCCGGATGCTCGACATCGGCACCGGCACGGGCCGCATCGCCGAACTCTTCGCGCCCTTTGCCAGCCATGTCAGCGCCATCGACAAGAGCAACGACATGCTGCGCGTCGCCCGCGCGCGGCTGCAGGACCTGCCGCCCTCGCGGCTCAACCTGCTGCAGGGCGACTTCACCGATCTGCCGTTCGAGGACGCCAGCTTCGACACCGTGCTGTTCCACCAGGTGCTGCATTACGCGCAACTGCCCGAACTCGCACTGGCCGAGGCGGCCCGCGTCACCCGCCCCGGCGGGCGCGTCGCCATCGTCGATTTCGCCGCCCATGCGTTCGAGGAATTGCGCGAACGCGACGCCCACGCCCGCCTCGGCTTTACCGATGCGCAGATGGACAAGCTGCTGGGCGATGCCGGTTTCGCACTAGGCGACACAGCATCCCTGAAAGGCGAGGAACTGACGGTCCGCATCTGGACCGGCACCCGCCGCAACCCAATTCCCCATATCGTCGCCCGTAAGGCCGGAACCCGGCGGGCCGACACCACAGCGCGGACAACACCATGAACGATACCGTCTCGACAATCGGCAGGCCCCTCTTCGCCTCGCTTCCCGGCGACATCGACGTGTCGTTCGAATTCTTCCCGCCCAAGACCGAGAAATCGGAGCAGCATTTGTGGGAAACCGTGCTCGCGCTTGCCCCGCTGCGGCCCGATTTCGTGTCGGTCACCTATGGCGCGGGCGGCAGCACCCGCGACCGCACGCATGACATCGTCGCGCGCATCATCCGCGAAGTCGGCCTCCCCACCGCCGCGCATCTTACCTGCGTAGAGGCGAGCAAGGACGAGATCCGCGAAGTGGCCGAAGCCTATTGGGAAGCGGGCGTGCGCCATATCGTCGCGCTGCGCGGCGATCCGCCGACGATGGGCCAGAAATTCGTGCCGCATCCCGACGGCTATGCCAGCGCCGCCGACCTTGTCGCGGGGCTTAAGGACATCGCGCCCTTCGACATCTCGGTCGCCGCCTATCCCGAAACCCACCCCGAGGCGGCGAGCGCCGAATCCGATCTCGACAACCTCAAGCGCAAGCTGGACGCGGGCGCATCGCGCGCGATCACCCAGTTCTTCTTCGCGCCCGAGAAGTTCCTGCGCTTCCGCGACCTTGCCGCCGCGCAAGGGATCGACGCACCGATCCTGCCGGGCATCCTGCCGGTGTCCAACGTGGCCCAGACGCGCAAGTTCGCGAAGGCCTGCGGAGCCGAGATTCCCAAGTGGATGGAGGAACTGTTCGAAGGGCTCGACAACCGGCCCGAATCGCGCAAGCTGGTGGCGGCCACCATCGCCGCCGAAATGTGCCGCTCTTTGTATGCAGAGGGCGTGCGCGACTTCCATTTCTACACGCTCAACCGCGCTGAGCTTTCCTACGCGGTGTGCCATCTTCTCGGCATGCGCCCGAAGGAAAGCGCCCGGAACGCTTCCGGATTGCAGGAGACCGCAGCATGACGATTACCCCAAGCAAGGCGCGCGCCGCGTTCCTCGAACAGGCGTCGCAGCGCATCCTCATCACCGATGGCGCGTTCGGCACGCAGATCCAGACCAAGGGACTGGTCGAGGCCGATTACGCGGGCGATCTGGGCCTCACCAAGGACCAGAAGGGCAATAACGACATCCTCGCGCTTACGAAGCCCGAGGTGCCGGAATCGATCCACCGCGCCTATTTCGAGGCGGGGGCCGACATCGCCGAGACCAACACGTTCAGCGCCAACAAGATCAGCCAGGCCGATTACGCGGCGGAAGACCTCGTCGCCGACATCAACCGCGAAAGCGCGGCGCTGGCGCGGCGCGTGGCAAACGAGTTTGCCGATCGCGACGGACGTCCCCGCTTCGTGGCGGGCGCGATCGGGCCGACCAACAAGACGCTTTCGCTCTCGCCAGACGTCAACGATCCCGGCTATCGCGAGATCGATTTCGATTATCTGACAGAGGTTTACCGCGCACAGTGCGAGGCGCTGGTCGAGGGCGGAGCCGACTTCATCCTGATCGAGACGGTGTTCGACACACTCAACGCCAAGGCGGGCATCATGGCCGTGCGCCAGATGGAACAGGCGCTGGGCCGCGAGGTGCCGATCATGCTGTCGATGACGCTGACCGATCTGTCGGGCCGCAACCTGTCGGGCCACACGGTCGAGGCGTTCTGGTACGCGGCGCGCCACGCCAACCCGCTGACCGTCGGGCTGAACTGCTCGTTCGGCGCGACGCAGCTGGCGCCGCATGTCGCGACGCTCGCCAAGATCGCCGATTGCTGCACCATGCATTACCCCAATGCGGGCCTGCCGAACGAGCTGGGCGAATATGACGAAATGCCCGACACCACCGCGGGCTTCGTGCTCGACTGGGCGAAGCGCGGGCTGGTCAACGTGCTGGGCGGATGCTGCGGTTCGACGCCGCAGCATATTGCGGCCATGGCCAAGGTTGTCGAGGGAATCGCCCCGCGCCAGATCCCCGAACCGACCCGCAAGACGCGGCTGGCGGGACTTGAACCCTTCATCATGGCTGCCTGAGCGGCCAAACAGGAAATATCATGTCTGATCAGGACTTTGCCGCAGCGGCAAGCCGCTTCGTCAATATTGGCGAGCGTACCAATGTCACGGGCTCTGCACGTTTCAAGAAGCTGGTGATGGCGGGCGACTATCCCGCCGCCGTCGAAGTCGCGCGCCAGCAGGTCGAGAACGGCGCGCAGATCATCGACGTCAACATGGACGAAGGCCTGCTCGACGCGGTCGAGGCGATGACCACCTTCCTCAAGCTGATCGCCGCCGAGCCCGATATCGCGCGCGTGCCGATCATGGTGGATTCGTCCAAGTGGGAAGTGATCGAGGCGGGCCTCAAATGCGTGTCGGGCAAGCCCATCGTCAATTCGATCAGCATGAAGGAGGGCGAGGCGCCCTTCCTGGATTCTGCGCGCAAATGCATGGATTACGGCGCGGCGGTCGTGGTGATGGCCTTCGACGAAACCGGACAGGCCGACACCAAGCAGCGCAAGATCGAGATCTGCGAGCGTGCCTACAAGCTCCTCACCGGCATCGGCTTCCCGCCTGAGGACATCATCTTCGACCCCAATGTCTTCGCGGTCGCGACCGGCATCGAGGAGCATGACCGCTACGCGCTCGACTTCATCGAGGCGGTGTCGGTGCTGCGCGAAACCTGCCCGCATGTGCATTTCAGCGGCGGGCTGTCGAACCTGTCCTTCAGCTTCCGCGGGAACGAGACGGTGCGCCGCGCGATGCATTCGGTGTTCCTCTATCATGCGATCCCCGCGGGGCTCGACATGGCGATCGTCAATGCCGGGCAACTCGACGTCTATGACCAGATCGATCACGTGCTGCGCGATGCGTGCGAAGACGTGATCCTGATGCGCGATCCCCCGGCGGACAGCGGTTTCGAAACCGCGACCGAACGGCTGATTGCGCTGGCCGAAAGCTACAAGGGCAAGAGCCCGGAGGCCGAGAAACAGGCCGCCGAATGGCGCGGCTATGCGGTCGAGAAGCGGCTGGAACACGCGCTGGTCAAGGGCATCGATGCGCATATCGTCGACGATACCGAGGAAATGCGCGCCGCCGTGGCGGAACGCGGCGGCCGCCCGATCGAGGTCATCGAAGGCCCGCTGATGGACGGGATGAATGTCGTCGGCGACCTGTTCGGCAGCGGCAAGATGTTCCTGCCGCAGGTGGTCAAATCCGCCCGCGTCATGAAAAAGGCCGTCGCCCACCTGATTCCCTATATCGAGGCGGAGAAGGAAGAGGGCGCCAAGGCGAAGGGCCGCATCGTCATGGCGACGGTGAAGGGCGACGTGCACGATATCGGCAAGAACATCGTCGGCGTCGTGCTGCAGTGCAACGGCTATGAAGTCATCGACCTGGGCGTCATGGTGCCGTGGCCCGATATCCTCAAGGCCGCGAACGAGAACGACGCCGACATCATCGGCCTGTCGGGCCTGATCACGCCTTCGCTGGACGAGATGGTGACCGTGGCCGAGGAAATGGCCCGCGCCGAAATGGCGATCCCGCTGCTGATCGGCGGCGCGACCACCAGCAAGGTGCATACCGCGCTGCGCATCGATCCCGCCTATGCGGGGCCGGTGATCCACGTGCTCGATGCCAGCCGCGCGGTGGGCGTCGCCTCGCAGCTTCTGTCCGACACCCAGCGCGACCCCTATGTCGTGAAGATCGCCGACGAATACGAAGACGTGCGCGTCAAGCGCGCGGGCAAGGGGCAGAGCGCGCTGCTGCCCATCGCCGAAGCGCGCGAGAACGGCTTTGCCGCCGACATGGCCGACAAGCCCGCCGCACCGGCGCAGCCCGGCAATCACGTATTCGACAGCTGGGACCTGGCGGATCTCGCCGAATATATCGACTGGACGCCGTTCTTCCGTGCATGGGAACTGGCGGGCAATTACCCCGCGATCCTCGACGACGAGGTGGTGGGCGAAAGCGCGCGCAGCCTCTTCGCCGATGCCCGGAAAATGCTGCAGCAAATCATCGAAGAACAATGGTTTACCGCACGCGGCGTGTGCGAATTCTGGCCCTGCCGGCGCGAGGGCGATGACGTCGTTCTGGACGGCGGCACGCGGCTTCCCTTCCTGCGCCAGCAGGTCAAGAAATCGCGGGAGAGGGCGAACTTCTGCCTCGCGGATTTCGTGGACCCCGCGGGCGACTGGCTGGGCGGTTTCGCGGTCGCCATCCACGGGATCGACGACCACTCCGCCCGCTTCCGCGCGGCGCATGACGATTATTCCGACATCCTCCTGAAAGCGCTGGCGGACCGCTTTGCCGAGGCTTTCGCCGAACGCCTGCACCAGCATGTCCGCACTGCGCTGTGGGGATACGCCCCGCAGGAGCAGCTGACAAACGAGGCGCTCATCAAGGAGCAATATCGCGGCATCCGCCCCGCTCCGGGCTATCCGGCATGCCCCGACCATTCGCTGAAACCCATATTGTGGGACCTGATGCAGGTCGAGGACAGGGCCGGCATCACGCTGACCGAATCCAACGCGATGTGGCCGACCTCGGCGGTGTCGGGCTTCTACTTCGCGCATCCCGAAAGCCAGTATTTCGGAGTCGCCCGCATCGGCCGCGACCAGCTTGAGGACTATGCGGCGCGGCGCGGCGTCGACATCGCCACCGCCGAACGCTGGCTGCGCCCCAACCTGGACTGAGGAATATCCGCCCGCAGCCGTTCCATGCGGGGGCGCGATCTGTCATGGCCCAGAACATGGCAGGCGCGCTCGACACCCTCAAACGCACTTTCGGCTTCTCCGCCTTTCGCGGGGTGCAGAGCCAGGTGGTCGACCGCGTGCTGGACCGTCGCTCCACGCTGGCGGTGATGCCGACCGGCGCGGGCAAGTCGCTGTGCTACCAGCTGCCCGCGCTGATGCTGGAGGGTACCTGCGTCGTCGTCAGCCCGCTGATCGCGCTGATGCACGACCAGCTGCGCAGCGCCGAAGCGAACGGCATCCGCGCCGCTACCCTCACCAGCGTGGACGAGAACCGCGCCGAAACCGTGCAGCGCCTGCGGGACGGCGAACTCGACCTGCTCTATGTCGCGCCTGAACGCGCCAGCCAGCCGCATTTCCGCGAACTGTTGTCCCAGTGCCGCCTCGCCCTGTTCGCGATAGACGAGGCGCATTGCGTCTCCGAATGGGGCCACGATTTCCGGCCCGACTACCGCCTGCTGGCCCCGATGATGGATGCGTTTCCGCAGGTCCCGCGCCTTGCGCTGACGGCGACGGCGGACGCGCATACGCGGGCCGACATCCTCGCCCAGCTCGGCATTCCCGAAGACGGTTTGATCGTCGCTGGCTTCGACCGGCCCAACATCCGCTATCACATCACCCCGCGCGACAGCCTTGCCCGCCAGATCCAGCAGATCATGGATGCGCAGCCCGGTCCCGGCATTGTCTATGCGCCGACCCGCGCCGCGACCGAGCGGCTGGCCGAAACGCTGGGGAAGGCGGGCCGCGAAACCCGCTGCTATCACGCGGGCCTTCCGGCAGAGACCCGCGCCCGCAACCAGCACGATTTCGTCGCGAGCGAGAGCATGGTGATGGTCGCCACCGTCGCCTTCGGCATGGGCATCGACAAGCCCGACGTGCGCTTCGTGATCCACGCAGGCCTGCCCAAGTCGATCGAGGCCTATTACCAGGAAACCGGCCGCGCAGGCCGCGACGGAGATCCTTCGGTCGCGCATCTGTTCTGGGGCGCCGATGATTTCGCCCGCGCCCGCATGCGGCTGGGCGAAATGGGCGAGGACCGGATCGCGGGCGAGCGCACCCGCCTCGGCGCCTTGGGCGCATTGGTCGAAACCGCCGGCTGCCGCCGCGCCATATTGCTGCGCCATTTTGGCGAGAACCCGCCCGAGACCTGCGGCAATTGCGACAATTGCCTGTCCCCGCCCAAATCCATCGACGCCACGGTGATCGCGCAGAAATATCTCTCCGCCGTAGCGCGCACGCGCCAGATGTTCGGCGCGGGCTATGTGGAGAGCATCCTGACCGGCCAGTCCACCGATCGCAGCCGCCAGAACGGGCACGAAAGCCTCTCTGTCTTCGGCATCGTCGAGGGGGAGGAAGCTGCGATGCTGAAACCCGTCAGCCGCGCGCTGCAGGTCCGCGGCGCGCTGCTCCCGACCGAGCATGGCGGGCTGATGCTCGGCCCCGACGCGCGCGCGTTTCTGAAGGGCGAGGTGCCGCTCGACCTCGTCCTTCCGCCCAAGCGCCAGCGCACCAAAAGACGCGGCGGCGACGCCACGTCCAACCCCATCGGCGACCCTTTGTTCGAGGCTTTGCGCAGCCTTCGCCGCGATCTCGCCAAGGACAACGGCGTCCCGCCATACGTGATCTTCCACGACAGCGTGCTGCGCGACATGTGTGGCCTGCGCCCGCAGACGCTGGACGAGCTGGGCGAGCTTCCCGGCATCGGGGCGCGCAAGCTGGACGAATATGGCGAGGACTTCCTCGACGTGATCCAGCAGCATTCGTGACATCGTGCGGCCCGTCCGGCGGCACCGGGACAATTGCCCATAAGGCGACAACTTGTGGCATAACGAAGTTCCCACTTGTCGCAGGAGTGAGTCGTTGAAGCCAAGCGCGTCAATTCAAAGGTTTTTCCTTGAACGCAGCGGCGCGGCGTCGGCCGAATACGCACTTATTCTCAGCGTCATTGTGCTCGGCCTCGG
Organism: Croceicoccus sp.; assembly: GCF_983967925.1. NCBI lineage: Bacteria > Pseudomonadati > Pseudomonadota > Alphaproteobacteria > Sphingomonadales > Erythrobacteraceae > Croceicoccus > Croceicoccus sp. The sequence goes on along the minus strand of NZ_CFETID010000008.1, from coordinate 97,518 downwards.
CTATGCGACCTTCCAATTGGGCAGCAATATCGAACATGCGCTGGGGAATGCGGCGAACGGAATCCATGATCAGACGTCACCCGCGGACGGATCGGGCGGAGGCACCGGGGCGGGTCCGGGCGGCGCGTATTCGGATGGCGGCGGCACGGCGGGAGACGGCTCGGGCGGTGGTGGCGGCGGTTCAGGCGGCGGCGATTCCGGGGGCGGGGCGGCTTCGGGCGGCGGAACCGACGCGCCGGACGGATCGGATGGCGCCAATGACGGCGGGGGCAGTGACGGCGGAGGCAGCGGCGGCGGCTCCGGACCCGGCGATATCATTCCCGGCGATGACGGCGACATAACGCCCGACCCCGACCCCGAACCCGATCCCGAAGAAGGCGAGGATTGAGCCCCACAATCGCAGACCGTTACGCGCGGATCGTTTGAATTTGGCCGCCCCGCCTGCCAGCAAGGCCGGCATGCCCGGACCGCTCCGACATCTCCTCGTCATCGCGCTGTTCTTCGCGGCAGGCTGTGCGCCGCCATCATTGGCGCCACAATCCTCTCCGCATGCCGCAAGACCCTGGCTCGACGCCGCCGAGGCAAGGCCGATCGCCAACGCGCCAAATCAGACCGACCCGCAGATCCGCGGCGTGTGGCAAAGCCGGGGCTATGGCCGCATCCTCGACATCGATGACGACGGCGTGACGCAATATGAAATCGGCGCCACATGCTACGAAACGCCGCGCACGGGCGACAGTTTCAGCGAAATGGATGCGATCTCCTATCGCTATTTCCGCATGCTGCCGGGCGGGCGCAGCGCGATCTTTCAGCTGCTGCGCGGCGACACCAACGTGATGTTCGACCGGCTCGACGCGCTGCCCGAAGCGTGCCGCCAGCCACCCGCCGTCACTCCGCAAACGGTGGCCGACGCCTTCCTCGACGCGTTCGAGCGGCATTACGCCTTTTTCGGCCGCCGCCCGCCCGATCATGCGACGCGGGCCGCGCGGGTCCGCAGCCGGATCGCGCCGGACATGAGCGAGGCGCAGCTGTGGGATGCACTCGCGGCCTATATGCACGGCCTGTCCGACAGCCACACCAAGCTGATCGGCGAGGTCGCCATCCCGGGCCGTGACGCAGGCGAACGCCGCCGCATGCAGGACGGGCAGGGCACCACGCTGCCGCGCATGCGCGCGACGCAAGGGGGAGAGAGCGAATGGCTGGTCGCGCTGATCGACCAGACGCTCGCCCGCCTTGGCGACAGCGCGCATCAGGCGGGGCGCGATCGGATCGTCTGGGGGATGCTGGACGGGCGCACCGGCTATGTGCAGATCTTCCAGATGGGCGGCTTCACCGACCGCGAGGATTTCGGCAGCGACGCATGGGCGGAGGCCGAGCTGGCCGAATTCGACCGCATCATGGACGAGGCTTTCGCGGCGTTCGAAGCAGCGGGGGCGGGGGCGCGGGCGGGGGCCGTCATCCTCGACCTGTCGAACAATCGCGGCGGATGGGACCGCATCGCCAAGGCGGTCGCGAGCCGCTTCACCGACCGGCCCTATACCGGATATACGACGGTGGCGCTTGGGTCCGGCCTCGCGCCCTTCGACCATGTCATCGAACCCGCGGACGGCCTGCGCTTCACCGGACCGGTCTATCTGCTGACCAGCGACGTGACGGTCAGCGGCGGAGAGCTGGCCACGCTGGCGCTGCGCCAGAACCCGCGCGTGATCCAGCTTGGCGGGACGACCCGCGGCGCCTTCTCCACCCCGCTCGCCAAGCGCCTGCCCAACGGCTGGCTGCTCGAACTCTCGAACGAGATCTTCGCCGCCCTCGATGGCAGTGTTTACGAGGAGACCGGGCTTGCCCCGCAGGTGCCGTTCGACGTCTATCCGGCCAACGCGCCCGTCACGGGCCACCTGGCCGCGATCGAGCGCGTATTGGCGATGAGAGAGGGTGAATAGAGCGGGATGCTTCGGGTGAACCGCGCGCCTGCCGGGAGGGACTAGGTCTTTTCGGCCGCCTTGCGCACTTGCCCTAGCAAAGCGGCCAGCTTCTGCCCGTCGCGCTTCAGTTGCACCAGTCGTGACGCTGCTGCCGATTGTTCGATGACGATTTCCCGCTCTTCCCCCTGTCGCGCCCGGATCGACAGCGTGCGAAGAACCATCATCCAATGGCCGTTCTGTGCCACCGTCACCACGACGAGACCGTGGCAAAGCTGCCTCCGAAAAGCCTCGTGTCGCTCGCGATACTCCGCCAGACAAGTTGAAGCGGATTTCCCCGCATCTGCAAACGGACCGTCCGGTCCGATCGCCTCCGCCAGATCTTCCAGGCGCTGGCCGATAAAATGGCGCAAGCCAATCGCGGACGGATCCGGGCTGGCTTGCGACAAGGCCAGCAATGTCTTGGTGACGGCAAGTTCAACGGCAGAAAAGTGATGCATGCACTCACCGCGCCACGCGTTGACGGCTGCATAGATCGCATCCCAGTCAACCGAGAAGGACGTGAGCGCCGAATGGTCCGGGATTGCGTTCATCCCGCCTGCTTAATTCCTGACCGGTTTCCGAATGATTATCGAATCGCGGTGGGGCAGCGGCCCGCCAGCTTTTCCTGTCCTACACGCCATCGCCGCGCTAGCCGTTGGCGCGAAGGCTCCTTCCCATCGTCGAAATTCCCGCGGGACCCCATGGTGTCACTTTTGGCCCGCAAACCCGCCAATTCCGCGGCCCACAGAAGGGTGACAGACCCTGTAGGACGTGTCACCTTTGTCACTTTTCGCGGCTTACAGCAGGTGCCCGGTCCGGTCCCGCTTGGTATCCAGATAGCGCGCATTATGCGGGTTCGCCGGCAGCGCATGCGCCACCCGCTCCGCCACTTCTATCCCCAGTGCGTCCAGCGTCTCGACCTTCATCGGATTATTGGTCAGCAGCCGGATCCGCCGCACGCCCAGCAGTTCCAGCATGCGCGCCGCCACCGGAAAATCGCGCGCATCGGTCGGCAGGCCCAGCCGGTTGTTGGCGTCCACCGTGTCGAAACCCTGGTCCTGCAGGCGATAGGCGCGCAGCTTGTTGATCAGCCCGATCCCGCGCCCTTCCTGCCGCAGATAGAGCAAAACGCCCCAGCCGCCCCCGGCGGCCTCGTCCGCCATCGCGGCCAGCGCCGCGTCGAGCTGCGGCCCGCAATCGCATTTGAGGCTGCCCAGCACGTCGCCCGTCAGGCATTCGCTATGCAGGCGCACCAGCGGCACGCGTTCGCCGTTCTGCCGGCCGATGACCAGCGCGACATGCTCGCGCAGATCGTCGGGGGCGCGAAAGGCGACGATCTCGGCCTGCTCCGCCGCATGTGTGGGCAGATGGGCGCGGGCCTGAATGGTAAGGCGGGCCGGATCCTCGAACGCGGCGATGTCGCTGGCGGACAATTCCACCGCTTCGCCCGCCGGTTCGGGCGCAACGAGGAAGGCAGGCAGGATCCCCGCAATCCGCGCCAGCGCCATCGCCGCCTTGGCCGCTTCCGACGCCTCCAGCGGGTCGGCGCGAAACGGACCGGACAGCGGATTGGCCAGATCGCGCGAGGGATCGGCCAGTTCGCGCGCAGCCTGCAGGGTGAACGGCTCCGCCGCGCGGATCAGCGCGGGCGCATCGGGGACGGCAGCGTCCTTCTGGTTGATCAGTTTCAGCGTCGCCGCCCGCGCCGCCGAGATCAGCAGCCGCCGCGCCGCCGACCCGCCCGCGTCATGCCCCGTCTCTGCAGGCAGCAGCAGCAACGCGCCATCCCCGCCCGACACGCGCACGGGCCAGCCATGGCGCAGCGCATCGACCGCCTGCGCAGTCCGGCGAGAGGGTGAGGGGGCGGTCATCGCCTAGATCTCGAAGCGGGTGACCAGCGGAATATGGTCCGAAGGCCGCTCCCAGTCGCGGCATTCCAGCAGGGCGCGATGCTCGCGCGCCTGCGCCGCCAGATCGGGCGAGGCCCACATATGGTCCAGCCGCCGCCCGCGATTGGACGCCTTCCAGTCCTTGTTGCGATAGCTCCACCAGCTATAGCTTTTTTCCTCGGCCGGGACATATTCGCGGCCAAGGTCGACCCAGCCATGCGCATGGCGAAACCGGTCCAGCGCCTCCACCTCGACCGGGGTGTGGCTGACGACCTTCAGCAGCGCCTTGTGGCTCCACACGTCGTGTTCCAGCGGGGCCACGTTGAAATCGCCGACGATCAGGCTGGGGCGGTCGACGGTATCGGCCCAATGCGCCATGCGTTCGAGGAAATCGAGTTTCTGGCCGAACTTGGGGTTGATCTCGCGGTCGGGTTCGTCGCCGCCGGCCGGGATATACACATTCTCAAGCAGAAGGCCCTTGCCCGCACCGCCCAGTTCGACGCCGACATGCCGTGCCTCGCCATTGTCCTGCCAGTCGTGGCGGCTGAGTTCGGTAAGGGGCAGCTTCGAGACGGTGGCGACGCCGTGATAGCCCTTTTGCCCATGCACCGCGCGGTGGGTGTAGCCAAGGCGTTCGAAGGCGGCATGCGGAAACAGATGCTCGGCCACCTTGATCTCCTGCAGGCACAGCACATCGGGCTGCTGCTTGGCAAGAAAGCGCTCGACCTGATCGAGGCGGAGGCGGACGGAGTTGATGTTCCAGGTTGCGATCGTGACCATGCAGCGCGCCATAAGGCCTTCGGCGGCAAAGTCCAATCTGTCTGAAAGTGAGAAGCCGCCGCCGGAAGGCCGTTGCAGGAAACGGACGCCAGACACGCAAAACCCCCGACCCGGGGGCATTGGGTCGGGGGTTGCCATTCGCGTTCGTCACGCTCGGCAAGATGCGGTTTGTTGGGGCGGGCAACAGGGGGGAAACCCGATTCCCTCGCATCTTGTTCGGATATTTCTACGCCCGAACGCCTGTCGATTAGATGAACGGCAGGTACAGGGGAAGGGCCGTTCGTCGCTATACCCGCACAATTGACCGTTAATTAGCCCTTAAGAGCCGAATCGGTCAGCGTTTCTTCCTCGGACGGACATCCTTGAAGGTGAATGTCCCGTCGCTCACCGGGATGCCGTAGCGCTGGTTGCTGAGGAAGATCTTGGTGATCTTGTTCTGCGAATCCACCGAGACCCAGCTTTCAAGCTGCAATCCGCCCGGAGCCGAGGCGTCGCGATTGAAGATCAGCGTGATCGTGCCGTATTCGGGATGCTTGGGATCCTTGACCTGCACGCTGACAAGATCGGGGTGGCGCACGGGCATCAGCTTGCCATAGCGCATGACGTCCTTCCCCGGATCGAGCAGCGCGCCAAGCGGGCTGTTGCTGATCGGCCAGACCTGCTTTTGCCGGACTTCATAATCCAGCATCGTCAGGCGCGAGCCATCGGATACGATCAGGACAGGGACGTCCTTTTGATATTCGAACCGGATCTTGCCGGGGCGCTTCAGCACCATCTTGCCGGTCAGTTGCTGACCGTTGCGATCGACCTGCACGAAATCGGCGCTCATCGTGCTGATCGCCCTGAGGGCGGCCACGGCGCGGCTGAGCTCATCGCTGGGCTGCGCGGATGCGGGTGTGACCGCAGCGGACATGGCAACAGGCGCCGCCAGCGAGGCAAGGGCGGCACAAGCGAGCAGGCGCCCGCTACGGATTCGAGAGAACATTGCGGAGATCATCCAGGCATCATGGCGTGTCGCCATTGAACCCGTGGTGAACCGGCGAGTTCCGGCGCTTTCGAAAAAAGCCCCGTAAAAACAAGGTCGCGGGTTTGCTGAAAGCCACCCGCGCGCAGGATCACTTGATCTTGGCTTCCTTGAAGTCGACATGCTTGCGCACGACGGGGTCGTACTTACGCTGGACCATCTTTTCGGTCATGTTGCGCGGGTTCTTCTTCGTGACATAGAAGAAGCCGGTGTCGGCGGTGGAGACCAGCCGGATCTTGACGGTTGCGGGCTTCGCCATGGCGTATTCCTAAATATCCTAAAGCGGGCAGCACCTGTTGGCGTTACCGCGCGATGTTCCGGTTCAAGTCTGAGATTCGAATCTCGTGGCAGGGCCCGTCGGTGACCGCAATCGGGAATCACGCGCCAGCCCTTGCCAAAGCGTGGGGGCCTTTGCTGCAATTGGCCGGGCAAGTCAAGCCGCACGGCGCCCAGAGCTTAAACCGTCAGGCCGAATTCCTGCCCCGCCGTCCGATCAGCACACCGGCGACGATGCCCAGAATGGCCGCCGTGCCCGCCCCGCCGAACAGCCAGCTCTTGCGCGACTTGCGGACGCGGTTCAATTCGTTCTCGTCGAGGTAAAAGCCGCCTTCCGCGCCGCGGATGATGCCATCGGCCCGCATGGAATCGAAACGATCGGCCTCGACCGGGTCGGTCGGCACGATATCGACGGCCTTGTCAGGCGACGTAGCTTCGAACGAGCGATAGCGCGAGGCGATCACCTCTTCCATTTCGCGCTCTCCGCGCACGATTTCCGTGACATTGCTGACCATGGCTCACCTTCTCCCAAAATGGTCGCGAGAACGGAGAAGCCCGATGCTCGCCTTCCCACATCAAGCCGCTGGGAAAAGGTTGGTTCCGCCAAACCAACGAAAAGCGGCGCCGGAACGATCCGGCGCCGCCAAACTCGTCAAGACGAAAGCCTATTCCGGAGCGGCGTCCATGTCGTCGGCCTGCTCTTCCATGGCGTCGGCGCGTTCTTCGCCCTGTTCCTCGACCATGTCGGCCTGTTCTTCCATGCCGGCGTCATCCAGCGCATCCGCTTCCATTTCGGCCTGGTCCTCGACCGCTTCGGCCTGGTCTTCCATCGCGTTTTCAGCAGGGCTGTCGCAAGCAGCAAGGGCAAGGCCGACCGCTGCGGCGCTGGCGGTGGCAATAAGCTTCTTCATCTGGTTTCCCCTTTTGAAAAATTCCGCCTGTCAGGCGGCATCAAGCCAAAATAAACGGGGTGACGAAAAGTTCCGCCACCCCGTCATTTACTCGTGTCTATCCGGTGTTCAGGCTGTTATCGCACGGTTCCACGGCGAAACAGGTTGACGATCGCCAGCAGGACAACGGCACCAAGGAACGAGAAGAGCAGCGCCGAGAGGCTGAAGCCGTTCATGATGGTGTTGCCGCCGACCACAAGACCGGCGATGAGAGCGCCGGCAATGCCGACCACGACATTAAGGAGGATACCCTGCTGTGCGTCGGTGCGCATGACGATGCTGGCAAGCCAGCCGATGATGCCGCCGACGATGATCATAATAATGATGCCCATCGTAACATTTCCTTCAATTGCGTTTGTTCTGGAAACGATGGGGCCGCTTGTTTGGTTCCGCTGTTCTATTGTTCCTGATCGAACTGCAGCGCAGCCAGATTGGCATACAGGCCGCCGCGCGAGACGAGCTGCGAATGCGTTCCCTGCTCGGCGATGGCGCCTTGTTCCATCACTACGATCCGGTCGGCGGCACGCACCGTGGCCAGCCGGTGCGCGATCACCAGCGTGGTGCGCCCCTTCATCAGCGTTTCAAGCGCCGATTGCACCAGTCGCTCGCTTTGCGCATCTAGCGCGCTGGTCGCCTCGTCCAGCAGCAGCAGCGGCGCATCGCGAAGCAAGGCGCGGGCGATCGCCACCCGCTGGCGCTGTCCGCCTGAAAGCCGCGCGCCGCTGTCGCCGATGAAGGTGTCGAGACCCTCGGGCAGCGCGCGCAGGAATTCTTCCGCATTGGCAGCCCGCGCGGCTTCCCAGATAGCCTCATCGCTGGAATCCCATGCGCCATAGCGCAAGTTGTCTCGTGCGCTCGCCGCGAACAGCACGCTTTCCTGCGGCACCAGCGCGAGGCGTTGGCGCACGTCCTGCGGATCGGCGCGGGTAAGGTCGATGCCGTCGATCCGCACGCTGCCGGCCTGCGGATCGTAAAAGCGCGCGATCAGTTGGAACAAGGTCGACTTGCCGGCGCCCGATGGGCCGACGATGGCAACCGTCTCGCCTGGCTCGACCGTCAGCGTAAAATCGTTCAGCGCCTTGTCGTCCGGCCGGGTCGGATAGCGGAAGGTCACGTTCTGGAACGCGACCGAACCGCGCGGCGGGCTGGGAAGGGCCTGCGGGCGCGCAGGAGCCGCGATGACGGGGCGGGTCGCGAGCAGCTCGCCCAGCCTCTGCGCGGCACCGGCAGCGCGCAGCAAATCGCCATAGACTTCGGCCAGCGACCCGAAGGCGCCTCCGACAAGCCCTGCCGTGATGACAAAGGCCGCGATGGTGCCGCCCGTGATCTCGCCGGCCTGCACGTCCAGCGCGCCGCGCCACATCAGCATCACAAGCGCGCCCAGCACCAGCCCCATCGCCAACGCGGTCAGAAGGGCGCGCATCAAGATGCGCTTTTTCGCAGTATCGAACGACCGTTCGACCGCGCCGCCAAAGCGGATCGCCTCGCGCGATTCCTGGTTGAAGACCTGCACGATGCGGATGCCGCCCAGGACCTCGCTGACCATGGCGCCCAGATCGGCGATGCGGTCCTGGCTGGATCGCGATAACCCCCGCACCCGGCGGCCCATCAGCACCAGCGGAATGATGACGGCCGGGATCGCCAGCAGCAGCCATATCGTCAGTCGGGGCGCAAGAAAGAACATGTAGATCGTGCCGCCCAGCGCCGTCAGCGCATTGCGCAGCGCGACCGAAATGGTCGATCCGACCACCTGTTCGATGATCGCCGTATCCGATGTCATCCGCGACGAGATCTCGCGCGGGTTGTTTTCCTCGTAGAAAGACGGCGGAAGGGTGACGAGATTGTCATAGACCTTGAGCCGCAGGTCGGCGACGACCCGCTCCGACAGCCAGGATACGAGGTAGTACCGGAACGCGGTGCCGATCGCCAGAACGAGGACGAGGACGAGAAGATACTGGAACCAGCGTCCGATTTCACCATCGCCAAACCCGCGGTCGATCACCAGCTTGAACCCGGACGGAATGGCAAGCGTCGCGGCCGATGTCGTCAGCAAGGCCAGACCGGCGCCCGCCATGTGGCCGGGATAGCGCGTGGCCATGCCGAGCAGCGTCCAAAGCGACCCCATCGAGCGGCGCGAGCCGCTCTCTTCGCCGGCAGCGGCCTGCTCGCCCGCCATGGCGATACCCTCGGTCTCGGCCGATTCGTCCGTAGCTATTGGCGTTGCTTTTGGCGGACTCGATAGGCTGGTCTGCTCGGTCATGACAGGCGCGTAGAGCAAAGCGCACGTCGATTGAAGCGGGTTAAGGTGCTGATCCCCGTGCAATCGAGCCCGAAGGACTCGCAATGCGGGATAAAGATCGAGATTGCTGCATTGCAACGTAGGGCTCTGGCGATCTATTAAGGGCCCACAAGTACCGTAACTGGCAATATGCGAAAGGCCGTTCGGCCAATCAGCTGCCAGCATTGCTGCACTGGCGTGACGCGTTTGTAGCGATGACACGGCGAGGAGATTTGAATTTGCTTTATTCACTCTACGAGATTCAGCAGGCTTGGCGTTCGTCGGCGACCGCGATGGCTTCGGTGACGGTCGAATGGCTGAACAACCCCAAGAATCCGATGGGCTCTGTGGGTTTCGGTCCAAGCCTTTCCTCTGCGCTGGAGGTATTCGCCCATGCCGCCGAACCGCGTGGCAAGCCGGCCTTCGGCATCGGTACCGTAGAGGTCGATGGGAAGACGCATGAGGTGACCGAAGACGATGTGCTGTTTCGTCCGTTCGGCAATCTCAAGCGCTTCACCCACACCGGGCTGCCGAAAGACGCGCCCAAGCTGCTGATCGTCGCGCCGATGAGCGGGCATTACGCGACCCTGCTGCGGGGCACTGTCGAACGCATGCTTCACGGCGCCGAGGTCTATATCACCGACTGGGCCGACGCGAAGATGGTGCCGTTGACGGCCGGGCGCTTCGATCTCGACGAATATATCGACTATATCGTCGAGTTCCTCGAGCATATTGGCCCCGGCGCGCATATGATGGCGGTGTGCCAGCCTTCGGTCCCGGCCTTTGCCGCCACCGCGATCATGGCCGAACAGGGCAATCCCTGCCGTCCGGCCACGCTGACCATGATGGGCGGCCCCATCGACACGCGCGAAGGCCCGACCGAAGTGAACGAGATGGCGGTGAGCCGTCCGATGCATTGGTTCAAGCAATATCTGATCCAGACCGTGCCGATGCATTATCCCGGCGGCGGGCGGCAGGTCTATCCCGGCTTTCTGCAATTGTCGGGCTTCATGTCGATGAATCTCAGCAACCACATGATGAGCCAGTACGGCATGTTCAAACATCTGGTCGCGGGCGATGGCGAAAGCGCCGATGCGACGAAGACCTTTTATGACGAATATCTGTCGGTCTGCGACATGACGGCGGAATTCTATCTTCAGACGGTGAATGCGGTGTTCAAGGAATATCTGCTGCCGCGCGGCCTGCTGACCCACCGCGGGAAGAAGGTCGACCTTGACAAGATCACCGATACAGCCATCCTGTGCGTCGAAGGCGAGCGCGACGATATTTCCGGTGTCGGCCAGACAAAGGCGGCGCTGAAGCTGACGCCCGGCCTGTCCGACGAACTGAAGAAATATCACCTGCATCCCGGCGTCGGTCACTACGGCATCTTCAACGGATCGAAATGGCGCGCACAGATCGCGCCGATCGTCGAGACGTGGATGGCCGATCATCCCCGCGCCCGGCTGAAGGCGGTGGCCTAACGCCGCGGGGTCAGCCCCTTGCACGCATGACCGCCGTTCACCTTTCCTGACGCATCCTCTCCCCTCTGCCATGGGGGAGGGGGCCGCCGGGTTATGCCTGTGTTTACCCTTTCCGTTTAAGATGCCTTCGCGCGCCTTGGTGCATGCTGGAAGAATGAACGGAATGAGTCGCATAATTGCAGTCGTATTGCGTGTCGGCGGAGCTGTCGGCGGGGTGTTTGCAGGTTTGCAGATGCCGCCCGATATTCTCATGGATCTGCTGGCCGACGTGGGCATCGGCGCAGAGGCGGGATTGACGCCGGTCACCGCCGGCGTCGCACTCGCCTTGCTGGGCGGGGTGTTCGGCTTTTTGTTCGGTTCCGCCATCGCGGGCATCCTTCCCGGCGAGATGACCGAACCGGTCGGCACGCGCGAGGAAGCGGCGGCCTCGGTGCCGCGCCTGCGCCGTCACCTGGCAGAGAACCAGGGCAAGGCCTCGCGCACGGGAACGCCGCTGGAGCGCCTGTCGGCGCCGCCTGCCGGGCAGCAGTTGCCCAAGCACGACCTCAGCCATATTCCGCCCGCGCCCAAGGATGACGAGATCACCTTCGACCGCATTCCCAACACGGGATTTTATGCCGATATTGAATCGCCCGTGCGGTTCGATGAGGATGACGACGATCTTGCCCGCTTCGCGACGATGCCGGACGATGCGCCCACTGCGGAATCTCTGGATGAGGTCAGTGACGAAGAGCCTGTTTTCACGGCAGGCGACGACCATGCCGACGATCCTGAGTTTGCCGAACGCGATCATGTTGATGCCGAATTCGTTCGCGATGGCGCGGCGGCGCGCGATGAGGTCGAGCAGGCTCTGGACGCAGGTGACTGGGCGGACACAGGCGATTGGGCGCCGGCGACCGACATGCCGCCCCAGGATCGCCCCGAAGCCGGGCAGGATCCCTTTCATCCGGATTTCGAACCTGCACCGGCCCAGATCCATTCCCTGCGGCGCGATACAGGGCATGACGGCCACAGCGCCCCGCGCTTCGCACCCGGCCTGACCGGCGGCATGGAAGCCGACTGGTTCGCCGGCGAGGCGGACGAGGAAGAGGACGCGGATGACGACGGGGCGGGCTATGGCTCGTTGATGGCAATCGGGCTGGGCAAGACGCACAAGCCGCGCGCGCAGCCTGCCACCCATCGTCCGGGGGAAGCGAATCTTTCGCCAATGCCCTTGCTCGACATCGATCGTGGCCGGGACATCATCCCGAATGGCGCGGGCCCTCAGGATTTCCGGCTGCGAGAGGCTCTCGAGGAATTGAAGCGCGTCTGATTGACCGCCCATAGGCCGCTGGGCTAGGCGACAAGCTGGCTCCCACGTCGGCAATGGATGCAAGATTTCTCATTGCATAGTTGCAAAGACAGCTTCCTGTCGTCATTGGGAGCGAACGCGCAATAACTGCGCCCCACTGGGGCGGGCTGATTCGCGTTTACATTACGGGTAATGTTGCCCGGCCCCGACAGGATAGGTGAAAATGGGTTTTCCGCCGGTTCAAGGCCTCTACGACTCGCGTAACGAACACGACAATTGTGGTGTGGGCTTCGTCGCCCATATCAAAGGGCAGAAATCGAACGCGATTATTCAACAAGGCCTGACCATTCTGGAAAATCTGGACCACCGCGGCGCGGTGGGGGCCGACCCGCTTCTGGGCGATGGCGCGGGTATTCTGATCCAGATGCCCGACGCGCTGCTGCGCAAGTGGGCGCAGGGTGAGGGCAAGACGCTGCCGCCCGCCGGCGATTACGCCGTCGCGATGTGCTTCCTGCCGCAGGACGAGCCTTCGCGCGACTTTGTGGTGGCGCAGTTCGAAAAGTTCATCGGCAAGGAAGGCCAGCAGCTGATTGGCTGGCGCGATGTGCCGACCACGCTCGACGGTCTGGGAAAGACCGTGCTGGAACAGATGCCGGTCATCCGCCAGGCGATCATCGCGCGCGGCGGCAATTGCGAGGACCAGGACGCGTTCGAGCGCAAGCTGCTCTCGATCCGCAAGCAGACGCAGAACCCGCTTGCGACTTTGGCCGAAAAGCACGGCCTGCCGGGCCTGACCGAATTGTACATGCCCAGCTTCTCCAGCCGGACCATCGTGTACAAGGGGCTGCTGCTGGCGAACCAGGTCGGCAGCTTCTACGACGATCTGCGCGATCCGGACTGCACCTCGGCGCTGGCGCTGGTGCATCAGCGCTTCAGCACCAACACCTTCCCCAGCTGGAGGCTGGCGCAGCCGTTCCGCCTGATCGCCCATAATGGCGAGATCAACACGGTTCGCGGCAATGTGAACTGGATGAATGCGCGCCGCCGCACCATGGAATCGCCGCTGCTGGGCGCCGATCTGGACAAGATGTGGCCGATCATTCCGCATGGTCAGTCCGACACTGCGTGCCTCGACAATGCGCTCGAGCTGTTGCTGGCGGGTGGCTACAGCCTTGCCCATGCGATGATGATGCTGATCCCCGAGGCATGGGCCAAGAACCATGAGATGGATCCGGCTCGCCGCGCTTTTTACGAATATCACGCCGCCCTGATGGAGCCTTGGGACGGCCCCGCGTCGGTCGCCTTCACCGATGGCCGCCAGATTGCCGCCACGCTCGACCGCAACGGGCTGCGTCCGGCGCGCTATTGCGTGACCAAGGACGATCTCGTTTGCCTCGCATCCGAAAGCGGCGTGCTGCCGTTCGCCGAAGAGGACATCACGCGCAAGTGGCGACTACAGCCCGGCAAGATGCTGCTGATCGATCTCGAGGAAGGCCGCATCGTCGAGGATGAGGAGCTGAAGGCCGAGCTTTCGAACGCGCATCCCTACGAAAAATGGCTGCGCGACGCGCAGTACAAGCTGGAAGACCTCGACATCGTCGAGATCGAGGCGGACGACGTGCCGGTCGATCCCACCGCCGACAGCGAGCTGTTCCTGCGCCGTCAGCAGGCGTTCGGCTACACGCAGGAGGACGTGTCCAAGTTCCTCGAGCCGATGCTGTATAATGGCGACGATCCGATCGGATCGATGGGCACCGACACGCCCATCGCCGTCCTGTCCAAGCGTTCGCGCCTGCTCTACGACTATTTCAAGCAGAACTTCGCGCAGGTGACCAACCCGCCGATCGACCCGATCCGCGAGGAGCTGGTCATGAGCCTGCTGTCGATGATCGGCCCTCGCCCCAACCTGCTGGGCCGCGACGCCGGCACGCACAAGCGGCTTGAAATCACGCAGCCGATCCTGACCAACAGCGATCTCGCCAAGATCCGCTCGGTCGAATCGGGCCTCGACGGCGCGTTCCGCACCGGGACCATCGACATCACCTGGGACGCCAGCACCGGCGCCGAGGGGCTGGAGATGGCGATCAAGGAAATGTGCTGGGCCGCAACCGAGGCGGTGCTGGCCGACAAAAACATCCTGATCCTGTCGGACCGCGCGCAGGGACCGGATCGCATCGCGATGCCCGCGCTGCTGGCGACGTCGGCGGTGCACCATCACCTCGTCCGGCAGGGTCTGCGCATGCAGACCGGGCTGGTCGTCGAAACCGGCGAAGCGCGCGAAGTGCATCATTTCTGCGTGCTGGCAGGGTACGGCGCCGAAGCGATCAACCCCTATCTGGCGTTCGAGACGCTGGAGAGCATTCGCGTCCACCGCGAGGCGCCGCTCTCGGCCGAGGATGTCGAGTACAACTACATCAAGGCCATCGGCAAAGGCATCCGCAAGGTGATGTCGAAGATGGGGATCAGCACCTATCAGTCATACTGCGGGGCGCAGATCTTCGACGCCGTCGGCCTTTCGACCGCGTTCATCGACAAGTACTTCACCCGCACCTCGACCACGATCGAGGGCGTCGGACTTGCCGAAGTGGCGGAAGAGACGGTGCGCCGTCACACCGCCGCCTATTCGGAAGAGCAGATATATCAGAAGATGCTCGATGTCGGTGGTATCTACCAGTATCGCATCCGGGGCGAGGAACACGCCTGGACGCCGACCAATATCGCGAACCTGCAGCACGCCGTGCGCGGTAACGACTTCAAGAATTATGAAGAGTTCGCCAAGTCGATCAACGAGCAGTCCGAACGGCTGCTGACGATCCGCGGGCTGATGGATCTGAAGAAGGCCGACAAGGCGATCCCGCTGGACGAGGTGGAGCCCGCCGCCGAGATCGTGAAGCGCTTCGCCACCGGCGCGATGAGCTATGGCTCGATCAGCTGGGAAGCGCATACGACGCTGGCGATGGCCATGAACCGGATCGGCGGCAAGTCGAACACGGGTGAGGGCGGCGAGGATCCCAAGCGCTTCACGCCGATGGACAATGGCGATTCGATGCGTTCGGCGATCAAGCAGGTCGCATCGGGCCGCTTTGGCGTGACGACCGAGTATCTGGTCAATGCGGACGACATCCAGATCAAGATGGCGCAGGGCGCAAAGCCCGGCGAGGGCGGCCAGCTGCCCGGGCACAAGGTGGACAAGACCATCGGCGCGACCCGCCACTCGACGCCGGGCGTGGGCCTGATCTCGCCGCCGCCGCATCACGACATCTATTCGATCGAGGATCTGGCGCAGCTGATCCACGATCTGAAGAACGTGAACCCGACCTCGCGCATCTCGGTCAAGCTGGTGTCCGAAGTGGGCGTCGGCACGGTGGCCGCGGGCGTGTCCAAGGCGCGCGCCGACCATGTCACCATCTCGGGTTACGAGGGCGGCACGGGCGCCTCCCCGCTGACCTCGCTGACCCATGCGGGTTCCCCGTGGGAGATCGGTCTTGCCGAAACGCAGCAGACGCTGCTGCTCAACGATCTGCGAGCGCGTATCGCGGTGCAGGTCGACGGCGGGCTGCGCACTGGCCGCGACGTCGCCATCGGCGCGCTGCTGGGCGCGGACGAGTTCGGCTTTGCCACCGCCCCGCTGATCGCCGCGGGCTGCATCATGATGCGCAAGTGCCACCTCAACACCTGTCCGGTCGGCGTGGCGACGCAGAACCCCGAACTGCGCAAGCGCTTCACCGGCTTGCCCGAGCATGTGGTCAACTATTTCTTCTTCGTCGCGGAAGAGCTGCGCCAGATCATGGCGGACATGGGCTTCCGCACGGTCGAGGAAATGGTCGGCCGCGTCGACCGAATCGACATGAAGCGCGCCGTTTCGCACTGGAAGGCACATGGCGTCGACCTGTCGAAGCTGCTCCATCAGGTGAAGCCGGTCCCCGGGCACGAGCTTTACCGGACCGAGACGCAGGACCATGGCCTCGAAGCCGCGATGGATCAGGAGCTGATCAGGGAAGCCCGTCCAGCGCTGGAGAATGGCGAAAGCGTGCGGCTGGAACGCACGGTTCGCAACGTCAACCGCACGGTCGGCACCATGCTGTCGGGCGAAGTGGCCAAGCGTTACGGCCATGCCGGCCTGCCGGACAACACGATCCGCATCGGCTTCACCGGCGTCGCGGGGCAGAGCTTTGCCGCGTGGCTGGCGCATGGCGTCACGCTGGAGCTGACGGGCGATGCCAACGACTATGTCGGCAAGGGTCTGTCGGGCGGTCGTGTGATCGTGAAGCAGCCTGAAGGCATGGACCGCGATCCCACGAACAACATCATCGTCGGCAACACGGTGCTCTATGGCGCGATTGCGGGCGAGGCGTTCTTCAACGGCGTCGCGGGCGAGCGTTTCGCAGTCCGCAATTCGGGCGCGATCGCGATTGTCGAGGGCACTGGCGACCACGGCTGCGAATATATGACCGGCGGCGTGGTGATGGTGCTTGGCCCGACGGGCCGCAACTTCGCCGCGGGCATGTCGGGCGGCATTGCCTATGTCTATGACGAGGACGGCCAGTTCGCGAAGCGCTGCAACACCGAGATGGTGAACCTGCGCGAGGTCGAACTGTCGGACGAGGACGTGCCGCATGGCCGCCGCCCCGAACAGCGCGGCCGTTCGGTCGAGGACTTCGGCATGGGCGATCCGCTCTATTACGACAGCGCGCGCATCCGCATCCTGCTGGAGCGGCATGTGCTGCACACCGGCAGCAGCCGGGCAAAGGCGATCCTCGACGATTTCGACAATGCGGTCGGCAAGTTCGTCAAGGTCATGCCGCGCGACTATGAGAATGCGTTGAAAATGCTGGAATCCGAACGGCTTGAAGCCGAATCGGTTGCGGCGGAATAAGGGAGGCTCACATGGGTAAGGAAACCGGCTTCCTGGAACTCGACCGCCAGGACCGCAGCTATGAGGCGCCGACGGAGCGCCTGCAGCACTACAAGGAATTCGTGGTACCGCACGACCCGCAGGCCCTTCAGGGGCAGGCGAGCCGCTGCATGAACTGCGGCATTCCCTATTGTCACAACGGCTGTCCGGTGAACAATATCATCCCGGACTGGAACCACCTGGTCTATGAAGGGAACTGGAAGGAGGCGCTGGTCAACCTGCACTCCACCAACAACTTCCCCGAATTCACCGGCCGCGTCTGCCCGGCGCCTTGCGAGGCGAGCTGCACGTTGAACATCGTGGACCAGCCGGTGACCATCAAGTCGATCGAATGCGCGATCGTCGACAAGGGATGGGAAGAAGGCTGGATCGTTCCGCAGCCGCCGGAAAAGAAGACCGGCAAGTCGGTGGCGGTCGTGGGATCGGGTCCCGCGGGCATGGCTTGCGCCCAGCAACTGGCGCGGGCGGGTCATTCGGTTACGCTGTTCGAGAAGAGCGACCGGATCGGCGGCCTGCTGCGCTATGGCATTCCCGACTTCAAGATGGAGAAGCATCTCATCAATCGCCGCGCGGCGCAGATGGAGGCCGAAGGCGTCTCGATCCGCACCGGCACCGAGGTGGGCGTCGACATCTCGATGAAGACGCTGAAGGAAAACTTCGACGCGGTGGTGCTGTCGGGCGGCGCGGAAGACGCGCGTACGCTGGACATTCCGGGCGCGGAGATGAGCGGGGTACGCCTCGCGATGGAATTCCTGACCCAGCAGAACAAGCGCAATGCGGGCGACAGCGAAGAGCGCGCGGCCCCGCGCGGCACGCTGGTGGCGACCGACAAGCATGTCATCGTGATCGGCGGCGGCGACACCGGTTCGGACTGCGTCGGCACGTCCAACCGGCAGGGCGCGAAGAGCGTCACGCAGATCGAGATCATGCCCAAGCCTCCCGAAAAAGAGGACAAGCTGATGACCTGGCCGAACTGGCCGCTCAAGCTGCGTACATCGTCCAGCCACGAGGAGGGCGTCGACCGCGACTGGGCGATCCTGACCAAGCGCGTGGTGGGCGAGAACGGCAAGGTAACCGGCCTCGAATGCGTCCGCCTGGAATGGCAGGGGCGCGAGATGAAGGAAGTGCCGGGCAGCGAGTTTACGCTGAAGGCCGATCTCATCCTGCTGGCCATGGGCTTCGTCGGCGCGCGCAAGGGCGGCATGCTGGACCAGGCGGGCGTCGAATATGACGCGCGCGGCAACGTGCTGGCCGATACGCAAAGCTACGCGACCAGCGAGGACAAGGTCTGGGCGTGCGGCGACATGCGCCGTGGGCAGAGCCTTGTCGTCTGGGCCATTCGCGAAGGGCGTCAGTGCGCGCGTTCCGTGGACGAGGCCCTGATGGGCGTCAGCGAACTGCCGCGCTGAGGCGCGCGCCTACCAATCTATCGGATCGCGGCCGCTGTCGCGCAGAAACGCGTTTGCTCGGCTGAAGGGCCGCGATCCGAAGAATCCGCGATAGGCCGACAGCGGGCTGGGATGCGGACTTTCGATCACCAGATGGGGTGAGCCGGCACCGAGTTCGGGGATGCGGCGCGCCTTTTGCTGCGCATGGCTGCCCCACAGTATGAACACGCTGGACTGATGCCGCGCGGCCACGGCGCGGACACAGGCATCGGTAATCGCCTCCCAACCGCGCCCAGCATGCGATCCGGCCTTGCCCGCCTCGACCGTCAGAGAGGTGTTGAGCAGCAGCACGCCCTGCGTGGCCCAGCGCGTCAGGTCGCCATCTTGCCGCGCAGGCACGCCCAGATCGCTCTCAAGCTCCTTGTAGATGTTCCTCAGCGAAGGGGGCAGCCGCATCCCATCGGGCACCGAAAAGGCCAGCCCGTGTGCCTGACCCGGTCCATGATAGGGATCCTGCCCAAGGATCACCACCTTCACCTCGTCCAGCGGCGTCAGGGTGAGGGCCGCGAACCGCTCCTCGCGCGGGGGATAGACGGTTCGGCCCGCATCGTCCTGTTTGCCCAGCCACCGATCGAGTGCGCGTGCGTCGGGGCTGGCGAGTGCGGGGGCAAGTGCTTTGGCCCAGCTGGCGGGTACGTTTACATTCATACTGGCCTGTGTAGGGCCTACCGCACTCGCGCCGCCAGACGGCGCATGTTCAATTTCCCCTGCCGAGACCCGCTCTCGCCCCTTTCCCAAATTCCCGATCGCCCCTAAGGACATAATTATGACAGTCTACCTCCACGAAGAAGATCTGCCCGAGAGCGTGCTGGGACCGGGGCCGGTCGCCGTCGATACGGAGACCATGGGCCTGATCACGCCGCGTGACCGCCTGTGCCTCGTGCAAATCAGCGATGGCCGCGGGGACGAGCATCTGGTTCGTTTTCGCCCCGACAGCCCCTATCACGCGCCAAACCTGTGTGCGGTGCTGGCCGACCCGTCGCGTGAGAAATATTATCACTTTGCCCGCTTCGATCTTGCGGCGATCCAGTTCTATCTGGGCGTGATGGCCGCGCCGGTGTTCTGCACCAAGATCGCCAGCAAGCTGACGCGCACCTATACCGATCGCCACGGGCTCAAGAACCTCGTCAGCGAATTGCTGGGCAAGGACATTTCCAAGCAGCAGCAATCCAGCGACTGGGGCGCGCCCGAATTGAACGAGGCGCAGCGCGAATATGCCGCCAGCGATGTGCGCTATCTGCACGACATGGTCGCGATCTTCCGCGAGCGGCTGGAGCGCGAGCATCGCACCGGCCTTGCGCAGGCCTGTTTCGATTTCCTGCCCGCGCGCGCACTGCTGGACCTTGAAGGCTGGAGCGAAAAGGACATCTTCAGTCACGAGGCATGAGGCCTTGAGGCGATAACGGATCAAACATGAGCGTCGAGGCCACTATTGCCCGCCACAAGCGCCGCGAACAGGCGGTGCCCGGTGGATCGCACGACCGACTGATCCACTTTCTGCTGGTGGCGCTGCCGATCTGCATCGGCGTTCTGTTGGCGCTGATGGTGCTCGCGCCGGTCGCGTCGCAGGGCGAGGTCAGCTTTCTGCTGGATCGCAACCAAGTCGAACTGACCGAGAACCGCATGACCGTCGACAATGCGATGTATCGCGGAGCCGATAATGACGGCCGCCCGTTCTCGGTACAGGCGGGCAGCGCGCTGCAGCGGACGAAGCAGCGGCAGATGGTTGAGATGAACGATCTCACCGCCCGCATACTGCTGAACGAAGGGCCCGCGGTCCTGACCGCGCAGAACGGCACCTATAATCTCGACGCGGAAAGCGTGCGCTTTCCCGGCGCGGTCAATTTCACCGCATCCGACGGCTATCGCATGATTGCGCGCAATGTCTCGGTGTTGCTTCCCGAACAGCGGATCGTGGGCGACGGGCGGGTCAATGGCCGGGTTCCTTCGGGGACCTTTTCGGCGGACCGGCTCGAAGCCGATTTGCAGGAGCGCACGGTTTCGCTTATCGGCGATGCACGGCTTCGCATGGAGCCCGGCGCGCTGACCACGCGGTGACGGAAAGAACATGACACCAAAGCCATCCTCCATCCGCAAGATCGCCATTCGCGCCGCCACCGGCTTTGCCCTGTCGGCCGCCGCGATCCTTGGCGCGCAGCAATTGTCCGCGCAGTCGATCGCCGGTTTCAATTCGCGCCAGCCCGTCGATTACGCGGCGGACCGGATCGAATTGCAGG
This sequence comes from Croceicoccus sp., assembly GCF_983967925.1. Taxonomy (NCBI): domain Bacteria; kingdom Pseudomonadati; phylum Pseudomonadota; class Alphaproteobacteria; order Sphingomonadales; family Erythrobacteraceae; genus Croceicoccus; species Croceicoccus sp. Next base: position 76,985 of record NZ_CFETID010000008.1, on the reverse strand, counting down.
ACCGGGCCGACCGCGTCGTGTTGTCGGGCAATGTGGTCGTAAACCAAGGCGATCTGCGGCTGACGGCGGGGCGGACCATCGTCGATTACACCGATGCCGGAACGCTGCGCATCCAGCGCATCACCGCGACCGGCGGCGTTTCGGTCATGCGCGGGGGGGAGACGGCGCGCGGCAATGTCGGCGTCTATGACTTCAACCGCCGCACCATCACGCTGGTCGGCGACGTCGCGCTGCGGCGCGGGTCGGATACGCTCAACGGCGGGCGGCTGGTTATCGATCTTGATACCGGCGTGTCGAGCGTGGACGGCAGCAGTGCCGGCAGTTCCTCCGCCGTCGGGGGCGCGACCAATTCCAGGGGCCGCGTTTCGGGCAGCTTCTCGGTTCCGGAAAATTAGCGGCGCGCCGCGGCAGCGCGGGCGATTTCGGTACAGCCCGCCGCGAACAGAAGCGGCGCGGCCTGGCTGTCGGCCAGCAAAGCGCGGTGCAGCGCCATCAGCCGGTCGCTGAGCCGCGCAAGCCTGGGTCCGTGCCATTGCTGCAATTGACGCGAAATCGCGGCGCGTTCCTTGAAGAAGATGCGTGGATCGTTCTCCACCGCCTTCGCGACATTCTCGCCCGGACGGATGCGCGCGGCGATCTGCGCCAGTTGCGCCACGCGCCGCTCCATCGCCAGCACCGTGCCCACGGGGTTCAGCCCATGCTGCCGGAACCGCGCCAGTTCATGGGGCAGGCGCATCACATCGCCCGAGATGACCGCGTCGACCAGCGGCATCATGCCGTCGTCCTCGGTCTCGGCACCGATGGCGTCGATGTCCTCGGCGCTGACATTGCGGGGCGCATGGCTGTCGGCGTCGAGATACAGCGCCAGCTTCTGCACCTCGGCCGCCGCCATGCGCGTGTCGAGCGCGACCGAGGCGGCGATCCGCTGCGCCAGTTCCGCACCCATGCGCAGCCCCGCCGTATCGGCCAGCCTGCGTACCTCCGCCGTTACCGAGCGCAGGTCGGGCGGATAGAACATCACGACCAGCGAATCGTCGCGCTTTTCCAGCAGTTTCGCGCTGCGTGACTTGTCGGTCGCGCCGCTGGCGATGACGATCACCGGCCAGCCTTGCGCGACATCGGCCTCGGGCGCGTCGGTCAGGATTTTCAGCGCGTCATGCGCTTCCTCGCCCTGCGCGCGCACGATGATGTGCCGCCGGTCGCCGAACAGCGAGGTGGAGCGGGTTTCGTCGGACAAGCGAACAGGATCGCGCTTGAGCTCGCTGCCCTCGATCTCCACGCGCTCGCCGGGATCGGGCAGCAATTCGACGATACGGGCAGCGGCCCCGTGGGCGCCCGCCTCGTCCGGTCCGCAGAAGAAGAAGACCTTGACCGAACCGGCGGCGCGCGGAGCGGTCTGGGCGAACTTGCCGTTATTGATCTTCAACTGGGGCCTGCATCTGCTGGCGAAGGGTGGTGGATATGCGGGTGACGATGCTGTCCGCCACGTCGCGCGTCAGATTTTCCAAGGCGGTCTGCTCGGCCGCGATGGTGGCATATTCGCTGGAAACAACGTCGATGCCCGCGTCGGCTCCGTCGGTCGCATCCAGCAGCGTCTCGCCGCTCGACAGATCGACAAGGCGATAGCGTGCGCGCAACGTTCGGCGTTCGCGGCCGATCGTATCGTCGCCCAGCAGGCCCAATCCGGTCAGCTGATCGTCGAGCACGACGTCCAGCCGATAGCGCGACCCCCCGCCGTCCGTGCCCATGCGCTGCTGCAAGGCATCGCGCATCAGCCAGCCGCTCTGCCCCGGAATGGGCGCGATCTCTACCGCCGAAAGGCCCTGCGCCACCGCGCCCGATCCGCCGCCTGCATAGACCGGCTGTAGCGCGCAGCCGCCCAGCATGGGCGCGGCGAAGCATGCGAGAAGAAGAGCCGGCAGAAGGGCGTTCCAGCGCATCAGATGACCAGATTGACCAGGCGATCGGGCACCACGATCACCTTGCGGATTTCGGCGCCTTCAAGGTTGCGCTGAACTTTCTCGCTGGCGAGGGCAAGCGCCTCGAGTTCCTCTTTCGGCAGGCCCTTGGGCACGGTCAGCGTGTCGCGCAGCTTGCCCTTGACCTGCACCGCGACGGTCACCTCGTCCTCCACCAGCAGGGCGGGATCGACCTTGGGCCATGCGGCTTCCGCCACCAGCCCGGCCTGTCCGGCGCGCGACCAAGCCTCTTCGGCCAGATGCGGCATCATCGGCGAGACCAGCTTCATCAGCGACAGGATCGCTTCGCTAAGGCTTGCGCTGGGGGCGGCCTTTTCGACCACGCCGGTCAGTTCGTAGATGCGGGCGACCGCCTTGTTGAAGGACAAAGCCTCGATATCCTCGGCCACGGCGGCGACGGTCTGATGCTGCTTGCGCGCGACTGCCTTGTCGTCGCCTGCCGCCTCGGCGTCATACTGGCCGAACAGGCGCCACAGGCGCTGCACGAAGCGGCCGCAGCCCTCGATGCCTGCTTCGCTCCACGGCAGGTCGCGTTCGGGCGGGCTGTCCGACAGCATGAACCAGCGCACCGCATCCGCGCCGTACTGGGCGATGATCTCGTCCGGGTCGACGACGTTCTTCTTCGACTTGGACATCTTGATCACGCGGCCGATCTCGACCGGCTGGCCGCCATCAACCAGCACCGCGCTGTCGCTGGACCGGTTCACCTCTGACGGGGCATAATAGACGGTCCGGCCGTTTTCCTCGCGGCTATAGGTCTCATGCGTGACCATGCCCTGCGTGAACAATTGCGCGAAGGGCTCCTTCACGTCGATCAGCCCGCAATGCGCCAGCGCCCGCGTCCAGAACCTTGCATAGAGCAGGTGCAGGATCGCATGCTCGATCCCGCCGATATACTGGCCCACGGGCAGCCACTGCGCGATCTCGTCCTTGTCGAAGGGCTTGTCGCCCGGCTGGCTGGCAAAGCGCAGGAAATACCAACTGGAATCGACGAATGTGTCCAGCGTATCGGTCTCGCGCCGCGCCGCGCCGCCGCATTTCGGGCAGTCGGTGTGCTTCCACGTCGGATGGCGCTCCAGCGGATTGCCCGGCGTCTTGAAGTCCACATCTTCGGGCAGGACCACCGGAAGCCGGTCTTCGGGCACCGGCACCACGCCGCAGGTGTCACAGTGGATGAACGGGATCGGCGTGCCCCAATAACGCTGGCGCGAAACGCCCCAGTCGCGCAGGCGGTACTGCGTTTTGGGCGTGCCCCAGCCGTCCTCGGCAGCGCGTGTGATGATCGCGCGCTTGGCCTCGTCCACAGGCAGGCCGGTCAGGAAATCGGAATTGACGATCACCCCTTCGCCCGATTCCGCCTCGCCGGCGAAAGGCTTGTCCGCTTCATCGGCGTTCGGCGCGACCACGCGCGGGATCGGCAGGCCGTATTTGGTCGCGAATTCGAAGTCGCGCTGGTCGTGCCCGGGCACCGCCATGATCGCGCCGGTGCCATATTCCATCAGCACGAAATTGGCGATCCAGACAGGCAGATCCTTACCCGTGAAGGGATGCGCGACGGTCAGGCCGGTGTCGTAACCCAGCTTCTCCGCCGTCTCCAGCTCTGCTGCCGTGGTCCCGCCCGCGCGGCATTTCTCGATGAATTCCTGTGCGAGATGGTCGGTCGCGGCGACGGCCTGCGCAATCGGATGCTCGGCCGCAACGGCGACGAAGCTTGCGCCGAAGATCGTGTCGGGTCGCGTGGTATAGACCTCGATGGTCTCGTCGAAATTGCTGCCCTTGAAATGGGCCTGCAGGCCGGTCGACTTGCCGATCCAGTTTTCCTGCATCAGCCGGACCTTCTCGGGCCATTTGTCGAGGCCATCCAGCCCTTCCAGCAGCTCGTCCGCGAACTGGGTGATCTTCAGGAACCACTGCGAAAGCTTGCGCTTTTCGACCAGCGCGCCCGAACGCCAGCCGCGCCCGTCGATCACCTGCTCATTCGCCAGCACGGTCATGTCGACCGGATCCCAGTTCACCGCCGATTCCTTGCGATAGACCAGGCCCGCTTCGTACAGCTTTAGGAACAGCGCCTGTTCCTGCCCGTAATATTCCGCGTCGCAGGTCGCGAATTCGCGGCTCCAGTCCAGCGCAAAGCCCAGGCGCTGCAGCTGCGCCTTCATGTTGGCGATATTGTCGCGGGTCCAGCCGCCGGGGTGCACGCCCTTTTCCATGGCGGCGTTTTCGGCGGGCATGCCGAATGCGTCCCAGCCCATCGGGTGCAGCACTTCGTGCCCGGTCATCGCTTTGAAGCGCGCCAGCACGTCGCCCATCGTGTAATTGCGCACATGGCCGATATGGATACGGCCCGAGGGGTAGGGAAACATCTCCAGCACATAGCTCTTGGGCTTGGTGCTCGCGCTGTCGGCGCGAAAAATCCCCGCCTCGTCCCAGGCGCGCTGCCAGCGTCCGTCGGCGCTGGACGGTTCGAAACGCTCTTCGGTCATTGCCTGATGCCTGCCTCTGATACTTGCAAGCGTCAGCCCATCAACGCGTCGCGGCGCATCTCGCGGGCGCGGGTCAGGATGATGTCTTCCAGCTTCTGCACCGTCGCGGCCTGCACCGGAGCGCCGACCCACTGGCCGCCGCTCATCACCTCGCGGCTGGCGTTCACGCGCAGCGCGTCGGCGCGCAGGTCCTGATCGAGGATGGTGACGGTCACCTTCATGCGCTCGGCCGGATTGTTCGGATTGGTGTACCAGTCGGTGACAATCACCCCGCCGGTGCTGTCGGTCTGCAGCATGGGCATGAAGGACAGCGTGTCCAGGCTGGCGCGCCACAGATAGGCGTTGATGCCGATGGTGGTGACATTCGCGGCGGCGAGGTCCGTCTCGACCCGCTTGTTGCCACCGCCACAAGCGGCGAGTGCTGCAATCATCCCGGCGGCCACGATGGCGCGGACCGATGCACGGCGCAGGTTAAGGCCGCTGGCGGCGTCCATGGAGTCGGCCATGGGGGCGGGGTGCAACGGGGTCGCGGTCATGATGGCGAAATTCTTCCTGTTCTGCTTGCGGTCGGCCGAATGCATGTCCTTGTGGCATGCGCATCCGGCTGGGCGGGGGTTGCTCTATCACCGCGATCGCACGGCGGGCAAGCTTTCAGCACGAGCCTGTGTGACACGGGGCTGAACGAGTCGCGAGGGGAATCCATGGGAGCGCTATCACGCCCGCATGTAAGTTTCGTCGGCGCCCCGCTCGGACATGCTGTCGATTTCATGCAACAGCAACAATCAAGAGTCACATGTGGCGGCCTAAATCGCTTTGCAGGCTTTGGTTTTTCGTTTTATACACAGACCTGCACACCGCATCTTGCGTTTGGCTTGTCGAGTCGACGCAAATCTCGCAAACGACCGCGGGGTGCGGGTCTTGCGATCGCCGCGGCTGATGGCCACATCGGCATATTCGCAAGGTGGTTAACGTGCCGGTCAGGCGGTTCGTGAGAGCCGCGACTGAACTAGGTCCAAGGCGGGGCGATACCCGTCGGGATCGCAGGGAATTGGATTGAGGTGGACGTGACCGTGTTGGGGGCTCTTGGCAGAAAGCGCGTGGCGCATGCGGCGATGGCCGCTGCGGCAGTCTGTGCATTCGGTGCCGCTCTGCCGCCCGCCGTAGCCGCCGTTTCCGATCTTGTGGCCGCCGATGATTCGCGCCGTTCCCTCAGCATCGCCGCCGGCGGTGATCTTGGCGGTTTTACGCCTGCTTCTGCCGATCCGCGCCTGCTCGCCTCGCTGGCTTCCATTCGTGAGGGCGCGAAGGGCGATGCAGGTATGTTCCGCTTTACGCCCGCCGGGGTGAAGGAAGCCGCCAGTCGTGCGGTGACCGTTGCCGTTCGCGTCGATTCGTCGATCGCGCGGTCCAATTCGCTGCGCAAGACCGCCGCTTCGGGTGAGACGGGGCTGGGTGTCGCCGGTGTTGCGCCGGTCGCCTTCAACCTGGGCATGGCACGCGGCTATCAAAGCTTCTCGCAGTCGGCGAAGATTTCAGACGCCATCGAACCCGGTCTGGGCAAGAGTTTCCTTCCCGAAGGGGTGAAGGAAATTGATGCGCCCGATCTGTCGCGGTTTACGCCCGCCAAGAAGAAGTCGGGCGAAAGCCGCTTTGGCGGTGTCGTGGAACTGAACGAAGGCGTCGTTCCCGGCCGCGCACCGCGCACCTTTGCGGATGGTGAGCAATCGGTCGATGTCAGCGGTTCCTATCGCGTGACGGGCAATCTGCGCGTGACGGCCGGCGTTCGCTATTCGGCAGAGCGTGAGCGACTGGGCTCCATCGCTGATGGCCAGCAGGACAACCAGTCCGTCTATGTCGGGACCCGTTTCCGCTTCTAAAGGTGCGGGACAATTGTCCTGACCGCCGTCTACCTGCGTCGACCTGCGGGGCTTGCGACCGCAACGTCGCCTCTTCGTCAAATTGCTGATCCATCGGGGCTTACGGCGCAACGGAATTCCGCTTGCCGCCTTTTTGACGAGTGCCTAGGCTCGTGGTCGGAGAGGGTGCAGAACTGAAGGGGAAGCACGGATGAGCAGAGTGGCAGTCGTCACGGGCGGCACGCGCGGTATTGGCGAAGGTATCAGCCTTGCCCTGAAAGATATGGGCTATACCGTGGTCGCGAACTATGGCGGGAATGAGCAGAAGGCGCAGGAATTCACTGAGAATACCGGCATTCCCAGTTACAAATTCGACGTCGGCGATCACGATGCCGTCATGGCGGGATGCCAGCAGATTGCATCCGACGTCGGCGAAATCGACATCGTCGTGAATAATGCGGGCATCACGCGCGACGGCGTGCTCCACAGGATGAGCTGGGACGACTGGAACGAGGTGATGCGTATCAACCTCGGCGGTTGTTTTAACATGGCCAAGGCGACCTTTCCCGGCATGCGCGAGCGCAAGTGGGGCCGCATCGTCAATATCGGATCGGTCAACGGGCAGGCGGGCCAGTACGGCCAGGTGAACTATGCCGCTGCCAAGTCCGGCATTCACGGTTTCACCAAGGCGCTGGCGCAGGAAGGCGCGAAATATGGCGTTACGGTCAACGCCATCGCTCCGGGCTATATCGATACCGACATGGTGGCGGCTGTGCCCGAGCCGGTGCTTGAGAAGATCATCGCGAAGATCCCCGTCGGCCGGCTGGGCCATGCCGACGAGATCGCGCGCGGTGTCGCATTCCTGTGCGCGGAAGAGGCCACCTTCGTGACCGGCGCGACGCTGTCGATCAACGGCGGCCAGCACATGTATTGATTGCCTTTCGCCGAAAGGGCGCAAGGAAAAAGGGGCAGGCGTCCGGCGCCTGCCCCTTTTCGTTTGTCCAGCCGTTGGCGAGCGATCAGGCCGCCTGCGCCTCCGCACCCGGATCGCGCAGCACATAGCCGCGGCCCCAGACCGTTTCGATGTAATTGTCGCCGCTGCAGGCCGTCGCCAGCTTCTTGCGCAGCTTGCAGATGAAGACGTCGATGATCTTGAGTTCGGGCTCGTCCATCCCATTATAAAGATGGTTGAGGAACATTTCCTTGGTCAGCGTCGTGCCCTTGCGAAGCGAGAGCAGCTCCAGCATCGCATATTCCTTGCCGGTCAGATGCACGCGAGCACCGTCGACTTCGACCGTCTTGGTGTCGAGATTGACCGAGAGCTTGCCGGTGCGGATCACCGACTGCGAGTGGCCCTTGGAACGGCGCACCACGGCGTGGATGCGGGCGACCAGTTCCTCGCGGTGGAAAGGCTTGGTCACGTAATCGTCGGCACCAAAGCCAAAACTGCGGACCTTGGAATCCATCTCGGCAATGCCCGACAGGATCAGCACCGGCGTCTGCACCTTGGCGACGCGCAGCTTCTTGAGCACGTCATAGCCATGCATGTCGGGCAGGTTCAGGTCGAGCAGGATGATGTCGTAATCATAGAGCTTGCCGAGATCGAGGCCCTCTTCACCAAGGTCGGTCTGGTAAACGTTGAACCCCTCGGTTGTGAGCATCAGTTCGATGGCCTTTGCCGTCGTCGGCTCGTCTTCGATCAGCAGGATACGCATATGGTTTAGCCCCCTTGAAGGTCGGCTCATCCACCCTGTCGGGAGCCAACCGTAAACGCGATGTTCAATTAACCATACGAAAGGTGACCCAGAAAGGTTAATAAAGCTTAAAAGGTCTTAACGGAGAATTTTGAGTTATGATTGCAACAGTTTCCGGCCGCAAAACCCGTTTTTGAATCGCGCGCGGCACGATCCGAATCGGACCTGGCAATCTTTCGACGAAAGCTCGGCGTTCAGCCTGCGCGGGCCAGGGCCTTTTGACGCCGCCGCTGTACCGACGAACCCAGTCCCGCCGCCTCGCGATATTTGGCGACGGTGCGGCGAGCGATTTCGTAACCCTGTTTCTTCAGTTCGGTGACCAGCGCGTCGTCGGACAGGATGGCATCGGCCGGTTCGGCATCGATCAGCGTCTTGATCGCCGCCTTGACCGCCTCGGCAGAGGCCGCGCCCTGATCGATTGATGGGTCCGCTCCGCCCGAAGAGCTGACGCCTGAGGCGAAGAAGAAGCGCAATTCGAAACAGCCGCGCGGGCAGTGCAGGAACTTGTTGGCGGTGACGCGGCTGACGGTCGATTCGTGCAGCTCGGTCGCCTCGGCCACCTCGCGCCGCGTCAGCGGGACGAGGGCGGACACGCCGCGCAGGAAGAAGCCTTCCTGCCTGCGCACGATTTCACGCGCCACCGTCAGGATCGTGCGTTGCCGCTGATCCAGCGCGCGGACGAGGCGGTTGGCATCGGCCAGCTGCTCGCCCAGCCAGCTGCTGGCTGCCTTGTCGCGGCAGGACGGGCTGACGCGGGCATGATAGGCCCTGTCGACGACCAGCCGTGGCAGGTTTTCGCGGTTCAGCGACACCAGCCATCCCGACACGCCGCCGCCGCGAACGAGCACGTCCGGCACGACGGGCGGGGCAGGCTCCACCCCGAACATATGGCCGGGACGCGGATCGCAGCTGCGGATATCGGCGATCATTTGCGCCAGATCCTCGTCATCGGCGCGGCACATGCGCTTGAGCTGCGCAAAATTGCCCTTCGCCAGCAGATCGAGATTGTTGAGCATCAGCGTGATGCAGGGATCCAGCCGGTCCCGCTCGGCCAGTTGCAGCGAGATGCATTCGGCCAGATCGCGCGCGCCCACGCCCGTGGGTTCCAGCGACTGCACCATGCGCAGGGCCGTTTCGGCATCGCCGCGCGATACGCCAAGATCGTTCGCCAGTTCCTCGAGCGGAACGGTCAGATAGCCCGCCTCGTCCAGCCGCCCGATAATCTGGCGGGCGATGAACATCTGCTCCGGCGTGCCATGCACGAGGTAAAGCTGTTCGTGCAGATGTTCGGACAGCGTCGGCCCGCCGCCGGACGCAAAATCGGAAAAATCGCCATCGAAGCCGCTGCCGCCCGCGCCCGATGAGGAGAAGTCGCCGAAATCGCCGGTATCTCGATCGCGGTCGAGCGATTCGGGCGCGAGATCGAGCGCACTTTCGCCGCCGGGGGCGCCCGCTTCGGCAGGCTCTTCCGATTTGGGATCGATCTTCTTCTCGACCTCGCCTTCCTGACCCGACACGCGCAGCAGCGGATTGGCGGCCGCGGCGTCCATCAGCACGGCCTCAAGCTCTAGATTCGACAATTGCAGCAGGCCGATCGCCTGCTTTAGCTGGGGCGTCATCACCAGCGATTGCGATTGTCTGAGGTCGAGGCGGGGTGCGAGTGTCATGGGGAAGGGCTGGTCATCGTCTTGCGCATTCGCATCACATCACAGCGTGAAGCCTTCGCCCAGATAGAGCCGGCGCACATCCTCATTCGCGACGAGGTCCTCGGGGCTGCCCGCGAACAGCACCTGTCCGCCATAGATGATCGCCGCGCGATCGACGATTTCGAGCGTCTCGCGCACATTGTGGTCGGTGATGAGCACGCCGATGCCCCTGTCCTTCAGATCGATGACAAGGCTGCGGATATCGCTGATTGACAGCGGATCGATGCCGGCGAAGGGTTCGTCCAGCAGCATGATCGACGGCTTTGCGGCCAGCGCGCGCGCAATCTCGCACCGCCGGCGTTCGCCGCCCGACAGCGCCATCGCGGGGCTTTCGCGCAGCCGCGTCAGCCCGAACTCGTCGAGCAGGCGCTCAAGCTCGCGCGAGCGGCTGGCGGCGTCGGGTTCCGACAGTTCGAGCACGCTGGAAATGTTCTGCTCGACCGTCATGCCGCGAAAGATCGAGGTTTCCTGCGGCAGATAACCCAGGCCCAGGATCGCGCGGCGATACATCGGCAGGTTGGTGATGTCTTCGCCGTCTAGAAGGATTCGTCCCGAATCGGGTTTGACCAGACCCATGACCGAATAGAAGCAGGTCGTCTTGCCAGCGCCATTGGGACCCAGCAGACCCAGCACTTCACCCTTGGCCACGCTGAGCGAGATGTCCGACAGGACGACCCGCTTGTCATAGCTTTTCGCGATCGACACCACTTCCAGCCCGCCGCTTGGCGGAATGGGAGGGGCCGCGGTTTCCGCCGGGTCCACCGAGGGGTCGAGAGTGGTCTGCGTGTCGATGATCGGGCCTCCACCTTTTTGATCCAGCCTGTCAGCGCCGCCTGACGAAGGCGCATCGAATGGGCCGACAATACCATCTTGGCGCGCCGATTGAAGCCCCGATCCCGGCCATGGTGGATCATTTGGCAGGATAATTGCATCCTCCCCCGATCGATTGGCACCCGCCCGGTCTGCCATCCATCCCATTGCCCGCCCCATTGCCCACACGGCCGCATGTCCCTATCCGCGTTGCCATGACAGGAAAGACGACATGCTGAGCACGCAGGAAGCCGAACAACGCTGCGCCGATCTGATGGCGAAGGCGCGCGCGATGGGTGCCGATGCGGGCGATGCGGTCTATCTGGGCCGAAGCTCGCAATCGGTGGAGATGCGGCTGGGCAATCTGGAAAGCGTGGATCGATCCGAATCGGAGCATCTGGGTCTTCGCGTCTTCGTGGGCCGCCGGAGCGCCACCGTCGGATCCAGCGCGCTCGATTCCGCGTCGCTGGACGAGCTGGCCGAGCGCGCCGTCGTCATGGCGAAAGGCGCGCCAGAAGATCCCTATGGCGGGCTTGCTCCCAAAGATATGCTGATGAAGGGGCCGCCCGCCGACCTGGACCTGATCTCCCCGGCGCCGGAGCCGGAAGCGCTGCGCAATACGGCGCTTGAGGTCGAGGACGCGGCCCGCAGCGTCGAGGGCGTGACCAATAGCGAAGGGGCGAGCGCGTCATTTGGCAGGGGCGTCGTCGCGCTGGCGACCAGTCACGGATTTTCCGGTGGCTACGAACAATCGCATCATTCGCGGTCGGGCGCAGTGGTCGCGGGTAAGGGCAGCGGGATGGAGCGCGGCATGGCGTGGCGCATGGCCCATCATGTCGATGACATGCTCTCGCCCGCCGAGATCGGGCGTCTGGCCGGCAGCCGGGCGGTGGAGCGGCTCAACCCCGGCAAGATGAAGAGCGGCCCCATGCCCGTGGTGTTCGACCGCCGGGCTGGCCGGTCGCTGATCGGTCATCTAGTGCACGCGATCTCCGGTTCTGAAATCGCGCGTGGGGCCAGCTTTCTGGCCGATGACGAGGGCAAGCGGATTTTCGCGCCCGGCATCACGATCACCGACGATCCGCTGCTGAAGCGCGGTCTGCGCTCGCACCCGTTCGACGGCGAGGGATTGCCGGTCGCCGCCAGCCGCCTTGTCGATGACGGGGTACTGACCGGCTGGCTGCTCGATTCGGCGTCGGCGCGCAAGCTGGGGCGCAGGCCCACCGGCCATGCGGCGCGCGGCGGCGGCGGGTCTCCGGGCGTGTCGGCGTCCAACGTGACCTTGCTGCCCGGCGGCGAGACCGTTGCGGACATGATCGCCGACATTGCCGACGGGGTCTGGGTGACGGAGCTGATCGGACAGGGGTTCAGCGTGGTGACCGGCGACTACAGCCGCGGCGCATCGGGCTTTCGCATCGTCAATGGCGAGATTGCAGGCCCGGTTGCGGGAATCACCATCGCGGGTAACATGCGCGACATGTTCGCCAATATGCGGGCGGCCGACGATCTGGAAATGGTGCAGGCCTTCAACGTGCCCAGCCTCAGGATCGACGGGATGACGGTGGCGGGAGACTAGGCGATGCGGCGCGTGATTCTATCCCTCATGGCGCCGCTGATGCTGATCCCGTCCTTGCCCGCCAGCGCGGCGGCCATACTGGGCGCCGCCGCCGAGGAACCGGCTGCCGAGGCCGAACCGGCGGTCACCGGCGCGATCGAGGCCGAGCGCGACGCGAACGAAGACCAGCGCATAGCCGAACGGATCCGCGGCATTTTTGCGGCAATCGATTCGCTGTCGCATATCGAGGTGGCAGTAGAACAGGGCGTCGTCAGCCTGAGCGGAACCGTCGCCCAGCCGGAACAGGTCGAGCAGGCTGCCGCCATCGCCGGACGCGTGGCCGGGGTGGTAACGGTCGACAACCGGATCGAGCGCGATGTCGCCGTATCAACCAATATCGCGCCTGCCGTCGACAATATCGTGGCCCAGTCGAAGGGTCTGGTGCGCATGCTGCCCCTGCTGGCAGTCGCATTGGTCGTCGCCGCGCTGGTGTTCTGGCTCGGCGCGTGGCTTTCGAACCGCAAGGCGCTATGGCGGCGGGTGTCCCCCAACGGTTTCGTCGCCGAACTGCTGTCGAGCGCGGTGCAGTTCGTGGGGGTGCTTTTCGGCATCTACCTTGCGCTCAAGATCCTTGGGGCAACCGCCTTGCTGGGCGCGCTGCTGGGCATCGGCGGCGTCATCGGCATCGCCATCGGTTTTGCCGTGCGCGACACGATCGACAACTATATCTCGTCGGTCATGCTGTCGCTGCGCCAGCCGTTCAGGGCCAACGACCATGTCGTCATCGGAGAGGACGAGGGGCGCGTGGTGCGGCTGACCAGCCGCGCGACAATATTGATGACGCTGGACGGCAATCATCTGCGCATCCCCAATTCCACCGTCTTCAAGGCGGTGATCCTGAATTATACGCGCAATCCCCAGCGGCGCTTCGAATTCGACCTAGGCGTCGATGCCGATGACGATCCGGTCGATGCGATGGAAGTGGGCGTGAAGGCGGTCAGCGCGCTCGACTATGTGCTCGACGATCCCAAACCCGTCGCACGCATCGTCGAGGTGGGCGATTCGAACATCGTGCTGCGATTCCTCGCATGGCTCGATCAGGAGCAGACCGACTTCTACAAGGGCCGCAGCCTTGCGATCCGGGCCGGCAAGGTGGCGCTGGAGGATGCGGGCTTTGCCTTGCCCGAACCGATCTATCGCCTGCGCATGGATCCGCGCAGCGCCCCCGTCACGACGGCCACGTCGCAGGATGCGGACCGCGAGAAGGCTTCCATGGGAAGGGGCCAGCGCCCTGCAGACGCGGAAGCCACCGACCTGCGCCCCGAAAGCCATGTCGCGCAAATGGTGGAGCGCGAGCGCGCAGAAACGGGCGGCGACCTGCTCGATTCGGGACGGCCCATCGAGTGATACGCAAAAGGGCCGCCCGGATTGTTCCGGACGGCCCCATGCGAATGGCTTTGATCTGCCGATCAGGCGGACTTTGCTTCCTTGGCGCGTTCGATCGCCTCGCGGATGACACGGCGCGCTTCTTCCGCCCCGCCCCAGGTGCCGACGCGCACCCACTTCTCGCTCTCCAGATCCTTGTAGTGCGTGAAGAAATGCTCGATCTGCTTCAGCACGATCTCGGGCAGATCGTCGAGTTCTTCCACCTTGGTGTAATAGGGGAAGGTCGAATCCACCGGCACGCAGACCAGCTTCTCGTCGCCGCCATGCTCGTCCTCGAGGTTCAGCACGGCGATGGGGCGGGCGCGCACGACACAGCCCGGAATAAAGGGGCTGCGCGCCACGACCAGCGCATCGAGCGGATCGCCGTCGGGCGACAGCGTGTGCGGCACGAAGCCGTAATTGGCGGGATAGCGCATCGGCGTATGCAGGATGCGGTCTACGAAGAGGGCGCCCGATTCCTTGTCGAACTCGTACTTCACCGGTTCACCGCCGGTCGGAACCTCGATCACGACATTGAGGCTGTTGGGCGGATTGTCACCGGTGGGAATCATGTCGATACGCATGGGTTCTGGGCCTTCGTTGTTATGATCTTGTCACCGGAACCGGCCGCGCTGCGTTGCACAAGCCGGTCCCAAGGTCGCAGGATTGCCCGCGGGCTCTAGCGCCGTGGAGGGCTCCGGCCAAGGGGGTTAACCCCGCTGCGCCATCGCCCCACCGAATTGCCGCAGCTGCGAACGCTCCATCGGGGGCGTCCGCAGCCGCGTGCGCGTTCAGCGCCTCGCTTCGAGGAACCGGTCGAGCAAGGTCTCGCCTTCGCCCTTCTTCACCAGCCAAGGCCAGCGCAGCCCGCCGGTGTAGTCGATCGACACGGTGCGATAATCCTCGCCCCGCTTGACCAGCAGTTCGATCGGGGTGCCGTCTTTCGCCTTGGTGATTGCGTCCTGAATGACCTCGGCGGAATAGGCTTTGCCGTTCACGGCCTCGATCACCTGTCCGGTGATGATGTCGTTGTCGAAGGCGATGCCGTCCCACAACACGCCGCGCACGGTGCCGTCGTCGTTCACCGACATGCCAAGCGAATAATACAGGTTCAGATAATCGTATTCTTCCTGGATGCCCGCGCGGAACGCGTTGGGCTCTTCCTTGAAGACCAGTTCGTATCCGCCCAGTTCGATGCCGCGCGTCGGGGCGGGGGCACCCGCGGTATAGACCCGCTCGCGCAGGACGCTGGCCCAGTCATGCGGATAGACCGCGTTCAGATCGGCCACCAGCTGGTCGAAGCTGTAGGTCCGCTCGCCATAATCGCCGTCCTGCGCCGCGAAGAAGCGGCGGGCGAAATCCTCCAGCGATTTGGCGCCATTGGTCTCGGTGCGGATCATCATGTCCGCCTCAAGCCAGATCAGTGCGCCCTCGTTGTAATATTCCTCGCTGCGCGAGAAGGTGGTGTAGGGTTTAGGCTTGCGATTGGCGGTGATCGGATCGTGGGTGGTGTCGATCAGCGCTCGCCATTCGCGGCCCGGTTCGATCGTATAGCTGCCGGCCGCGTCGGCAATCTCGGCAAGCGTCATGTCCTTGGTGTTGATGCCCGAGCGGGCGGCCAGCGGCAGGTCCCAGTACTGGGTCATGCCCTCGTACACCCACAGCAGGTCGTTGCGCATCGGCTGGCGGTAATCGGGCGTCCAGGTCAGCGCCGGGCGGCGATACTTGCCGTTCCAGCTGTGCACCAGCTCATGCGGGATGACATCGACCGAAAAGCCGTATTTGTCGGGATACTGGCCGTCTTCCCAGCTTTTGAACGTGCCGGGGCTGAGCGTGATCTCGGTCGAGCGGTGATGCTCGAGCCCGATGCCGCCCAGCTCGTCCGACAGCGCGATCAGGAACTCGTAATGATCGAAGGGGCGCGAGCCGAACAATATATTCGCCTCGGTCATCATGGCGCTCATCGCTTCCTGCTCGCCCTCGGGCATGACGAGGTCTTCGGGATCGTGGGCGAAGGCCTCGATCGTGACGTCGTCGGCGATGGTCCAGCTCTTGTGGTGCTTGCCGGCAAAGATCGGGCTGTCGACCAGCGTCTGGTAATCGGTCTCGGCAAAGCTGACGACATTTCCCGCCTGCGTCTGCCCGTCGAGCGCGGTGGCGGTCGCCCAGCCTTCGGGCATGGTGACGCTGGGCTTCACGCGGATCTGGCGCACGTAATGGCCCGCGGGATAAAGCGTCATCTGATTGAACTGCAGGTTCATCAGATCGTCGGTCATCACCACGCGCCCCTCGCTGCCGGTGACGGGCGAGGTATAGACGATCTCTGCCGTCACTTCGCGCGCGCCAGCGGGCAGAGCGATGTAAAAGGCATAGACCTCGACATTGTCGCGGGTCCACGGAACCGGCTTGCCGTCGACGAAGAAGCGCAGGCCGTTCAGCGCATCGATAGTGCCGTCGGGGCCGTGATGGCCGGGCAGCCATTCGGGATAGAGCAGCGTCAGCGTCTGGGTCCCCGGAGCGACGGGGATGACCTGCTTCGTACGGAACACTCGGTGGGCAAGGTCGGTCGCGTCGACGTCGATCTGGATCGTGCCGGGATAAGGGGTGTCGACCGCATCGGGCACGCTGGGCGCGATCGGCATCGCGGTCGGCGCCGAGCGGACGGCCTGCGCATGGGCAGGCGCGATCGAGAGCGGAAGAACGCCGAGGAGCAGGGGGGCGGAGGCGAGCAGCGCGGCACGGGCGCGAAGGGTCTTGGTCGTCATGGCGTGCTGAATTGACGCTTCATCGTATCAAATGCAACCTTCATCGCATATCCGGGTCGCGGGCAGTTCGGCTTTTCACCGCCCCCGCTTGCCGCTAAGGGCGCAGCCATCATGACCATTGAAATACCTCAGGCCATTCGCGGCACCCAGGACATCTTCGAGGAAGCCGAAAGCTTCGCCTTCGTCGTCGCCACGTTCGAGCGGCTGAGGCGGCTGTACCGGTTCCGCCGCGTCGAGATGCCGGTGTTCGAAAAGACGCCCGTCTTTTCGCGCTCGCTGGGCGAGACGACCGATGTCGTGTCGAAGGAGATGTATTCGTTCGAGGATCGCGGCGGCGAATCGCTGACCTTGCGGCCCGAATTCACCGCCGGGATCGCGCGCGCCTATCTGACCAATGGGTGGAAGCAGTACGCGCCGGTCCGGCTGGCGACCCACGGGCCGCTGTTTCGCTACGAACGCCCGCAAAAGGGTCGCTACCGCCAGTTCCACCAGATCGATGCCGAGATCATCGGCGCGGCGGAACCGCAGGCAGATGTCGAACTGCTGGCCTTTGCCGACCAGTTGCTAAAGGAATTGGGCATCGCCGACGGCGTGACGCTGCAGCTCAACACCTTGGGCGATGCCGACAGCCGCGATGCATGGCGCGCCGCGCTGGTCGAGTATTTCGAGGCGCACCGCGCGGATTTGTCCGAGGATTCGCAGGACCGGCTGCAGCGCAATCCGCTGCGCATCCTCGATTCCAAGGATCCGCGCGACAAGGCCTTCGTTGCCGACGCGCCCCGGATCGACGACTATCTGTCGGGCGAGGCGCAGGATTTCTTCGGCGCCGTTACCAGCGGACTGGATGCGGCGGGCGTGGCGTGGACGCGCGCGGCCTCGCTGGTGCGCGGGCTGGATTATTACCGCCACACCGCGTTCGAATTCGTGACCGACCGGCTGGGCGCACAGGGCACCGTGCTGGGCGGCGGCCGCTATGACGGTCTGATGGAAGCCTTGGGCGGTCCGCCGACCCCGGCGGTCGGCTGGGCCGCGGGTATTGAGCGGCTGGCGATGCTGGTGGGCGAGCGGGACACGGACGCCGTCGCCGACGCCATCGTGGTGGCCGAGGACGATGCCGCGATTCCCGATGCGACCGCCGCGATCGGCAGGCTGCGCCGCGCCGGCATTTCGGCGGAGATGATGGCCAGTGGCAGCCCCCGCAAGCGCTTCGACAAGGCGGTGAAGATCGGAGCCGAGGCCATCGTCGCTTTCGCCTTGCGCGAGGGCGAGGTGGCCCGCCGCATTCGGGCGGAAGGCGATGTGACCGCGCTCATCGAACAGGCGCTGGCGGACTGATCTGCCCATGAACGTCTCCGACGAACGCCTGTCCCAGATCGCACAGCGCTTTGCCGAGCTTGAGGCGCGGCTCGCGTCCGGCACGCTGGAGGGCGGGGCCTTCGTGACCGCCAGCCGCGATTACGCCGAGCTGGAGCCCGTCGCGCGCGAGGCGGCGGACGTGGCGGCGATGCGCGCCGAACTCGCCGAACTGCGCGGCATGCTGTCCGACCCCGAGATGAAGGCGATGGCCGCCGACGATATCGATCGGATCGAGCGCCAACTGCCCGGTGCCGAGGCGAAGCTGGCGGTCGCGCTGCTGCCGCGCGATGCCGCCGACAGCCGTCCCGCCATGCTGGAAATTCGCGCGGGGACCGGCGGGGACGAGGCCGCCCTGTTCGCCGCCGACTTGTTCCGCATGTACGAACGTTTTGCGGCGGAACAGGGCTGGAAGGTCGAGACGATCAGCGCGAACGCCAGCGACATCGGCGGCTTCAAGGAAGTGGTCGCCAATGTCAGCGGGCAGGGGGTGTTCGCCAAGCTGAAGTTTGAAAGCGGCGTGCACCGCGTCCAGCGCGTGCCCGTCACCGAAAGCGGCGGGCGCATCCACACCAGCGCCGCCACCGTCGCCGTGCTGCCCGAACCGGACGAGGTCGATGTGCAGATCGATCCGGGCGACCTCAAGATCGACATCTACCGCGCCAGCGGCGCGGGCGGCCAGCACGTCAACACCACCGATTCGGCGGTGCGCATCACGCATCTGCCCAGCGGGCTCGTCGTCACCCAGCAGGACGAGCGCAGCCAGCACAAGAACCGCGCCAAGGCGATGCAGGTGCTGCGCGCCCGTCTGTACGAGAAGATGCGCGAGGAAGCCCACGGCGAGGAAGCCGAGGCGCGCAAGGCGATGGTCGGCAGCGGCGACCGGTCCGAACGCATCCGTACCTATAATTTTCCGCAGGGCCGCGTGACCGACCACCGCATCGGCCTCACGCTGCACAAGCTTCCCGAGGTGCTGGAAGGTCCCGGTCTGGGCGAACTGGTCGATGCGCTGATTGCCGAGGATCAGGCCAAGCGCCTCGCTGCCCAGAATGGCTGATGGATGACCGTGCCTGAAACCGTGTCGTCCGCGCTTCGCGATGCGGCGCTGGCGCTCTCCGGCGTGACCCCCGCGCCCCGGCTGGAAGCGGAATGGCTGATGGCCCACGCGCTGGGCTGTTCGCGCTCCAATCTCTTGCTGCGGCACATGGGTGACCCCGCTCCGACCGGTTTTGCGCCGCTTCTGGCGCGGCGCGCGGCGGGAGAGCCGATTGCCCACGTGACGGGCAAGACCGAGTTCTATGGGCTGCGTTTGCGGGTCACCCGCGACGTGCTGGTCCCCCGGTCGGACACCGAATTGCTGGTCGATCTTGCGCGCCAGCATTTCGCGGACCATCCGCCGAAGCGGATCCTCGATTGCGGCACGGGGTCGGGCGCCATGCTGCTGGCGGCGTTGTCAGTCTGGCCGAATGCGCAAGGGACCGGATTGGAGCGCAGCGCCCCTGCGCTGGACATCGCGAAGACGAACGCGACTGACTTGGGCATCGGTGACCGTGCCGATATGCGGGCTGGCGACTGGACTGTGCCCGACTGGTCGGACGGGCTGGGTCAATTCGATCTCGTGCTGTCCAATCCGCCCTATGTCGCAACGCACGACCCGGACCTCGCCGCCGATGTCGCAGCCAGCGATCCGCACGAGGCATTGTTCGCAGGCGAGGACGGGCTGGCCGATTATCGTATCCTGATCCCGGCATTGCCCCGGCTGCTTGCTCCGCGCGGGCTGGCGATCTTCGAGATCGGATCCCGGCAGGCACCCGCTGTCATGGCGATGGCGCGCGAATCGGGCCTTCGGGCGACAGCGCATGACGACCTTGCCCACCGCCCACGCGCTGTAGCGATGTGGCACGAAACCGGTGATGACCGGTAAAAAGACTTGGCACTGGCAGGTTTTGTCGATAGTCCTGCCTGTGACGAGCGATCGGAGGTAGTCCCATCGCTTTTCACTCCTCTTTATCTGTGAGCCCGCGTCCGCAAGAAGGCGGGCCCGGCAAGACGGAGAGGGCGGCTTACGCTCTTGTTGGCGTTTGCCGCTGAAAGAGGGGGCATTCCCGGTGCATTAGGCCCCGGGTTTTCCGGCTGAGTTAGCGACGCGAGCGGTGCTAACCGCAGCGCGCCGGACAGAGGAAACAACTCAATTGAACAGCAATCGTGGCAATAATCGCCGCCGTGGCCGCAGCAATAATCGGTCGCAGGGTGGCGGACAGCATATGAACCGGATCGACAGCCGGGCACGCGGCAACGCGCCGCAGCTGCTCGACAAGTATAAAAAGCTTGCCGAGGAAGCTTCGCGTAACGGCGATCGTGTCCAGGCCGAATATTACCTGCAGTTCGCAGACCATTATTTCCGCGTGATCGCCGACGGGAAGACCCGTCAGGACGAGCAGCGGCAGCGGCGTGATGACAATCGAGACAGCCGCGATTCGGATGACGATTCGAACGAGGACGAGAGCGACAACCGCGGCAATGAAACCGCGAACGAGCGTGAGCCGCGCTCGCGCCGTGAAAGCTCGTGCGACGACAATCCTTTCGTTCGCGACAACCGCCAGCGCCGCTCGCGCCGTTCGCGCGACGAGGAGCAATCCTCCGATGGCGACGAGACCGAGGGTTCGGTGAAGAACAGCGGCGGTCTCGATCCGCAGGCGCTTCCCCCTGCGATCGGCGACACCGGTGCGGCAGAGGCCGCGCCCGAAAAGCCCAAGCGCACCCGCCGTCCGCGCAAGCCCAAGGCGGAGGAATCCGAAAGCGGCGACAGCGACATGCAGCAGGCCGTCAACGGCTGAATTTAGCGAGCGGGTCCGGCGATGCAAACGGCGAAAGCCATAGCCGTGCCCGCGCGCCTGATGCCTGTCGTCGACGCGCGATGGTTCCGGCCGGCTGCGGCATTATTGTGCGGCGTTGCGGCGGCAACCGGTTTCGTGCCGCTGGGTTGGTGGCCTCTGTGCCTCGCCGCGCTGGCGGGCCTGACGGCCCTCGGCTTTTCGGCCACTTCGGCAGGCAGCGCGTTTCGCAGCGGATGGTTCTTCGGGGTCGGGCATTTCACGCTTGGCCTGAACTGGATTGCCACCGCCTTTACCTATCAGGCGGCCATGCCCGGTTGGCTCGGCTGGGTCGGCGTTTTCCTGCTTTCGCTTTTCCTGGCGATCTATCCCGGTCTTGCAGTCCTGGCCGCATGGGCGGTCACGCTGCACGGGCGAGCGCCAGAGGATCGATCGCCCGCCGCGTTCCTGCTTGCCTTTGCGGCCTTGTGGATCGGGTGCGAGTTCCTGCGGGCGACGATATTCACGGGCTTTGCCTGGAATCCGCTGGCAGCGGTCACGCTGGGCGGCTTTGATCGTCCGGGCCTTGCGATCCTCTCCCAATTCCTTGGTACCTATGCGCTTTCGGGCCTTGTCGTCCTGATGGCGGGCTGCTGGTGGCTGGCCATCATGTGGCGCCGGCGCCGGATAGCATCCCTGCTGCTCATCGTGCTTCCCGCCTCCTTGATGCTGGCTCCATGGCCCGTGGTCGGCCAGCGGGCAGGCGACCTGCCTTTCCACCTCGTCCAGCCCGACATCCGGCAGGAAGTGCTGAACG
This sequence comes from Croceicoccus sp., assembly GCF_983967925.1. Classification (NCBI taxonomy): domain Bacteria; kingdom Pseudomonadati; phylum Pseudomonadota; class Alphaproteobacteria; order Sphingomonadales; family Erythrobacteraceae; genus Croceicoccus; species Croceicoccus sp. The sequence goes on along the minus strand of NZ_CFETID010000008.1, from coordinate 55,669 downwards.
AGCCGCAATTTTACGAGCGCAATTTCGTCAAGACGATCCAGCTGTCCGGCATGCCGGCCGAAGAGGCCGAGACCCGGCTGGTGATCTGGCCGGAATCGGGCGTCCCCGATTTCCTGCAGCCCGGCTATCCCGACCGTTATTACCGGCAGGCTACCTTTGCCGCCGACCCTGAAATTGCCCGCGCGCGGATCGCGAATTTGCTGGGGCCGGGCTCGCTGCTTTTGACGGGAACAATCGACCTCGTGATCCCGCCGGGCGGGGACCGCGCGACCGGCGCCGAGAATGTGGTGACCGCGATTGCACCCGATGGCGATATCGTCGGCAGCTATGCCAAGGCGCATCTGGTGCCTTTCGGCGAATATCTCCCGCTTCGCGCATTGCTGGAACCGCTGGGTTTCACGCGGCTGGTGCCGGGCACGCTCGATTTTCGGGCCGGGCCGGGTGCGCGCACCCTCGATCTGGGGCGATGGGGCAAGGCGGGCATCCAGATCTGCTATGAAATCGTCTTTTCGGGCGAGGTCGTCGATCCCGCCAACCGCCCCGATTACATCATGAACCCGTCGAACGATGGCTGGTTCGGCGCATGGGGCCCGCCCCAGCATCTGGCGCAGGCGCGGCTGCGCGCTATCGAGGAAGGCCTTCCCGTGCTCCGTGCCACCACCACCGGTATCAGCGCCGTGATCGACGCGGGCGGCGTGGTTCGCGCCCATGTTCCGCGCCATGTCGCGGCGTCGATCGAAGGAAACGTGCCGCCTGCGCTGGCACCCACGCCGTTCGCGCGAATGGGCATTTGGCTCTCTCTGGCGTGGGGCGCATTGCTGTTCGCAATTGCGCTAGTTGCGTTGCGGCGGCGCGGGGGTTAATGACGATATAAAGAACTCTTTATACGTGCATCCGGGCCGCCGGCCCCCAAGATACCGGGATACTCCATGCGTCAGAATTTCCTCTTCACTTCGGAAAGCGTCTCCGAGGGTCACCCCGACAAGGTGTCGGACCAAATTTCCGATGCCATCGTCGACCTCATGCTCGCCAAGGATCCCGAGGCGCGCGTGGCGTGCGAAACCATGACGACGACCCAGCGCGTGGTGCTGTCGGGCGAAATCCGCTGCAAGCCGATGTACGACAAGGACCGCGACGAGTGGAAGTTCAACAATTACTGGGCCCCCGGCGCGCGTGACGAGATCGAGGCGGCGGTGCGCCGCACGGTGCGCGAGATCGGCTATGAGCAGGCCGGTTTCCACTGGGAAACGCTGACCTTCGAAAATCACCTGCATGGCCAGTCGGCCGAAATCGCCCAGGGCGTCGACGCGGACGAGGCGAGCAACAAGGATGAAGGCGCGGGCGACCAGGGCATCATGTTCGGCTTTGCCTGCGACGAGACTCCCGACCTGATGCCCGCGACGCTGGATTACAGCCACAAGATCCTGCAGCGCCTTGCCGAGGACCGGAAGTCCGGCGCGGCGCCGTTCCTTGAGCCCGACGCCAAGAGCCAGGTGACCCTGCGGTTCGAGGATGGCAAGCCCGCCGCCTGCACCGCGATCGTCGTGTCGACCCAGCACAAGCCAGGATATCACACCGGCGATAAGGAAGCCGAACTCAAGGCCTATGTGCGCCGCATCGTGGCCGATATTCTGCCGCATAATTTGCTGTCGGACGAAACGGTCTATCACATCAATCCGACAGGCGCGTTCGAGATCGGCGGACCCGATGGCGACGCCGGCCTGACTGGCCGCAAGATCATCGTCGACACCTATGGCGGCGCGGCTCCGCACGGCGGCGGCGCATTCAGCGGCAAGGATCCGACCAAGGTCGACCGCTCGGCAGCCTATATCGCGCGCTATCTTGCCAAGAATATCGTCGCGGCCGGCTTGGCACGGCGCTGCACGATTCAGCTGTCCTATGCCATCGGCGTGGCGCATCCGCTGTCGATCTATGTCGACACGCACGGCACTTGCGCCGACGGCATCAGCGATGCGGCACTGGAAGATGCGATCCGCAGCATCGAATCGCTGGGCGGTCTGACGCCGCGCGCGATTCGCACCCGTTTGCAGCTCAACCGCCCGATCTATCGCTCGTCGGCGGCCTATGGCCATTTCGGCCGGACCGCTGCGGACGGCATGTTCCCGTGGGAACAGACCGATCTGGTCGAAGAGCTGAAGCAGGCGCTGGCCGTTCCCGTAACCGCCTGAGCGGCGCCAGCTTTTATTTTCCTACTTTTGCCGGAACGGGCAGCAGGGCGGTTTTCCAGAACAGGAGCCGTCCTTCATGCCCGTTCCCGCTCAAACCGCCCCCGCCGCGCCCTACGATCCCGCCGCGCCCGATCTTACCCCGCGCATCGTCGCCGAGCTGATCGCGCATGAGGGGATCGTCGGCGAAGCCTATCGCGATTCGGTCGGCGTCTGGACCTGGAGCGTCGGGCTGACCGACGCCTCGGGCCACAAGGTCGAACGCTACCGGGATAATCCGCAGTCCCTGTCGCATTGCATGGCGGTGTTCATCTGGGCCCTGCGCCGCAATTATCTGCCGCCCGTAATTGCAGCGTTCGGCGACCGTCCGGTGGCCGAGCGTGAACTTGCCGCCGCACTGTCATTCCACTGGAACACGGGCGGCATAGCACGCGCGGAATGGATGCGACTGGCGGTGGCGGGGGATCGGGAACGGGCGCGGGCGGCCATGCTCAACTGGGCCAAACCCGCCTCTCTGCTGGGCAGGCGCCGCAAGGAACAGTCGCTGTTCTTCGACGGAGTGTGGAGCAATGATGGTACGGCGCTGGTCTATGGCGTGGCGAAACCTTCCTACCGGCCCATCGGCGGACGGCGCGTCGCGATCGACTTGCTGCTGGGAGATATCCTCGCACCGGCAGCCGATACCATTGCCGACCCGGTTCGGGCTGAGCCGGAACCCGCAGAGAGCCCGGTACCGACCGACGCGCCGGGCTCAATTTGCAAGGCCGAACAGCAGACGGGTTGGCTGCGCCGGATCCTCGGCATCGGTTGACGATCTTCGCGCCGCCATCCGATGCGGCTAGAGACGACGCTATGATTCGCGCGCTCTTCACATCGCTGGCGGCGCTGGCCCTTTCGGCTTGTGCCAGTATTGATCCCGGTCCGCCGCCGCTCACCGTGCGGGTGATCGGGATCAATGATTTCCACGGCAATCTCTTGCCGCACAAGCGCAAGAGCGACGCAGGACCGCTGACTCCCGATGGCCCGGCTTTCGATGCCCCCGTCGGCGGCGCGGCGGCACTGGCGACCGCGGTGCGGCAATTGCGGGCGCAGAACAGCGATTCGCTGGTCATTTCGGCGGGCGACCTGATCAGCGCGAGCCCGCTGGTGTCATCGTTGTTTCTGGATGAGCCTTCGGTCGAGGTGATGAACCGCATCGGGCTGGACTTCAACGCGGTGGGCAATCACGAATTCGACCGCGGATGGCAGGAATTGCTGCGCATGCAGAACGGCGGTTGCGACCGGTTCGGCCTGCGCGAGCCCTGCCGGATCGAGAACCCGTTCGCGGGCGCCGATTTCACCTTTCTGGCGGCCAATGTGACGCGCGCCGACGGATCGCTGATCTTGCCCGCCTATGGCATCAAGCGCTTTGGATCGGGTGAGCGCGAGATCGCCGTGGCGGTGATCGGCCTGCCGCTGCGCGACGTTCCCACGCTGGTGTCGCCAGCCGGAATCGAAGGTCTGCGGTTCGGGGACGAGGCGGAGGCGGTGAACGCGCTGGTGCCGAGACTGCTGGACGAGGGCGTCGATGCGATCATCGTCGCCATCCATCAGGGGTTCGAACGCGACGGCTTCTACGATTCTGGAGACGATTGCGGCGGGGCGATCGGCCCGCTGAACGATATATTGCGCAGGCTCGATCCGCGCGTCGACCTTGTCATCTCGGGTCATACGCATCGCAGCTATATCTGCGAATACAGCCAGTTCGACCCCGCGCGCGATTTCCTGGTGACCAGCGCGGGCTATGGATCGGGGATGGTGACCGATATGATTATCACCGTCGATCCCGCGAAACATGACGTGCGGGTCAAGGCGGCCGAGATGGTGCTGGTGCAGTCGGACGACCCGAATTACCGCCGCTTTGCCCCCGATCCCGAGATCGCCGCCTATGTCGCCCGTTACGAAGACGCGTCGCGGGCCGAGGCGGATCGGCCCGCCGGGCGTATCTCGGGCCCCGCACGCGAGGACGGTTGGGAGAATGCACTGGGCAACATGATCGCCGACGCACAGCTTGCCGCGACGCGTGCGAATGGCGCACGGATCGCCTTCATGAACGAGGGCGGCGTCCGCGCCGACCTTATCCCGGAAGCAGACGATGGAACGGTAAGTTTCGGTCAGATCTATGCGGTGCAGCCGTTCGGCAATGTGCTGATGACGATGGATCTGACCGGCGCGCAGATTGCCGCAGCGCTGGAACAGCAATTCACCGTGCCCGATTCGCCGGAAATCCTCTCCGTGTCGGACGGCTTTTCCTATCGGCTGAATCCCGGGGCTCCGGCAGGGCAGCGCGTGTCGGACATGCGGCTGGATGGCCAGCCGATCGAACCGGAAACCCGCTACCGCGTCACGGTAAACAGCTTTCTGGCCAATGGCGGAGACCGGTTCAGCGTGTTTACGCAGCCCGGCGACAAGACTGTCGGCCCCGTCGATCTCGACGCGTTCGAGGCATGGATCGATGGCGAGGGCGGCCGTGAATTGCCCGCGACCGACCGGATCACGATCGTCGGGGAGTAAGCGCGGGCCTTGCCTGACATCGGCAGCCGCGCCACATCGGACCGATGACCGATCAATCGCAATGGGATGACGCGCTGCAACGGGCGAGAGCGCATTCGCCCTTTCTCTCGGACCTGCTGAACCGCGAAGCCGACCTTGCCGAATTGCTGGGCAGGGGCGAAGGCGAAGCGGCCCTGCGAGAGGCACTGGCCCGCGACGATGCGGATGTCGCGGTACGCCTGCGACGCCAGCGGCGGGGGCTGGCGCTGGTGCTGGGCATTGGCGATCTGGCGGGCGCCTTTCCGCTGACGCGCGTGATGCAGGAACTCAGCGCCTTCGCCGACCGCGCGCTCGACACCGCGATGCGCGAGGCGATCGGCCACCGCCTTCCCGACCATGACGTGTGGGGCGACGCGCCCGTCGGCATGGTGGCGCTGGCGCTGGGCAAGCAGGGCGCGGGCGAGCTCAACTATTCCTCCGACATCGATCCGATCCTGCTCTACGATCCAAAGACCTTGCTGCGGCGAGAGCGTGACGAGCCGGGCGAGGCGGCGCAGATGGCGGCGCGGCGGCTGGTGCAGACGATGGGCGCCAACACGGCCGAGGGCTATGTGCTGCGCGTCGATCTGCGATTGCGCCCCGCATCCGAAGTCAGCCCGCTGGCGATCAGCTATGACGCGGCGCTGACCCATTACGAAAGCTCTGCACTGGCGTGGGAGCGGGCCGCCTTCATCCGCGCGCGCAGTGCCTCGGGCGATGTCGCCGCGGGGCAGCGCTTCCTGAATGCGATCAAGCCCTTCGTCTGGCGCAAGTCGCTCGACTTTGGCGCGATCGACGAGATTTCGCGTCTTGTCCGGCGGATCCGCGAAAGCTGTTCGGGGCCGGTCCGCCCCGGTCCGGGCTATGACCTCAAGCGCGGACGCGGGGGCATTCGCGAAGTCGAATTCTATGCGCAGACCCATCAGCTGATCCATGGCGGACGCATACCGGCGCTGCGTGTGCGCGGCACGCGCGCGGCGCTGGATGCGCTGGCGGCGGAAGGTCTGATCGGCGCGGCGGACGCGGAGGAACTGGGCGAAAGCTATGACCGGCTGCGCGTGATCGAACACCGCCTGCAGATGGTGCGCGACCGCCAGACCCACGCCTTGCCCGATGCGGCAGAGGATATCGACAATGTGGCGCGGCTTGACGGATTGCCCGATGGCGCGGCGCTGATCGCCGAATTGCAGGATGTCACCGCGCGGGTCGGCGAACGGTTCGACCGGCTGCTGGAAGCGCATGGCGGGCATTCGGCGGAAGGCGACGCGCCTGCCGCCTCGACTCCTGCCAATCTGGCGCAACTGGGTTTCGACGATCCGGCAAGGCTGGCCGAACGCATCGCCGGATGGAAGGACGGGCGGGTAAAGGCGCTGCGCTCCGACGCGGCGCTGGCCGCCTTTGCAGAGATCGAACCCGCATTGCTGACGGCGCTGGCCGGTGCGCCCATGCCCGAACGCGCAATCACCCGCTGGGAGCAGATGCTCGCGCGGCTGCCGTCGGCGTTCAACCTGTTCAAGCTGCTGGCGGCGCGTCCGGGTCTGCTCGATACGCTGGCGCGCGTATTGGCGCTGTCGCCGGCGCTGGCCGATGCACTGGCGCGGCGGAGCGACCTGCTCGACGCGCTGATCGACCGCACGGCGTTTGCGCTGCCCCCCTCGGTGGAGGAGCTGGCGCAGGACTATGCCGTCGATGCGCCGGATTACGAGGCGCTGCTCGACCGCGTCCGCCGCGAGGTCAGCGAGCGCCGCTTTGCGATGGGCGTCCAGCTGATCGACCACGCGCATGATCCGCTGGCCATCGCCGCGGGGCTTTCGCGCATCGCGGAGGCGGCGATCGACGTGCTGGCGACCGGCACGGCGGATCATTTCGCCGAGGATCATGGGCGGATCGAGGGGAGCCGGCTGGTGGTGCTGGGTTTCGGCAGGCTGGGCGGCGGGGTGCTGACCCATGCCAGCGATCTCGATCTGGTTTACCTGTTCACCGGCGACCACGAAGCGGAATCGGATGGCCGCCGGCCCTTGGGCGCGACGCAATATTTCAACCGTCTGGCCCAGCGGGTGAGCGCGGCGCTGTCGGTGCCGACGGCGGAAGGCGCGCTGTATGAAGTGGACACGCGGCTGCGGCCATCGGGCGCGCAGGGATTGCTGGCCGTCAGCACCGACAGCTTTGCACGCTATCAGCGCGAACAGGCATGGACGTGGGAGCATATGGCGCTGATGCGCGCACGGGTTCTGCATGGTCCGCCAGAGTCTGCCGCGCTTTTGGCAGGTTTTGTGCGCGATCTGGTCTCGGCCCCGCGCGATCCGGACGAATTGCGCAGCGCGGTGCTAAAAATGCGCGGCGAGATGGCGCGGCACAAGCCGCCTGCGGGCCCTCTGGACGTCAAGCTGCTGCGCGGCGGGCTGGTCGACCTGGAATTCCTGACCCATTTTCTGCAATTGCGCGAAGGCGGCGGCCCGGATGGGGCGTTCCTGACGCCCGATCTGCGCGCGGCGGTCGCGGCGCTGGGCCGCGCGGGGCTGGTGCCATCCGAACTGGTGGACGCGCATGATCTGCTCACGCGGCTGCTGGTATCGCTGCGGTTGGTCGCGCCCGATACCGGGGAACTGCCCGATGCGGCGCGGGCCGTGCTGGTTGCCAATGCGTTGGGCGGCGAAGGCGATTGGGAAGTGCTGCTCGCCGCGCTCGACAAGGCACGCCATGCGGTGGCAGAGGCCTGGGCCGAGATCTTTGGCGAGACTTTGGAGCTTTGACGATGAACGCGACCAGCACCCGTCCCGATATCGGTGATGCATTTCCCGGCCATGCGCTGGAGACGCCAGACGGCGGCAGCGTGTCGATTGCGGATTTTGCCGGGAAACCGGCCGTGCTGTTCTTCTACCCCAAGGACAATACGCCGGGCTGCACGAACGAGGCGAAGGACTTCAGCGCGCTGAAGCCCGAATTCGACAAAGCGGGAATCGCGCTGCTGGGCGTAAGCAAGGACCCGGCCAAGAGCCATGTGAAATTCATCGAGAAGCAGGAGCTGACCGTGCCCCTCGCAAGCGACACCGCGCCGGATTCGGGCAAGGACGGCCTTGCCGAGGCACTGGGCATCTGGACCGAGAAGAACATGTACGGCCGCACCTATATGGGGATGGAGCGCACCACTTTTCTGATGAAGGGCGACGGCACGATCGCGCAGGTCTGGCGCAAGGTGAAGGTCAAGGGCCACGCCGAGGCCGTGCTGGAGGCCGCGAAGGCGCTGGACTGATGCGCAGCGTCGCGCGGGCGATCCGCGATGCGCTGCTGACCGGCGATCCGCATGGCAAGGTGATGGCAACGCGCCGGGTCGCGCGCGAATGGCGGCTGGGGCGGCTCGACTGGGCGTTCGATGTCGACATGCCTGACGAGCCGGCCCGGCCCGAACGCCCCGAATTGCTGCCCCCCAACCGCATGCCGAAACGCGGACGCGGCGGATCGGAACGCGCGCGCATCGCGTTGTGGCATTCGCTGGCGCATATCGAGTTCGTCGCGCTCGACCTCGCGCTCGACATGGCAGGGCGGTTCGGAAAGGACATGGGCCGCGACTTCGTGTCCGATTTCCTGGCGGTCGCGGCGGACGAGGCGATGCATTTCGCGCTGCTGGACCGCAAGCTGCGCAAAATGGGCAGCCATTACGGCGCGCTGCCCGCGCATGGCGGCCTGTGGGAATCGGCGCGCGCAACCGCGCATGACGTGGCGGCGCGGCTGGCGGTGGTGCCCATGGTGCTTGAGGCGCGCGGGCTGGATATCACGCCCGTGATGCTGGAAAGAGTGCGGGCGCAAGGCGACGAGAACGGTGCCCGAATCCTGTCGCGAATCCTTGACGACGAGATTCGCCATGTTCGATTCGGAACAAGGCATTTCGGCGAGTTGTGCCGCGCTGTCGACGAAGACCCTGTGAAAAAATGGCAATTTTTGGTGGAAACGTATTTCGGCGGCAGCCTTAAGCCACCGTTCAACGACTCAGCGCGTGAGGCAGCCGGTCTACCGCGCAGCTACCGCGCTGGTATTGTCTGATTAACCTTTTTTACCCTAGCCAGTAACGCATGAGAGCGGCGGGGGGTTCCGACGATCTCAGAATTTTTGAAGCAGCCAGTCGCGCTGTTCCGGATGCGTACCCTTAGACGGGACCGGAAGAGCAGGGATGCGAAAGGCTGTGCCGGAGGGATCACCCGGCATCGTCAGCCCGGACGGACTATGGGGCGCGGTGCCGAGAAACAGAGGTTCGGCAGTATGCTAGGTTTTAGTCGTTTCTTTCTTCCCGGTACCATGCGCTTTGTCGCCATGGGTACCATCGCCTCGTTCTCGGCGGCCATGAGCCCGACCGCGGCGCTGGCGCAGCCCGGGACCAATGCAACGACCGTTGCCGCGACCGCTTCGACCGAGGTCGCTTCCAATGTTGCCGGCGCGGATATCCGCACCGCAGATACCAGCGCCGCGAAGTCCGACCCGCGCTATCGCAATCTCTTCGCCCGCTGGAAGTCGGTCGAAGTGGCGCAGGAACTGCCGCAGCGCGCCGCCGGTCGGCAGGCCGTCAATATTCCTTCGCGCATGCCGCTGAGCACCGCGCGCTTCAGCAGCGAGTATGGCTCGCGCGTTCATCCCGTGACCGGCCGCCGCGCCAATCACAAGGGTATCGACATGGCCGCGCCCACGGGCACGCCGATCTTCGCCACCGCCGACGGCACCGTCGACATGGCGCAATGGTTCGGCGGCTATGGCAATTTCATCAAGCTTGAGCATGGCGGCGACATGGAAACCCGTTACGGGCACCTGTCCAAGCTGAACGTGCGCCCCGGCCAGGAAGTGAAGAAGGGCGACCTGATCGGCTTCGTCGGCAGCACCGGACGTTCGACCGGCCCGCATCTGCATTACGAAGTGCGTATCGCGGGTGAGGCAGTCGATCCGACTCCCTATCTGCATGCCGACAGCTTCGGCGAAGCCTTCGCGTCTTCCGACAGCAGCGCTGCCGGCGGGCCCGAGTAAGCGTCCGCATCCCGGTTTAACAAAGGGCCCGGCAGATCGGTTCTGCCGGGCCCTTTCGTATGGGCTCAGTTGGTATGGTTCAGGCGGCTTCGCTCTTGCGCGGTCTGCTCCATCGCCGCGAAGGTGCGGCCGTGGGGCGCAATTGCCGCGCGATCACATCCCAGTCGGTCAAATCGTCCGCCGCTACGCTGCCCGTCAGTCTCATCCGGTCAAACATAGCCTGCATGCGGCTGCTCTGGTCGGCCAGTTGTGCTTCGGCGCTTCGCTGGCGTGAAACGTCGATGTTAATGCCGATATAGCCCGTGACGCGGCCGTGGTGATCATATTGCGGCGCCCCGGTCGTCGAGACCCACAGGATTTCGCCATCGGGCCTGCGCCAGCGCCATTCTGCTTCAAACGGGGCCTTCGCGGCAAGGATCTCCTTCCAGTCGGCCATGACCCGTTCGAAATCGTCTGGGTGGATGGCGGTGATCCAGTGCGATCCTTCCCATTGTCCGTCGGATAGCCCGGTCATCCGCTTGAAAGCGCTGTTGACGAACAGAGTGTCGCCGCGCGCATTGGTGCGCCAGATCCCGACCGGCGCCGCATCCGCCAGCGTCGCGAACCGGCGTTCGGCATCCTCCAGCGCATGGCCATAGCGGGCCGACTGGGTGACATCGCGAATATGGCCTTCCAGCCCGATCGGCCTTTGCCGTTCGTCAAAAGCCCCTTGCATGCGCACCTCGACATGACGCGTTTCGCCGTCGGGCCGCCGAATCGTATGCAGCGAGGTGATCAGGCCGCGTTCGCCGCGGACGAGCCGGATGAATTTCTCCCGCTCAGCCCGCCCGCCCAGCGCATCGAGGAAATCGACCACCGGACGGCCCAGACTTGCGGTTCGGTCATAGCCCGTGATGCGCTCCCACCCCGCGTTCAGCATGGTCCAGCGGCCAGCGTTGTCGATGCGGAAGATCCCTTCGTCCACCGTGTCCAGCATGCGCGCCTTCTCGTCGAGACGCCGCCGGAGAAGGGCGTTTTCCCCGCGCGTCTGGCCGAGCAGGACGCCTGCCGGCAGTGCGGATGCGACAAGGGCGGCGCACAGCAATTGCAGCGTCGCGGCATCTTCGATGGGGCCATGCCCTGTCAGGTTTGAGAAGCAAGCCATGCCGATAATTATTGCCAGGGCTAGAGCCGTCCCGCGCGGAGGCAATGCGCAGCCTGCGAAGAGCGCAAGCGGGAAGAGCAGCAGCACACCGGGGAGCGGCGCCAGCCATAATATGGCCGCTGCGCCAGCCGCAACGGCGGCGAGGATCGCAAGCTCAGCCATTCTGGCGCGTTTGTTGCAGGTCCGGCTTGCCGATTGTGGCACCATTTCCGGCGACAGGCCCGCCAGTCCGATGGGTACGATCACCATCAGCGCGGCAGCGTGAGACGGCCACCAGAACAGCGCATCCGCCCCCCCGGCGAACATCACCAGACCGGACAGGGTGGCCGCGCCCAGCAGGCCTGCGAAAAGCAGCACGAAAGATCCGATGCGGGTACGGTCGTGCTTGCGCCATGCCTCGGCAGCCGAGAGGGCGGCGGCTATCTCGACTCCATTAGCCAGCGCCGGGATCGGGCCGCTTGCCCATCCACCCGCCATCCATTGCGCCGCCATGAGCGACACGCCGCATCCCAGCGCGATGGCAAGACCCAGTGCCGCCGACACAGCGCCGCTTCGCCTGCAAAGCGACGCCGCGACCACCACCGCGCAGCCATTGGCCGCCCAGAACGGCGCAGGCCAGGTCGCCCACGCATGAGTCGCAAGCGCCATCAGCCCTGCGGCGGCGGCTGGCAGGATTATGGCCGCCAGCTTTGCCCAGATGTCGTTTCGCAAGGGCGACACCGCCGCCCGTTTCCCTTCCGGCATAGCCATGCCGATACCCTTCGATCGCTCATCGCGCCTTATGCGATGCAGGACCATGCTGGTTGATGGGAACGAACAGGGTACGAATGCAGGCCTAAGGGGAACCCCCTAAGTCCCGAAAGCGAACAGGCGGCGGCGGATTGTCTGCCCGCCGCCGCCCGCGATTATTCCGCCAGCAGGCGTTCGGCAATGGCGCGCACCTCGGCGCCCATGTCGTCGCGTTCCAGCGCCAGTGCCAGCGTTGCTTCGACAAATCCGGTCTTGGACCCGCAGTCGTAACGCTTGCCTTCGAACGTGACAGCATGGAACGGCTGGTTGCCGATCATCTTGGCCATGGCGTCGGTCAGCTGGATCTCTCCGCCCGCGCCCTTGCCCTGCGTTTCCAGCGTCTTCATCACCTCAGGCTGCAGGATATAGCGGCCCGACACGATCTTGTTCGATGGCGCTTCAGCGACGGGCGGCTTTTCGACCAGCCCCTTCACCTCGGTCAGAGCGCCCGATTCGGCACCCGGATCGATCACGCCATAGGACGAGACCTGATCGTGCGGCACTTCCAGCACCGACACCAGATTGCCGCCGACTTCGTTATAGGCCTCGACCATCTGCTTCATGCAGCCGGGCTTGCCCCACATCAGCTCGTCGGGAAGCAGGATGGCGAAAGGCTCGTCGCCGACGATGGCGCGCGCGCACCAGATCGCGTGGCCCAGGCCCATCGGTTCCTGCTGGCGCACGGTGATCAGGTTGCCGGGCGTGAAGCGGGTGGGGTCGAGGACCGAAAGATCCTTGCCGCGTTCCTTCATGGTCGCTTCGAGTTCGTAGGCAATATCGAAATTCTCGACCAGCGCGGTCTTGCCGCGGCCAGTGACGAAGATCATCTGCTCGATCCCCGCCTCGCGCGCTTCGTCGACGGCATACTGGATCAGCGGCCGGTCGACGATCGGAAGCAGTTCCTTGGGGATCGCCTTGGTCGCGGGCAGGAAGCGCGTGCCAAGACCGGCAACGGGGAAAACAGCCTTGCGGATCGGCTTGCGAGAGGTTTCGGCCATAAGTGCCATCATTCCTTTGTGCTGCAAAAGCGAAGTCTTGCGTTTTCTAGGCATTGGGCCCGCAAGGTTTCAAGTCCGTGTCCGGTGGATCGGTGCTCCCATACGGCTTGCGATCAGTCTATTTCGGGCTAAAGCGGCCCGATGGATAAAATTGTCATTCAAGGCGGCAAGCGCCTTTCGGGTACGCTGCCGATCTCGGGCGCGAAAAATGCCGCTCTTACGCTGCTTCCCTGCGCCTTGCTGACCGAGGAGCCGGTGACGCTGCGCAATCTGCCGCGACTGGCGGATATCGACCAGTTCCAGCACCTGCTCAACGGTTTCGGCGTATCCACCGCCATCGCCGGTTCGCGGCCCGAGGATTTCGGGCGGGTGATGACGCTGCAGGCGACCCGGCTGACAAGCACGGTCGCGCCCTATGACATCGTGCGCAAGATGCGCGCCTCGATCCTCGTGCTCGGCCCGCTGCTGGCCCGCGCGGGGGAGGCGACCGTTTCGCTGCCCGGCGGCTGCGCGATCGGCAACCGGCCTATCGACCTGCACCTGAAGGCACTGGAAGCGATGGGCGCGGAAATCGAACTGGCGGCGGGCTATGTGCGCGCCCATGCGCCCGATGGCGGGTTGCCGGGGGGTGATTTCACCTTTCCCGTCGTTTCCGTCGGCGCGACCGAGAACGCGCTTATGGCGGCGGTGCTCGCCAAGGGCACCACGCGGCTGGAAAACGCCGCGCGCGAGCCGGAGATCGTGGACCTTTGCAAGCTGCTGGCCGCGATGGGCGCGGAGATCGAGGGGATCGGCGAATCCGAACTGACGATCCACGGCGTCGACCGGCTGCACGGCGCGACCTATCGCGTAATGGCCGACCGGATCGAGGCGGGCAGCTATGCCTGCGCCGCCGCGATCACCGGGGGCGAAGTGTTTCTGAAAGGCGCCGATGCGCATGACATGCGCGCCACAACCCATGCGCTGCGCAATGCGGGCGTCGTTGTGGAAGAGCGCAAGGACGGCATCCAGATTTCGCCCAACGGCCCGCTGAAAGCCGTCAACATCTCGACCGCGCCGTTTCCCGGCTTTGCCACCGACATGCAGGCGCAGATGATGGCGCTGCTGTGTCTGGCCGAGGGTACCAGCGTGCTGAACGAGACGATTTTCGAGAACCGCTACATGCACGTGCCCGAACTGAACCGCATGGGTGCACATATCGAGACCAATGGCCACACGGCGGTGGTCCATGGCGTGAAGAAGCTGACCGGCGCGGAAGTGATGGCGACCGACCTGCGTGCCTCGATGTCGCTGGTGATTGCGGGGCTCGCCGCCGAGGGCGAGACGACGGTGCACCGGCTCTACCACCTCGACCGCGGATATGAGCGGCTGGAGGAGAAGCTGCAACTAGTCGGCGCGCAGGTGGAGCGGGTTGGTGGGGATTGATTGGGGCTTTAGAGGGCCGGTCGTTAAAGGCCGGGCGTCTGCCAACGACCGATTGCGGACCTTTAATAGGGTCCGTTGCATTCCGGCTGTGAGATGTTGTTCCGCGACGCGTCGGTTTGGAACGTAATAACGCTGCAACCTCCCCCAGCCACGGCAGGAAGGTTGAATTCGCTTGGGACCCACTCTCGTTCACCCGGATCGGCAACGCCATAATTAGGCTCGTTACAAGGATATTCGGTTGGGTGCCGGCTGAGGCAGTCCGCGCTTACTAAGTCTCGCCGCTCGCTACTGTTTGGATAGTGTCGCACGAAGACACCGATAATCGCGCCGTTTTCCCGTTCGAAGAAATATTGAGAATAATCTTCAATTTCAGTGAAAGATATATCACTGTCCCGAACAGCTTCCTCCATTCGATCTGCTACATCATCGTTGGGGGATCTCCCGCAAGCCGAACAAACCAAGCTGAGAAAAATCAGTGAATGAGTTCGACGACGCTGGTCCATATCGTGACTCCAAATGTAGTCGGATACAGCAAGATGCCGCCTTATAAAGGATTGCTTCTAACGTCAGCTTCCCACCCCATAGCTGACTCAAAAGTGCGCTAGCCGAAGCCCCGAAACCGGCCCTGCTCAATCCCAACTCTTCACCGCCCCACGCTTCGCCTTCACCTCGCCGCGTTCCTTCTTCGACTTCAGGCGCTTCACCTTGCCCACGCAGTTGACGCGGGTCTTGGCGCGTTTCTTGGGCTGGACCATCGCCTGTTCGAGCAATTCGGTCAGCCGGTCGCGCGCGTCGCTGCGGTTGGCGTCCTGCGTGCGGAAGCGTTTCGCCTCGATCAGCAGGTCGCCACTGGCGGTGAGCTTGCTGCCCGCGATGCGCTGCAAGCGGTGGAAGATCGGCTGCGGCAGGTTCAGCGCATAGATATTGACGCGCAGCTGCACCGCGGTCGCCACCTTGTTGACGTTCTGCCCGCCGGGGCCGGAGGCGGTGACGAACCGCTCCTCGGCCAAGGCGTGAGCGCGGTCGATTATTCCTCCGCCGGCCATTCTTTACCCACTGGCCATTCTATCGTTTCCGGAAATTCGGGGCACAGCCGCGCGAAATCGGCGGGCAGAGGCGCGGCGGCGCTGATCGGGTCCTTGCCGTCGCGTTGCACGATCAGTTCGGCGGCATGCAGCATGGTGCGGCCCGCGCCTTTTCCGTCCCCATAGACCGGATCCCCAAGCAGCGGGAAACCCAGCCCCGCCAGCGCATGAATGCGGATCTGGTGCGTGCGGCCGGTTTCCGGGGCGAAGGCAACCGCGGTGACGCCATCCTTCACGCCCAGCTTCTTCCAATGCGTCACCGAAGGCTTGCCCTTCTTCGCCGCGATCATGCGCCAGCCCTTTTCGGCGCTGCTGATCTTGGACAGCGACAGCGCGATGGTGCCCTCTTCCTCCGCCAGTTCGCCCGCGACGAGCCCGATGTAATGCTTGGTCACCGCGCGCGCCTCGAACGCGGCGTTGAAGCGCTTGAGCGCCTTGGGATTACGCGCCAGCAGCAGGCAGCCCGACGTATCGGTGTCGAGCCGGTGGACCGGCACCGGATCGCGCTGAAAGCCCAGCCGCAGCGTGCCGAGATGATCCTCAAGGCTCGGCCCGCCCGCGCGGGGGCGTTCGATGGGAAGTCCGGCGGGCTTGTCGATGACCAGCGCTTCGCCGTCCTCGAACACTATATCGATATCTTTCATAATGCTTTGACCGCCGTTTCGATGCGCTGCAGCGCCGTGCGTAATGTGTCTTCGCTTGCCGCGAAACTGATGCGAAATCCCGCTAGCCCGCAATGCGCCCCGCCGAATGCCGAGGCGGGCACCACGGCAACCCCGTGTTCGAGCAGATGGAGCGCCAGCGCGCCGTCGTCCGCTATCTTACCTCCAATCAGGGGCGCGGCTTCGACAAGGCAATAGAACGCGCCATCGGGCACCGGCGTCGACAGGCCGGGCATGGCATTGATCGCCGCGCACACCAGATCGCGGCGCGCACGGAAGATGTCGCGCCAGTCGCCGAGGAATGCCTGCGATCCCTCCATCGCCGCGACCGCGCCTGCCTGGCTGATCGAGCAGGGATTGCCGCTGCTATGCGATTGCAGCCGCTCCATCGCGAGGATCAGCCATTCGGGCCCGGTCGCGAACCCGATCCGCAGCCCGGTCATCGCGTGGCTTTTCGATACGCCCGACACCGTCAGGACGCGCCCCGAGTCACCATTGGCCGCCAGATCGGGCCGCAGTGCCGCCAGCGTGGCATGGTCGCCGCCGTTATAGCGCAAGGGCGCATAGATATCGTCGCTCATCACCAGAACATGCGGATGACGGTCCAGCACATCGGCTATTGCCAGCAATTCGTCCGCCGGGAAGACCGCGCCGGTGGGATTGCCGGGGCTGTTGAGCAGCAGCCAGCGGGTACGCGGGGTGATCGCCGCTTCTAGCGCCTTGGCGGTAAAGCGGAAGGCGCTGGCGGGTGTGGTCGGCAGCGGCACGACGCTGGCGCCCGCGAAACGCGCGATCTCAGGATAGCTAACCCACCAGGGGGCGGGGATCACCACCTCGTCGCCGGGATCGATCGTGGCGCATAGAGCATGAAAGATCGCCTGCTTGCCGCCCGCGCTGATCGTGACATTGGCGGGGCTGGCCTCGATGCCCAGATCGCGGGTGAAATGCAGCGCCGCGGCGCGTTTTGCCTCGCTCGTGCCGCCGACGGGCGTATAGCGGGTGCGGCCGTCGCGCAGGGCCTGCTGCATGGCCTCTACCACATGGTCCGGCGTGGCCAGATCGGGTTCGCCCACCGACAGCGAGATGATGTCGCGCCCGGCCTCGCGCAGGCTGGTGGCGCAGTCGGTCATGGCGGTGGTCTGCGACGGCTCGATGCGCTGAAGGGCCGCTGAGAGGGAAGGATGGCTCTTCATGCGGACACCAGTTTCGCGTGCACCAGTCCGCGCAGCGAATTGCCGATAATCAGCCCCTCCTGCAAATCGCCTGCGCGCAATTCCGCCTCTTTCGCGCGGCCTTCCTCGATCAGCGAACGGCGCAGCACGCCGGGCAGCAGGCCCAGCGACAGGGGCGGGGTCAGCAGGCAATCGCCGCGATCGACGAACACGCTGGTAAAGCTTCCCTCGGTCACCAGCCCGTCTTCCCGGATGAGGATCGCTTCCTTCGCGCCCCGGTTTTCGGCCTCGACGCGGGCTTCGTCGTAAAAGCCCCGGTCGCTGGTCTTGTGACGCAGGCGCGGATCGTTCGCTTCGATGTCCAGCCTGACGAGCGCGACGGGCACCGGCTCGATCAGCGGGTCGGGATATTTGCTTAGGCGGATCGCGAATTGACCGCCGCGCTGCAGTTCGATCTTCAGCCGCGCCGGTTCGCGGTGCGTAAAGCACACCGCCTGCACCTCGTTGCGGATCGCATGGCGGTCGCACTCGAAACCCAGTTCGGCGGCGCTCTGCTTCATCCGCTCGAGATGGAACTCGATCATGGGGACGCCCTTTTGCGGATCATAGCCCATCGTCTCGATGAGCATCGTGTCGGGCGCAAGGGCACGGGCTCGCGCAGCGTCGCTCACGCTCAATGCGCGGCCCCCCAGCTGTGGCCGGTGCCGATCTCGATACCCAGCGGCACCGACAATTCGACCGATGGCAGCGCGGCTTCGGCCATCACCCGCTCGATCACCGGAGAGGCGGCGGCCACATCGCCTTCGGGCAGTTCGAACACCAGCTCGTCATGCACCTGCAGCAGCATCCTGACATGGCCGAGCCCGGCGTCATGCAGCGCGGGCATCATGCGCACCATCGCGCGCTTGATGATGTCGGCGCTGGTCCCCTGGATCGGCGCGTTGATCGCGGCGCGTTCGGCGCCCTGCCGTTCGTTGGGGTTCTTGGCGTTGATATTGCGGAAATGGGTTTTCCGCCCGAACAGCGTTTCGGAATAGCCGGTCTCGCGCACTCGCTCCAGCGTGTGCACGATATATTTCTGGATGCCGGGGAAGCGGTCGAAATAGCGGTCGATCACGGCCTGCGCCTCATCCGCATCGGTGCCGAGGCGGCCGGCAAGGCCCCAGCGCGAAATGCCGTAGAGGATGGCGAAATTGATCGTCTTGGCCTGCGCGCGGGTATCGCGGTTGACCTCGCCATACATCTCCTTCGCGGTGCGGGCGTGGATGTCCTCGCCATTGGCGAAGGCTTCCTTCAGCGGCGGGACGTCGGCCATGTGCGCGGCAAGGCGCAGTTCGATCTGCGAATAGTCGGCGGCAAGCAGCACATTGCCCTCTTCCGCCACGAAAGCCTCTCGAATCTGTCGGCCGGTTTCGGTGCGGATCGGGATGTTCTGCAGGTTCGGATCGGTGGAGGACAGCCGTCCCGTCTGCGCGCCGACCAGGCTATAGCTGGTGTGCACGCGGCCCGTGTTCGGGTTGATCGCCTGCTGCAAAGCCTCGGTATAGGTGGAGCGCAGTTTCGACAGGCCGCGCCATTCCAGCACCTTGCTGGCCATCGGCACGCCTTCGCCCGCCAGCTTTTCCAGCACGGTCTGGTCGGTCGAGAACTGGCCGCTCTTGCCCTTTCGCCCGCCTTTCAGGCCCATCTTGTCGAACAATATGTCGCCCAGCTGCTTGGGACTGCCGATGGCAAAGCTTTCGCCCGCCATTTCGTGCACCTCGGCCTCGAGCGTTGCGATCTGCTCGGCGAATTCGCCCGACAGGCGCGCCAGATGCTCGCGGTCGACATTGATGCCGTTGCGTTCCATCATGGCGATGACGGGGATCAGCGGGCGGTCTACGTTTTCGTAGATGCGCGTCCCGCCTTCGTCCGACAGCCGCTGGCGGAGCACTCGGTGCAGGCGCCAGGTGACATCCGCATCCTCGGCCGCATAGCGCGTCGCCTTGTCGAGCGGCACGGCGCTGAACGGGATCTGCTTCTTGCCCGTTCCGCAGATGTCCTTGAAGGTCAGGGTGGTGTGGCCAAGATGCGTCTGGCTGAGCGAATCCATGCCATGCGCCTGCCCGATGCCCCCGCCGCCGCGCCCGGCGTCGAGGTCGAAGGACAGGATCATCGTGTCGTCCACCGGCGCGACTTCGATGCCGCAGCGCTGCAGCACGGTCAGGTCGTATTTGATGTTCTGGCCGATCTTCAGCACCGCATCGCTTTCCAGCAGCGGCTTCAGCCGGGCGAGCGCCTCTGCCTTCGGAATCTGCTGCGGCTTCTCGGCGAACATGTCGTCGCTGCCGTGGGCAAGCGGGATGTAGCAGGCATCGTTCGGACCCAGCGCCAGGCTGATCCCGGCAAGCTCCGCCTGCATCGAATCGAGCGAGCTGGTTTCCGTATCGATCGCCACCGCATGCGCCGCGAAGGCGCGCGCGATCCATGCGTCGAGACGCTCGAGCGTGGTCACGCATTCATAGGCGTCGAGATCGACCGCGGGCCATTCGGGCAGCGGCTGACGGGTTCCTGCTGCGTTGTCGGCTGCGGCGTTCGCCGGTTTCGCAGGGTTTAATTCGGTCGGCCGCGAAGGGCTGCCTGCGCCTGCGCCCAGCCGCTTCAGCAGGCTGGTGAAGCCGTGCGTCGACAGGAAGTCGGCCAGCGGCTCCTTGGGAATGCCGTCGAGCGCGAAATCATCGAGCGGCATGGGAAGCGGGCAGTCTTCCTTCAGCTGCACCAGTTCGCGCGAGAGGCGCGCCATATCCGCATGCTCGATCAGATTCTCGCGCATCTTGGATTTCTTCATCTCGGGCGCGGCGGCCAGCACGCTTTCGAGATCGCCATATTCGTTGATCAGCTTTTCGGCGGTCTTGGGCCCGATGCCGCGCACGCCCGGCACATTGTCGACCGAATCGCCCATCAGCGCGAGGACATCGCCCAGCTTTTCTGGGGGAACGCCGAACTTCTCGACCACCTCGGCAATCTCGATCCGCGCGTTCTTCATTGTGTCGAGCATGTCTATGCAGCCGCCCTCGACCCCGTCATCGGGATCGCCGCATTTGCCGACCAGCTGCATCAAGTCCTTGTCCGACGATAC
The DNA here is from genome assembly GCF_983967925.1 of Croceicoccus sp. Classification (NCBI taxonomy): domain Bacteria; kingdom Pseudomonadati; phylum Pseudomonadota; class Alphaproteobacteria; order Sphingomonadales; family Erythrobacteraceae; genus Croceicoccus; species Croceicoccus sp. Next base: position 35,509 of record NZ_CFETID010000008.1, on the reverse strand, counting down.
GATCGTGACGTCCCAGCCCTTGCGCGTTGCGGCACGGGCATAGCTGGCGATCAGATCGTCCGCCTCCAGCATGTCCTCCTCGATACAGGGGAGGGAGAACGCCCGGGTCGCCTCGCGGATCAGGGGGAATTGCGGCACCAGATCCTCGGGCGGGGGCGGGCGGTTCGCCTTGTAATCGGCATAGAGATCGTGGCGAAAGCTCTGCGAGGCCTTGTCGAGGATGACGGCCAGATGCGTCGGTCCATCGGCGTCATCGAGATCCTGCGCCAGCTTCCACAGCATGGTGGTATAACCATAGACCGCGCCTACCGGCGTTCCCTGCGGGTTCGTCAGCGGCGGCAGGCGGTGATAGGCGCGGAAAATATAGGCCGAGCCGTCGACCAGATAGAGATGCGGCTTGCGCGCGTCGCCGTCGGCGGGCTGGGCGGGGGCTGTTTCGATCGCTTCGCTCATGATCATTCGGCGGTAGCAGCGAGGGGCGTGGAAATCATGCCCCATCTGCGCCGATTGCGGCGCCATTTTTGTGGGTGCCCACCGGTTTTTGCGATGACGCGCCCTAATCTGGCCATATTCCTGTTTTAGACGGATTATGCGGAGCCATGCGTTGCCGCTTGCATCCCTTTGCGGATGGGTTTATCTGTGCGCCACGAGGTTCGGGAGACCGGGCTTCGCGTGAAGCCATATAAATCCAGCTTCACGTTCATTCGGAATAAGGATGCATTTCATGCGCAAGATCATTCTCGCCGCTGCCGCTGCCGGCGCTGCCCTCACCCTCGCCGCCTGCTCGGAAGGCACCGAGGAAAACGCCGAAGCCACCATGGATTCGATGGCTGCTGACGCCGACGCCAACATGGACGCCGTCGAAGCGACTGCTGAAGACGCTGCCATGGATGCCGAAATGGCTGCCGATTCGGCCGTCGAAGCGACCGACGAAGCTGCTGCTGAAGTCGAAGCCGACGTGCAGGACGAAAGCGTCGCAGAAGCTCAGGCTGACTGATCGACCTTTCGCCGTCCTTCGGGACACGCGAACAGAAAGGGCGCGGAAGGATCATCCTTCCGCGCCCTTTTCTTTGGTCCGGTCTTTACAGTCAGTTCGACGCGTAGACCGCGTTGTCGTTCGACGCGTGACGGGCCGGCGGAACCGAGAACCCGTTATAGATCGTGCGCGTAATCTCGGCGATCTTGGCGTTCCGGGCGGCGGGGCCGCTTTGCCCGGTGACATAGATCGCCATCACCACCACGCGCCCGTCAGGCATGGTGACAAAGCCGACATCGCTGGCGGTCTTGTTCAGAGTGCCGGTCTTGTGTCCGAACGTCACGCCGCTGGGCAGGCCGGCCTTGATCCGCGAACTGCCGGTCACGGTGCGCGTCATTGCGCCGATCAGCAGGCCTCGGCTGGCGGGGGAGAGCCACTTGCCCTGATGCAGTCCGGCGATCAGCTCCACCATCTCTTCGGGCGGAGTGCTGTCGCGCACGTCGACGTGACGGGACAGGTCGAATTCCCAACGATCGCGCACCAGTGTGGCAATGTCGCGGTCGATCCTGAACCGGTTCAGCCCCGCCTTGCGCGCCCAGGCATTGACCGCCTGCGGCCCCCCGACGACAGCCAGCAGCGCATCGGTGGCCTGGTTGTCGGAGCGTGTGATCATGCGTTCGATCAGCGTTTCGGCGGTCATCGTCTGACCTGCGCGGACCGGCGCGACCTTGCTTGAAAACGGCTCAGAGGCGACAGGGACCATCAGCGGATAGCGATCGAACAGGCTGTACTTGCCCGCGTCGACGCCCGCGAGGAAGGTCGCGGCGATCGCGATCTTCGACGTGCTGGCCATGGGGAAAGGTTCGTCCCCCTCGATGGACACGGTCTGGCCCGTTGTCAGGTCAAGTGCGGCGACGCCGATCCGGCCCTGCGATTGCGGAGCGACCGCGAACAGCTTACGCCGGAAATTGTCGGGCACCGGGTCCTGCGCCCGATGCGAATCGAGAATGGCGCCTTCGGGGCCGTTCAGGAATTCCTCGAACGACTGGGCCTGGGGATGCTGCGACTGGGCAGGAATAGACTGACCATGCGCAGCAGGCGCGAATCCCAGTGCCGAGGCGGCGAGAAAGCCCACCCCGTAACGACGGATGACAGCGCCTGCGCGGCGCAGATGATGCGATGACAGTCCCTTCATGCGCACTTTCCTAGCATAAATCCCATTGTCGCATGATGAACGAAGCGGGCATTTTCCTCAAGCATCCCGCAACGCCTTGTGGACGATGGCTAATCCTTATCGTCTTCGCCTGCGGAATCGTTGCCGGCATCTGCTGGATGTGCAGACGATCCCGACATGGCGCGGGCCTGCGCCTTGCGGCGGCGCAGATTGGCTCGCAGCTGCGCGGCCAGCCGCTCCTCACGGCTCTGGGCCGGTTTGCTGCCGGCGTTTTTCGGGTCGTTCGTCACGGTGTCTCCATCGCATCAGGCCCCCTTCGTGACAAGCATGCGCGGCTTTGCTTGACAAGCGGACGGGACGCCGCCAATAGCGCGCCCCTGCAAGACGCCGATGTGCTTTGCCGCATCACGCGCCGGGCTGCTGTAGCTCAGTGGTAGAGCGCACCCTTGGTAAGGGTGAGGTCGGGAGTTCAATCCTCCCCAGCAGCACCATCGCGCAACAACCTGTTCCGTATCGGGGCAGAAGTTCGTGCTTTTGGCGTTAGCTCGGTGACAATGCCGGTCACCTTCCTAAATCGTTTTGCCTCCGCGCTGCCTGCGGCTTTAACCCCATCAACATCATTGCGCGACTAGGATTGCCGTCAGGTCGCAGCTTGGGACCGGGGGGATTGCGGGCGTATGGTGTTTCAAACGATCTCAGATAACATCCGCGACTTTGTGCGCGATGAACACGGCGCAAGCTCGTCAGAATATGCCCTGATCCTTGGCGTGATCGGCGTCGGCGTCGGTGCCGCGACGCTTATGCTGGGCGCGAATGTCGGTGCCTCTATGAATGGCAAGGCGGCCAGCTTCGATCCCGGCTTTACGGGCGGGTCGGACACCGGTTCCGCCGGCGGCGGTAATGGCAACGGCTCTGGCGGTAATGGCGGTTCCGGCACGGGCGGCAGCACGGGCGGCGGCACCGATACCGGCAGCGGTAACAATGGCAACGGCAACGGAAACGGTGGCGGCAACCCGAAAGCCGGTGGAAACGGCAAGAACAAGTAGATCGACATTGTCAGACAGATATATGTCTAGATCGCCGGCACGATATCTGTCTCACCCAAAGCCTTGCGTTTTGCAGACCGCGGCCATCAGGCCCGCAAGTCAGACCACTCCGGATGCCGTCGGAAGGCTGCCTCGACATAGGAACATTGCGGAACGATGGTGAAGCCTTCGGACCGTGCATCGTCGATCAGCGCTTCGACCAGACGGGCCGCGATGCCTCGGCCGCCGATTTCGGGCGGCACCAGCGTATGGTCGGCCACATAGACATCGCCGCGCTTCTTGTAGGTCAGGCGCCCGATGGCGTCGCTGTCGGCGGGATGCGCGCGATATTCGCCGCCTGTCTCGCTATCATGACGCGTGATTTCCAGATCTGCCATACTGTCTCCTTCTTTCGAACAGAACGGCAGGGCGTGGGCGACGTTCCGGCGTGTCAGCCACGCCGTGTCAGCCGCTCATTGTCAGCCACGATGGCCGAACAAGGCCGACCCGACACGCACATGGGTGGCGCCCAGCATGATCGCCGTCTCGAAATCGCCGCTCATCCCCATCGACAGGCCGGTAACATCATTATCCCGCGCGATCTTTGCGAGCAGCGCGAAATAGGGTGCAGGCTCGACGTCGAGGGGCGGCACGCACATCAGGCCCGCAACTTCGATATCGGCCGCTCGCGCCTCCGCCAGAAGGGCGGGCGTATCGGCAATAGCGCAGCCGCCCTTCTGCTCCTCGCCACCGATATTCACCTGCACGAAGCAGGGCACGCGCCGGTCTGCCTTGTCCATGGCCTTGGCCAGCGCCCTTACCAGGCTTGATCGGTCGAGCGAATGGATCGCGTCGAACAGGGCGACCGCGTCATCGGCTTTGTTCGACTGAAGCTGTCCGACGAGCTGCAGTTTCACGTCCGGGAACTGGTCGCGAAGCGCAGGCCATTTATCCTGCGCCTCCTGCACGCGGTTCTCGCCGAACAGGCGGTGTCCTGCGTCCAAAAGTGGCCGGATGCGCTCTGCCGGATGGGTTTTCGAAATTGCCACCAGCGATATGGCATCCGGCTTGCGCCTGGCGATGCTGGCGGCGTGCGCGATCTTGTCGCGGATTTCCTGAAGTGCTGGCACGGTCATGGCGCGCTGCTATAGCGGGCAGGTGACGATCCGCCAGCCCCCCAGACATCGCCAATTGCCCTCGATCTGGCTTATCAGCGATGCCCGGAATGATGACGTGCTGGAAAGCGTGCTGCGCCGATTGCCAAGAGGATCGGGGCTAGTCTTCCGGCACTACCATCTCGATCCGGCAAAGCGGCGCGCCCGCTGGGATCGCATCGTGCGGCGTGCACGGGCGCGGGGGCATGTCATTGCCTTGTCCGGTAGCGTGCGGCAGGCAAGGGCATGGGGCGCGGATGCCGTCTATGGGCCTCCTGCGCGCATTGCCCATGGCCACGGGCTCTGGCGATTGGCGACGGCCCATTCGCTTGCCGAGATCGCCGCTGCCGCGAGGGCCGGTGCCGATGCCCTGTTTCTTTCGCCGGTCTTTCCGACCCGCTCTCATCCGGGCGGGTCGACGCTTGGCCGGGTACGGGCATTGCTTCTTGCGCAAAGATCGGGCCGTCAAACGATCCTGCTCGGCGGCATGAACCGGCGGAATGCCCGGTCCCTGGCGCGGGCGCCTCAAATCGGCGGCTGGGCGGCTATCGACGGGCTTTCCACCATTTGACCCCGGCCAATCCACAGCCCTGTCCACCATGGGGCCGTGTCGGTAATCCACAGATCGCGGCGAAACGCGCCGCATGATTGACCGGGTTTCCGCCAGCGCCGATAATCGCGTTTTGTTCACCCGCCGCAATCGAAGGCCACAACTGAAGGGACCGCGCGATGGCGACACGCGCAAATCAGGCGTCTTCCAGCAATCTGGACTGGCGTTCGGCCATGAAGGCCAGCTTCAACCGCAGCGCCGAGCTGGTCGGTGCGGTGGCGCTGGTGTTGCTGGCCGTGTTTCTGGCGCTTGCGATGATCAGCTATTCGCAGACCGATCCGTCGCTTTCGACGGCGGCGGGCGGAAGGGCGCAGAACTGGATGGGCGGCGCGGGGGCGGTGGCCGCCGATCTTCTGTTCATGCTGTTTGGCGCGATGGCGGTGCTGTTGCTGCCGCTGCTTTACGTGTTTGCGCGCCGCCTGTGGCAAATGGCGGAGCATGAGGAAGAGGATGCGCAGATCGGTTGGAAACGCCGCTGGGGTCTTCCGCTGCTGATGCTGGTGGCGGCGATGTTGCTGCTGTCCAGCGTGCTGGCGCTGCTGTTCGACGGGCCGGTCTGGGATCTGCCAGCGGGGCTGGGCGGATTGTCGGGCCTGCTGGGGGCCAAGGCGATCCAGTCGCTCGGCGGATTGGCGCCGGCGCCGTGGTCGGACTGGGCGGTGCTGGCGATTTCCATCGTGGCGCTGGCGGCGGGTGCCGGGCTGGCGGGACGCGTGTTCGCCATCGACTGGGCGGGCCTGCTGACGCTGCCTGCCGCACTGCGCCGTGAACCAGCCGATGATGCGGTCCCGGCACGGCCTGCCAAGCCCGTGCGTCAGCCTAAGCCGGCGGTCGACCGGGGCGCTGCGGCCGACGACGAGGACGACGGCCCGCCGTTCGACGCGCCCGAACCGACGCCTCGCCGCGCGCCGGAGATCGCTGACCCGTCCTCTGCGCCAAGGCCAGCCGCTGCGCCGAAAAAGCCCAAGCAGCGCGAACTCTTCGGGCAGGACTTCCAGCTGCCCAGCGCCGAATTGCTGGCCGAGCCGCCCGAGCAGACCGGCAAGGTGATCGACAAGTCCGCCCTGGAGGCCAATGCGCGCCTGCTGGAAACCGTGCTCGAGGACTTCAACGTCAAGGGCGAGATCACCGCGGTGCGCACCGGCCCGGTCGTGACCATGTACGAGCTTGAGCCTGCGCCCGGCATCAAGGCGGCCCGCGTCATCGGCCTTGCCGAGGACATCGCTCGCAACATGAGCGCGATTTCGGCGCGCGTCTCGGCCATTCCGGGCAAGACCGTCATGGGCATCGAACTGCCCAATGCCGACCGGCAGACCGTGGCGCTGCGCGAGCTGATCACCAGCGAGGCCTTCGTCGATCACAAGGGCATGCTGCCGATCATCCTGGGCAAGGATATTGCGGGCGAGCCGATCGTCGCGGACCTGGCCGCCATGCCTCACCTGCTGGTCGCGGGCACCACCGGGTCGGGCAAGTCGGTGGGTCTCAACTGCATCCTCCTCTCGCTGCTCTACAATTTCACGCCAGAGGAAGTGCGCCTGATCCTGATCGATCCCAAGGTGCTCGAACTCAAGAGCTATGACGACATTCCCCATCTGCTCTCGCCGGTGGTGACCGAGCCGCCGAAATCGGTGCGCGCGCTGAAATGGGCGGTCGAGGAGATGGAGCGCCGCTATCGCATGATGTCGAGCATCGGGGCGCGCAACCTTGTCAGCTTCAACGACCGCGTCCGCAATGCCGCGTCGAAGGGCAAGCCGCTGGGCCGCCGCGTCCAGACCGGCTTCGACCCCGAGACCGGCGAGGAGATGTTCGAGGAAGAGCAGCTGGACTACGAGGTGCTGCCCCAGATCGTTCTGGTGGTGGACGAGCTGGCCGACCTTATGATCACGGTCGGCAAGGAGATCGAGGTGCTGATCCAGCGGCTGTCGCAGAAGTCGCGTGCGGCGGGCATCCACCTGATCATGGCGACGCAGCGCCCGTCGGTCGACGTCATCACCGGCGTGATCAAGGCGAACATGCCGACGCGTATCTCGTTCCATGTGACCAGCCGGATCGACAGCCGGACCATCCTTGGCGAACAGGGGGCGGAACAGCTGCTGGGCAAGGGCGACATGCTCTACAAGGCGTCGAGCAGGCCCATCACCCGCGTCCACGGCCCGTTCGTGTCGGACGAGGAAGTGGAGGCCGTGGCCGAGTTCTGGCGCGGTCAGGGCGAGCCTGCCTATGTCGACAGCGTGACCGAGGAGCCGGAGGACGGCGGCGGTTTCGCCTTCGACGATCTGGATGGTGCCGGGGACAATCCGGAGGACCGCAAATATATGCAGGTCTGCCAGATGGTGTTCGAGAACCAGAAGGCATCGGCCAGCTGGATCCAGCGCCAGATGGGCGTCGGCTACAACACTGCGTCCAAGTGGATCGAGCGCATGGAGAAGGACGGGCTGGTCGGCCCGGCCAACCATGTCGGAAGGCGCGAGATCTATCGCGACCGCGACGGGCAGGCGCTGTAGGGCGCGCTTCGCCCCCTTCGATTAGCCCCGTTTGAAAAGTGACAAAGGTGACACGTCCTACAGGGGGTGTCACCCTGCGCCATGCCACGCAAATGCTGGGCCTACGGGCCAAAAGTGACACGCGCGGGGTGCGGGAAAATCGGGGGCCGAGGAAAGTCGGCGTGCGGAAAATCGGACGATTGGAAAGAGCCGATGCATATTGCTGCGTGCACCGGCCATATCGCTGGATGACGGTGTAGGACAGTGTCAGATCGTTCAGTCGGTCAGGACCGTATTGATCGCATGGACGACGCCATTCTCGCCCTCGATGTCGGCTTCGACCACCATGGCGCGGGTTCCGCCCGGTCCGATCACCTCGATCTGGCCATTGTTGTTATTGATCGTCAGGGTTTCGCCTGACAGCGTCTGAACCTGCGTTTCACCCTGCGGAATGGCGCTGGACATATAGGTCGAGGGAACCGCGTGGCGTTTCAGAAGAGCCGCCATCTGGTCGGGATTCTGCTGGAGCTGATCGACGTTTTCGACCGCGCCAAACGCTTCGTCGATCGGCGCGAAGATGGTCACGCCATCGGCATTTGCCAAGGTTTCGCCAACGCCTGCCGAAATCGCTGCTTGCAGGAAGGTGTTCAGATTGCCGTTGGCACTGGCCGCTTCGACGACATCCACGCTCGAAGGAGTCATGTCACCGCCTGCCGTATCCGTGTCGGACTGGGCCTGTTCGGTGACAGGCTCGGCGGTGTCGTCACCGCTTGGCGAGCAAGCCGCAAGCGAGAGTGCCGCTACGCCGGCCAGTGCTATTGAATTCTTCATCGATCGGTATCCTCTTGCATGTGTATTCCGCACCCGCTCCTATCAAGCATGCCCACTGCTTAAGGTTCCCCGGACCTGTCGTGGGTGGACTTGCGGCACCATCGGACCGTGTCCTGCGGCACGCTGCCGATCCGCTTGACAGCGCGCCTTCCCCGGTCGAGCAATGGCGGCAAGAAAACGAGGGGGTGGGGGCATGTTTTTACGCGCTGCGATGTCTGCGGCCTGCTTGCTGGTCGCCGATGCCGCGATTGCCCAAGCGGGCGCCGATACGCCCGGGCAGGGCAGGTCCCGCCTGTTCGTCTTGACTGATATTGAGAACGAGCCCGACGACACGCAAAGCCTGATCCGGCTGCTGCTCTACAGCAACGAGATCGACATCGAGGGGCTGGTCGCGACGACGTCGGTGCACAAGCGCACGTCGGTCGCGCCCGAGGCCATTCGCCACATCATCGAGCGATATGGCGCGGTGCTGCCCAGTCTGCGGCTGCACGATGCGGGCTATCCCGATGCCGACGCACTTGCTGCGCTCGTCAGTGAAAGCCAGCCGCTATACGGCATGCAAGGCGTGGGGGACGGCATGGATTCGCCCGGATCGCGGGCACTGTTGAACGCCATCCTGCGTGAGGATGAGCGGCCCTTGTGGATCAATGCATGGGGCGGGGCGAATACGCTGGCGCAGGCGCTCTACCGGCTGCGCGAGACGCGGTCTACCGAGGAAGTGGCGCGGCTGTCGGGCAGGCTGTGGGTCTATGCGATTTCCGATCAGGATGACGCGGGTCCGTGGATCCGCGCACAGTTTCCGCAAGTGAACTATATCGTCACGCCCGGCGGCGATTATGGCCGCGCGACATGGGGCGGCATGAACCAGGTCGTGGACGGGATCGACAATCAGACCGTCAGCAATCGCTGGCTGGCCGAGAATATCCAGCAGGGGCACGGCCCGCTGGGTGCGGCCTATCCCGATGTCGCGTGGGGCATGGAGGGCGACACGCCGTCGTTCCTTGGCCTGATACCCAACGGGCTGGGCGTGCCGACGCAGCCGTCATGGGGCGGCTGGGGCGGGCGGTACGAGCTTTATACCCCCGAACCGATGGCGGACGATCCGGTGAACGCGGTTGCGGGAGTGGTGTTCGGCGCGGAGACGCGGCCGATCTGGACCAATGCGGAGGACAGCTTCGGGCCTCCGCAGCGGCCCGAATACGGGCGGTCGGTCCGCAAGGGTGAGCCGGTCGAGACAAGCGCGCGGGCATCCCTGTGGCGCTGGCGCGACCAGTTTCAGAACGATTTCGCTGCGCGGATGGACTGGACGGTGAAGCCCTATGCTGCCGCGAACCACCCGCCCGAGGTGATGCTGCAGGGGCCGGACCGGCTGACCGTCAAGGCGGGGCAGGGGGTGTGGCTGAGCGCGCGCGGCACAACCGATCCCGATGGCGACAGCCTGACCTATTACTGGTTCCACTATCCCGAAGCGGGCAGCTATCGCGGCGAAATCTCGCTGGGTGCGGAGAATGCGGACGGGGTGTGGGTGACCGCGCCGCAGGTGTCGCAGCGCGAGACGATCCATATCGTGCTGGCGGTCACCGACAAGGGCAGCCCGCCGCTCACCCGCTATCGGCGCGTGGTGGTGACGGTGGAGCCTTGATCCTCTACCCGCCTCAATCGCAGTCCGGCCTTAATCCCTGTCCGGAAGAGGCCAGCCGACGCGGGCTTCCTCGAACGTGTCCTTGTTGCGGATATAGCCGCCTGCGCCGAATGCGCGGCCGACCAGGCCCATGGCTTCGGTGTTCACGCGGGGCCGATCGTCGGGGCCGGACAGGAATTCGTCCCCGATATGCAGTGCGAGGATTTCGCCGAGGATGATGGTGAAATTGCCGCCGGTGTCGATCGGCTTCCACAAGCGGCATTCCAGCGCGGCGGGGGCGCTGGCGATCAGCGGGGTGGAGACGAGGCTGGCGGGGCGGGTGGCGATGCCCAGCACGTCAATCTCGCTGACGTCGCGCGGCGCTTCGGCGGCGGTGTCGACCATGATGCGGGTATCGTGTTCGCCCACCAGGTTCACGGTGAACTCGCCCGCCTCGACAATATTGCGCGCGGTGTCCTTGGGATCGCCTTCCGCGCGCTGGCCGATGCCCAGCACGCACAGCGGCGGCTCGCTGCCCAGCACGTTGAAAAAGCTGTAGGGCGCGGCGTTGAGCAGGCCGTCCGCATTGCGGCTGACCACCCAGGCAATCGGGCGCGGGGTGACGGTGTTGACCAGCAGGCGATAGCGATCGGCCGGGGCCATCTGTTTCATGTCGAACTTCATGGAACTGGAAGTAGCGAGCGCCCTTCCCAATGACCAGAGCGCGGCCGAAAACGAAATAAACTATCGGATAATGCGCTGATGTGTTCAATTGTTACTTAAACAGGTGCGCCCGTTAACCGGTCCGTAGGGCTGTGATGCCAATATCCAGCCATGTGGGGCCGGGTTCGCAGATTCGCACCGACAGCGTTATTGCTGGTCATTGCGCTCTTCGTCTCGGCAGAGGCGCGGGCGCAAACGGCGATTCGCGCCAGTTGCCATGCCGACGGCGGCATTCCGGCGGAACAGCTTGTTTCCGCGGCACAATTGCCCGCCATTCCATGGAAATGCGGCTCTCTGGATTATGGATCGGGGGCCACGCGCGGCTGGCTGCATTTTTCGCAGGAGGATCTGCGGGCCGCGGACAACCCCAGCCATTTCGTCACCAGCATCGCGCGGTTCGAACGGGTCACGCTGATCGCCCTTTCCGGCAAGCGGGTCAGCTATCGGCGCAGCTATGCGATGGACGACATCCGCCTGTTCGTGAACGGCGCGAATTTCGCCATACCGCTGCCCGACCTTGGCGACACGACATCGGTGCTGGTGGAGTTCGAGCGCGCGGGCAGCAGCGCGCTGATGGCCGAGGGCGCGGTGCAGCGGGCGACGGGCGACAAGGGCACGCTGGGCTGGGCACCGCGCACCATCATCGTGCTGGCGATGCTGATCGGCCTGCTGTTCGCGCCGCTGATCTACAATTACGCGTTCTATCTTGTGCTGCGCGAGCGGTTCATCCTGTGGCACATGGCGATGGTGCTGGGCATGAACGCCTATCTGCTGGTGTCGAGCGGGATCATCCACCGGTTCATGAACCTTGGCATCGGGGCGCTGGCGTTCCTCAACCATATGACCTTTCTGTGCATGGTCGCGGCGGGCGCGGCGTTCTGCGCCAATTTCATCGAACCGCATGCGATGAGCCGGCGGATGCGCGACCTGCTGGTCGGAACGGGGGTCGCCACGCTGATCTTCGGCACATGGGCCAGCCTGCCGATCGAGGCGACGCGCGGCCTTGGCAACAAGCTTTACCTGCTGGGCTTCGTGCCCATGATCGCGATGTTCCTGGCCGCCATGTGGCACGCGGCCCGGCGGCGCAGCCGGGCGGTGTGGTTCCAGATCTATGGCTGGGCGCCGATCATCGCCGTCGGGATAGAGCGGATCGTGCGCAGCTTTGGCCTGTATGCGGTGCCGTCATGGGGCGATCAGCTGATCTATCTGACGCTGGGGTTCGAGATCGTGCTGGCGGCGCTGGGCGTGGTGGACCGGTTCGAGGTGCTGCGCCGCGACCGCGACAAGGCGGAGGCGCGGATCGATTCGCTGGCCTCGCTGGTGGACCGCGACGCGCTGACCGGCATGTTCAATCGCCGCGCGCTGGAGGCGCGCTATCCGGACCTGCGAGCCGAGGGCTATACCGCGCTGGCGGTGATCGACCTCGACCATTTCAAGAAGGTCAACGACCGCTATGGCCATGCGATGGGCGACCGCGTGTTGCAGGAAACCGCCGCCGCGTTGTCGAGCGATCCCGACACGATCAGTTTCCGCATGGGCGGCGAGGAATTCCTTATGCTGATGCGCGGCCCCGACATCGTCGAGCGGGCCGAGCGGATGCGGCGGGCGATCTCCATCCGCATCGTGAACGAGATCGACGGGATCGAGGCGCCGATCACCGCCTCGCTGGGGCTGGTCGATACGACACCGGGCGTGGCGACGACCTTGCGCCGCGTCTATGCCCATGCCGACCGGCTGCTCTATGAAGCCAAGAACAGCGGCCGCAACCGCATGCTGAGCGAGCGCATCCAGCTGTTCGACGCGCCCGTCCGGCGGCGCAAGAGCGACCGGCGTGCGGGGGAGCGGCGGGCCGCAGGGGCTGAGGGTTAGCGCCCTAGGTGTCGGCGGGCCGATCATAGCTGTGGTAAAGCAGCGGCTTGTGACCTTACCATGCGACAGGACCGATTGCTGAGCGGCGGGGCGCGTTATATTACGGTGTTGCGGGCCGGATCCTCGTGCCTTGCTTTACCAGGATATCCGAAATGGTGCCGATGCTCGCGCATCCTGTCGTTCGCGTTCTTGTCGCGGCGTTGATCGTCGGGGGCGGCATGTTTGCCCCCATTCCCTTTCCGTTCAAGGTTCCCATCCTTGCAGCGCTGGCGCTGATCGTGGTCTGGCTGGAGACGGGCGGGCTGGCCGCTGCCGGTCTGCGCAGGCCGGCGCGCTGGTCCGCGACATTCGCATGGGCGCTGCTGGGCGCGGTGCTGATCGTGGTCGGCATCGGTGAGATCGTCCTGCCGCTGATCGAAAAGGCGGCGGGGATCGAGCCGGATTATTCGGGCTATGGTGCGCTGAAAGGCAATCTGAAGGCAGTGCTGACGATGATCGCCTTTGCGATGGTCAGCGCGGCGATTGCCGAGGAAATCGTCTTTCGCGGCTATCTGCTTCACGTGCTGACATCTCTGCTGGGCGAAGGGCGCGGGGCCAAGGCCATATCGGTGATCGTATCGGCTGCGGTGTTCGCGGTTCCCCATTACGAACAGGGGCCGATCGGCATGGTGACGGTCTTTCTGACCGGCCTGATCCTTGGCTGGCTGTTCTTCCAGACGCGGCGCAATCTCTTCGCACTGATCATCGCGCATGGGCTGGTCGATATCTGGGGGCTGGGGTCGCTCTACTTCGGGGTATAGTCCGGGGCGTCTAGTCCGGCGGCTCTAGTCCGGCCCGGAGGGCCGCGCCACGAAGGGCGCGGCCACCTCCGCCGGGATGCGAAGCAGGCGGCGGGTTTCGCGGTCGATCATGCCCCAGTTGGACCGGACCGAGACGATGGGCCTGCCAACCGGCTCGCCGCCTTCCTCGCGGAAGAAGTCGACGAGGCGTTCGAAGCGGGCGCCTTTCGGGCCCTGTTCGATGCGGGTTTCGGCGATGACGCTCTCCCCTTCGGCGATGTTGCCGCGGTAGTCGATCTCGTGCCGCAGCGCGACCCACAGATAGGCATCGACATGTTCGCGGGGCGCGACCGCTTCCCAGTGCGCGCCCGCGATCTCCTGCACCCAGGTCAGCCAGATCGCATTGTTCACATGGCCCATGAAGTCGATGTGTTCGGGGCCTGCGGTGAATGTCATGCGCCAAGTCGAGCCAGGGGCGCTCATTCGTCCGCCATGCCCATCTGCCACAGGATGAAGGCGAATTCCTCAGCCGTTTCCTTGAGCGAATCGAACCGGCCCGACTTGCCGCCGTGGCCCGCGCCCATGTTGACCTTGAGCAGCAGCTCGTTGTCGTCGGTCTTCAACTCGCGCAGTTTGGCGACCCATTTGGCGGGTTCCCAATAGGTGACGCGCGGATCGTTGAGGCCGGCGGTCACCAGCAGCGGCGGATAGGGCTGCGCGCGGACCTGGTCGTAGGGGCTGTAGCTCTGGATGAGGGCGAAGGCGGCGGCATCCTCGATCGGGTTGCCCCATTCCGGCCATTCGCCGGGGGTGAGCGGCAGCGAGGCGTCGAGCATGGTGGACAGCACATCCACGAACGGCACATGCGCCACGATTGCGCCCCACAGGTCGGGATCGGAATTGAGGATCGCGCCCATCAGCTCTCCCCCCGCCGATCCGCCCGAGGCGGTGACGCGGCCCTTGGACGTATAGCCGCGCTCGATCAGGCCCCTGGCGACATCGACGAAATCGTTGAACGCATTGGTGCGCTTGTCGAGCTTGCCGTCGAGATACCATTGGCGCCCCAGATCGTCGCCGCCGCGAATATGCGCGATGGCATAGATGAAGCCGCGGTCCACCAGCGACAGCCGCGCGGTCGAGAAATAGGGCGGCATGGCGATGCCGTAGGCGCCATAGCCGTAAAGATGCAGCGGCGCGCTTCCGTCCATCGGCGTGTCGGCGCGCATCATCAGCGAGACGGGCACTTCGGTCCCGTCGCGCGCGGTGATCACGACGCGCTCGGTGCGATATTGCGCGGCATCGTATCCCGAGGGGATTTCCTGCACCTTGAGCACGGTGAGTTCGCCGCTCGCCACGTCGTAATCATAGACGGTCGAGGGCGTGACCATCGAGTTGTAGCCGATGCGCAGCACATCCATGTCCCATTCGGGATTATTGCCCATGGCGGCGACATAGCTTTCCTCGGGGAAATCGACCGGGGTGATCTTCGCGGGGTCGGCGTAATCGCGGATCTCGATCTGGTCGAGGCCCGCGCGGCGGCCTTCGACCACGTAGAACTTCTCGAACAGTTCGAAGCCGGTGATGTAGAATTCGTCCGACCCGGCGATCAGCGTGGTCCACTCGTCGGGGCTTGCCAGCGGCGCGCTGGCGAGGCGGAAATTGACGTGGTCGTCGTTGGTCAGGACGACGATCGTGTCGCCCCTGACGTCGACTTCGTATTCGACGCCCTTTTGCCGCGCCCTGATCAGCAGCTGATCGGCGGTGGGGTCGGCGGCGGGGACGATGCGGACCTCGCTCGTCTCGTGGTCAGAGGTGGCGATCAGCAGCCATTGTTCGTTGGCCGACAGCGATGCGCCGCAGCGGAAGCCCTCGTCGTCCTCGTGGAAGATCTCGACGTCCTGATCGATGGGCGTGCCCAGCGTGTGGAGGCGGACATTGTCGGTGCGCCATTGCTCGTTCGCCAGCGAATAGGCGATCTTGCTGTCGTTCGCGGTCCAGATCAGGCTGCCCAAAGTGCCGGGAATCGTGTCGGGCAGCAGTTCACCACTGGCGAGGTCCTTGATCCGCGCCTCGAACCGTTCGGAGCCGTCGGTGTCGGCGGAATAGGCCAGCTTCGTGCCATCGGCGGAGACCGAGAAGCTGCCGAGGTTGAAGTAATCCTTGCCCTCGGCCAGCGCGACCTCGTCCAGCAGCAATTGCTTGCCCTCGGTCCCGTCGCGGCCTCCGGCGGCGGGCTTGCGCCACCACTGCTTGTATTGCGCGCCCTTTTCATATTCGACCCAGTAGTACCAGTCGCCGTCCTTCTGCGGGACCGAGCTGTCGTCTTCCTTGATGCGGGCGCGCATCTCGGCGAACAGCTTTTCGGTCAGCCCCTCGTGCGGGGCCATGCGGCTTTCGAACCAGGCGTTTTCGGCCTTGAGGTGGTTCAGGACCTCCTCGTCCTCCACCTTGGGATAGCCGGGGTCGCGCAGCCATGCATAGGGATCCTCGACCGTGATGCCGTGATGGGTGAAGCTGTGCGGCTTCTTGGGGGCCAGGGGAACACGGGGCGGGGCAACATTATTGGCGGTCTCGGTCACGGGGCGGCCTGCTTTCTGTGATATTCTGGTGATCCGCAGGGGCGCCATGCGTCTGCGGGTGGAACTCGTCGCGGCATGAAACTATGTTCGGTGCATGAAAGCCGCAAGGCAGACCCCCTATCGTTTCAGGAATTTCCCATGTTGATGCAGACCCACGAAGCCCGACTCGCCGCCCTTCGCGACGAGTTGAAGCGCCGCGAACTCGACGGTTTCGTCGTACCTTTGTGCGACGAGCATATGAGCGAATATGTCGGTGCCTATGCGCAAAGGCTGGAATGGCTGACCGGTTTCGGCGGGTCGGCGGGGTCGGCCATCGTGCTGACGTCGAAGGAAGGCGGGAACGGGGCGGCGATCTTCACCGACGGCCGCTATACGCTGCAGGTGCGCGAACAGGTGGACGGGAAGCTGTGGGACTATGTCGGCGTGCCCGCGACCTCGCCCGCCGACTGGCTGGCCAGGAACGTGAAGGCGGGGCAGCGCATCGGTTTCGACCCGTGGCTGCACGCGCATGGGCAGGCGCAGCAATTGAAGAAGGCGGTGGAGAAGAAGGGCGCCACGCTGGTCGCGGTGGCCGACAATCCCATCGACGCGGTGTGGCAGGACCGGCCCGAACCCTCCGCCGCCGCCGCCGTGCCGCATCCCGACGATCTGGCGGGCAAGGCCAGCAGCGCCAAGCGCGAGGATGTCGCCGCGTGGCTGGAGGAGAACGACGCCGATGCGGTGGTGATCACCGCGCTCGATTCGATCGCGTGGCTGTTCAACCTGCGCGGCAAGGACGTGGACCGCACGCCGGTCGCATTGTCATTCGCGGTGGTGAAGCGCGACGGCAGCGCCGAACTGTTCATCGCGCCCGAGAAGGTGGACGGCGAACTCGTGGCGCATCTGGGCAACCATGTCGCATTGCGCCCGCGCATGGATTTCGAAGGCGCGCTGGCGGACTATGCGGGCAAGACCGTCGCGGTCGATCCGGTGCGCGGGGTTGAGGCGATTTTCGCCGCGCTGAACGCGGCGGGCGCCAAGGTCGTGAAGGCGACCGATCCGGTCGTGCTGCCCAAGGCGGTCAAGAACGAGGCGGAGAAGGCCGGCCATCGCAGCGCGCAGAGCCGCGACGGGGCGGCGGTGTCGCGTTTCCTGCACTGGCTGTCGAACGATGCGCCGCAGGGCAAGGTCAGCGAATTGTCCGCCGCCGCAAAGCTGCGGAGCTTTCGCGAGGAAACGGGCCAGCTGCGCGATTTGTCGTTCGACACGATCTCCGGCTCTGGTCCCAATGGTGCCAGCCCGCATTACCGGGTGAGCGAGCAGAGCAATCGCACCCTTGAGCCCAACAGCGTGTATCTGGTCGATTCGGGCGGTCAATATCCCGATGGCACCACCGACATCACCCGCACGATCTGGGTCGGCCCCGACGCGCCGCCGCAAGAGGTGAAGGAACGTTTCACCCGCGTGCTGAAGGGCCATATCGCGCTGGACCGTGCGGTGTTTCCCGAGGGCACGACCGGCCACCAGCTGGACGTGCTGGCGCGGCAATATCTGTGGGAAGTGGGCCTCGACTATGCGCATGGCACCGGTCACGGTGTGGGCAGCTATCTCGCGGTGCACGAGGGGCCGCAGAACATCTCGACCCGCGCGGTCGATCAGGCGCTGATCGCGGGCATGATCTGTTCGAACGAGCCGGCCTATTACAAGGCGGGCGAATACGGCATCCGGATCGAGAATCTGGTGCTGGTCGAGCAGCGCGCCATCGAGGGCGCGGAGAACGCCATGCTGGGGTTCGAGACGCTGACCTTCGTGCCGATCGACCGGACGCTGATCGATGTCTCGCTGCTCACCGATGTCGAGATCGCGTGGATGGACGCCTATCACGCGAAGGTGCGCGAGATCGTCGCGCCGCAGCTGTCGGGTGAGGATCTGGTATGGCTGCAGGCGCAGACGGCGCCGCTGGGCTGAGGCGGATTTCGGGGAAATGAACGGATGCGCCCGGCTGATACCATTTGCGACAAAATGGCCGGGCGCGGGGATAATGCTGCGACACGGGGGGTGTAGAACGATCCTCAGAAGTCGCGGAGTGGAACCGCCACCGGGTTTGTCCCTGATGTCCCCCTCCCCCAAGCCTGATGGTCTCTATTTCCGCGGCTTCACCCATTTCGAAAGCGCCGGTTCGGCCGGCGCGAAGACGAGAGAGGCAAGTCCCATGAAAAAGACCATTCTGGCTGCCGGTGCAGCCCTGATCGCGGTCAGCGGCGCGGCCCTTGCGGCCCAGCCTGCCGGTTACGACCGCAATGCCGACATGACGATGGCCGACGCCAAGGCCCGCGCGGATTCGATGTTCGAGCGGATGGATGTCAACGGCGACGGGAAGATCGACACCGCCGACCGCGAAGAGCGGACGCAGGAACGTTTCGCCATGCTCGACACCAATAACGACGGTTCGCTGAGCCCCGAGGAATTCGCGGCACGCGGCGACCGCATGGCGCGCGGCGACGGCGAACGGGGCCATCGCGGCCATGACAAGCGTGGTGGCGGTATGATGAAGATGGCCGATGCCAATGGCGACGGCGCGATCACCAAGGCCGAGTTCGACGCGATGCATACGCAGCATTTCACCATGATGGACGCCGATAACGATGGCACCGTCACTGCCGCGGAACGCAAGGCCGCGCGTGACAAGATGCGCAGCATGCGGGGTGCGGGTGGTGCTGGCTAAGGCCTGCAGGACCGACCTTAAGACGGGGCGTGGAAGCTGATGGCTTCCGCGCCCCCTTCTGCTGGTTCACTGCCCGACCGCGTCCTGCTGGTCGATGACGAGAAGGCGCTGCGCGAACCGCTGGCCGCCTATCTGGGCAAGCAGGGTTTCACCGTGCGCGAGGCGGAGAGCGCCGCGCAGGCGCGGTCCATGCTGCAGGACGAACCTGCCGATCTGGTGCTGCTCGACATCATGATGCCGGGCGAGGACGGGCTGTCTTTGTGCCGCCATCTGGTCGAGACGCGCAGCCTGCCGGTCATATTGCTGACCGCGCGGGGCGAGGCGACCGACCGGATCGTCGGGCTGGAAATCGGCGCGGACGATTACGTGGTCAAGCCGTTCGAGCCGCGCGAGCTGGTTGCGCGCATCCGTTCCGTGCTGCGCCGCGCCAGCCGCATGGAAGCCGCGCCGGCGACCGAGCGCGACTATATGTTCGAAGGCTGGCGGCTGGATCCGCTGAAGCGGCGGCTGACTGATCCCGAAGGCGCGCTTGTCGCCATTTCCTCGGCCGAATTCCGGCTGCTGAAGGCCTTTCTCGACCATCCGCGGCAGGTGCTGGACCGCGACCGGCTGCTCGACATGGTGCAGGGGCGCGAGGCGCATCTGTTCGACCGCAGCATCGACAATGCGATCAGCCGCCTGCGCCGCAAGGTCGAGGTCGACCGCGCCGATCCGCAGCTGATCCTGACGGTGCGCGGCGGCGGCTATATGCTGGCCAGCGACGTGACGCGCCACGATTCCGTTACATGAGGCGCATGCTGCGCAGCATTGGCCTTCGGCGGGTGCTGCCGACCAGCCTTCAGGGGCAGGTGCTGCTGGCCATTGCGGCGGCGCTGCTGGTGGCGCAGGCCATCGGCGCGGTGCTGGTCTGGCGCGCGCAGATGGAGCGCGCCGAGGCGGAAACCGCGCATGCGCTGGCGTTCCGGATCGTCGCGGGGCGAGTGGTGTCGGCGGATGACGAGCGCCGGTTCGCCCGGCTGCTGCGGCGCGATAGATTCGAGCGGAACCCCGGCGAGCGTCCCGACATGCGCCCGCGCCACATGGGACCGCGGCGTGGCATGGGTCCGATGCGGCTGGAACGCGTCGACGCGCTCGACCGGTACGAGGGCGACCGGCCCGACAGCGACATGACAAGGCGGCTGCGAGAGATCCTGCGCGAACAGGGCATGGCGGCACAGCAGCTGGCCGTGTTTTCGCGTAGGCTGGAGGATGACGAGCGCGCTTCGGGCTTTGCGGAGCGGCGGCTGGATAGCGAAACGCGCCCCTCGCGGGTCATCGTCGCCGCTGTGCGCACGGCCCCCGGCGAAGGCCTGATCCTTGCGCGTGTATTCGAACCGCCACGGCTGCGCGCCTTGGGCTGGCCGCTGATCGCGCAGACCTTGCTGATCTATCTGGTGCTGGTGGGCGTGGTCGCGCTGGTGCTGCGCCGCATCACCGGGCCGATGCGCGCGCTGACGCAGCGCGTGGAGGCGTTTGCCGCCAATCCCGCGCTGCCAGCCGACGGGCAGGTGGTGCCGCAAGGCCCGCTCGACACGCGGCGGCTGATCGCGGCGCACAACCGGATGGAAGCGCGGATCGGCGCTTTGCTGGACGAAAAGGACGTGATGCTGGGCGCGATCGGGCACGATCTGAAGACGCCGCTGGCGGCGCTGCGCGTGCGGATCGAATGCGTCGACGACGATGCCGAGCGCGAGGCGCTGTCCGCCACCATTGCCGACATCACCGCGACGCTGGACGACATCCTCTCGCTTGCCCGCGTGGGCCGTCCGTCCGATCCGCTGGAAGTGACCGAACTTTCCGCCCTCGTCGCCAGCGTGGTCGAGGAATATGAGGACATGGGCGAGAACGTCGAACTGGGCGAGACGAGCCGCATCGTGCTGCCGCTGCGCGCCACGTGGCTGCGGCGGGCGCTGCGCAATCTGGTCGGCAATGCGCTGCGCTATGCGGGCGGGTGCGAGGTGTGCGTGGAGCGCCGCGGCAACCGGGCCATCGTGCGGGTCGAGGACGAGGGACCGGGCATTCCCGACGCGGACATCGCCTTCATGCTGGAGCCATTTCGCAGGGGCGACCCGTCACGCAACCGCGGCACGGGTGGCGCGGGGCTGGGCCTGACGCTCGCCCGCGCGATCGCGGAGCAGCACGGCGGCACACTGAGCATCACGAACAGGGCTGACGGGAAGAGCGGGATCGTGGCGGAACTGGCGTTGCCTGTTTGATTGGGCCCTCAAACGCCGGGCGCGGCCCATCCGGGCCGCTTGGCTTCGCGCCAATAAGGCGCGGCGGCCGTTCGGCCTTGCGGGAGTCGCTTCGCGCCCCGTTTCCAGCGCTGAACTGCTACGGCCCTGCGGGAAGCGACACCGGCAAGCGCGAACGCGCGCCCGAGCTTATGCGAGGGAATCGAAGCGAAGCTTAGATGGCCGATGGTCGAACCAAGGCGGGCGGATGCCCGCCGCCCGGCGTCTGAGGGCCGCAAAAACTAACTAACGCATCAACCCGCCGATCAGATTGCGCACGAAGCGCCCCGCGACCGCGCCGCCGAGGCTGGTGGCGATGGTCCCGGCCGCTGCGGTGGCGGCACTGCGGGTGGCGCTGGCGCTGCTCTTGCGGCCGCGGACCTTGGCGGCGATCACGACGGCGGCGCTGCTGGCGGCGGCGCCTGCCGCGGCCTTGCCCGCGCGTTCCCACAGGCTGGTGGTCTTGCGCGGACGCGCGGCCACTTTTTCGCGGCCTTTTTCCTCGACTTCCTCTGCCGTGGCAGCGGCGTCGGCGGCCTTGGCGAGCAGCACTTCCTCGGCGCTTTCGCGGTCGACCGCCGTGTCGTACTTGCCCTCGACCGGGCTGACCGACTGGATGATCGCGCGTTCCTTCGCGGTGATCGGGCCGAGGCGTGAGCGCGGCGGCTTGACCAAAGTGCGCTGGACGATGGAAGGCGCGCCGTCCTCCATCAGCGTGGACACCAGCGCCTCGCCGGTCTTCAGCTCGGTGATGGCCTGCGCCACGTCGAGGTCGGGATTGATGCGAAACGTCTCCGCCGCCGCCTTGATCGCGCGCTGGTCGCGCGGAGTGAAGGCGCGCAGGGCATGCTGCACGCGGTTGCCCAGCTGGCCCGCGATTTCCTCGGGGATGTCGATCGGGTTCTGGGTGACGAAATAGACGCCCACGCCCTTGGAGCGGATCAGGCGCACGACCTGCTCGATCTTGTCCTCCAGCGCCTTGGGGGCATCCTCGAACAGCAGATGCGCCTCGTCGAAGAAGAAGACGAGCTTGGGCTTGTCCGGATCGCCGACTTCGGGCAGCGTCTCGAACAGTTCCGACAGCAGCCACAGCAGGAAGGTGGCGTAAAGCTTGGGGCTGCGCATCAGCCGGTCGGCGGCGAGCACATTGACGGTACCGCGGCCCTGTTCGTCCACGGTGAGGAAATCGTCGATCTCAAGCGCGGGTTCGCCGAAGAACATGTCGCCGCCCTGCGTGCGCAGCGACAGCAGGTTGCGCTGGATCGCGCCGACGCTGGCCTTGGTGACATTGCCGTATTTCGTCGACAGTTCGGACGCATTCTCGGCGCAATGGACCAGCATCGCCTGCAGATCGTCTAGGTCGAGCAGCAGCAGCCCCTGTTCGTCGGCATAATGGAACGCGATATTGAGCACGCCCTCCTGCGTTTCGTTCAGGTCGAGCAGCCGCGCCAGCAGCAGCGGGCCCATTTCGGAAATGGTGGTGCGGATCGGGTGCCCCTGCTCGCCGAACAGGTCCCAGAATACCGCCGGATTGTCGGAATAGGCATAATCGTCCATGCCCAGTTCCTTCGCGCGGCCTTCCAGCGAAGCGGCGTGTTTGAAGGTTGCGGAGCCCGGCATGGCGATGCCCGACAGATCGCCCTTCACGTCGGCGACGAACACCGGCACGCCGCGCGCCGAAAAGCTCTCGGCCAAACCTTGCAACGTCACCGTCTTGCCGGTCCCGGTCGCGCCCGCGATCAGCCCGTGGCGATTGGCACGCTTCAGGTTCAGCCATTGTTTTTCGCCATTGGCGCCGAGGCCGATGAAGATGCTGTCCGAACTGTCCGCCATGTCGTGCCCCGCCTGTTCCGATCCGGCCCCTGCCGGTACGCCATGATGCTTGCCGCGACTGGCGGCATGCGGTCAAGCGGGCAGCTTCCCCGCAACCGCGCCTATTGGAAAAGGTGCAGGGGCGATTAACTTATGCCATGCAAAGGGATGCGGGCCTCGACCACAAGAACCGCGCCCGCCATCTGGAGGATTGCTTGAACCCCGTGCCCGAACCGAAACCGCCTTCGCGCGGCAAGCGCCGCCGCCTGCTGTCCGCGCTGCTGGTGCTCAGCGCGGTGGCGCTGGGCATCTTGTTTTCGGTGCTGCTGGTGTGGTCCACCATTTCGAAGGAGCGGACCGAGCGGCTGCAGACCGCGCGCTATGCCGAGGTCGTGTCGGCGCTGCGCGACATCAACCGGGCCGCGCTGAATGCGGAGACGGGGCAGCGCGGCTATTTCATCACGCTCGACCGGCGGTACCGCGCGTCCTACGAATTCGGGCGCGACCTGTATCCGCGCGCGATAGAGCGGCTCAAGACCCTGTCGCGCAGCAGCGAGGATGCGCGGATCGAGCGGCTGGTCGCCGAGGTCGAGGACGCAGGCGATGCCAAGATCGAGGAACTGGCGCAGACGGTCGAGCTGATCGAGGCGGGCGAGATCGTTGCCGCGCAGCAGCGTATCCTGAGCAATGAGGGGCGGCTCTACATGGAGCGGCTGAACGATGCGCTGACGCGCCTGGAAGCGGTGGAGCGCGGCCTCCAGTCCAATGCATCGCAGCAGGCGTTCCGCTCCGAACGCCAAGTGCTGCCCTTGCTGGTGGTGACGCTGGTATTGATGGCGGCGGGGCTGGGTTTCGGCATCGTGCTGGCGATGCGGGCGTCGCGGGCCGAGGCGCTGGCGGGACGCGCGCAGGAACTGGAGGAAGCGCGCGACCGGGCGGACCTGCTGGCGCGCGAGTTGAACCACCGCGTGAAGAACCTGTTCGCGGTGATCCTGGCCATCGTGCGCATGAGCGGGCGGGGACAGCCCGAGGCCGCGCCCGTGGTCGACAATATCGCGGCGCGCATCCACGCCTTGCTGGAGGCGCATAATGTGACGCAGGGCCCCGACGGCGGCGCGGGCGAGGGCGAGGCGCGCATGGCGGTGCTGGTCGACAAGGTGCTGGCCCCCTATCGTAGCGAGGGCAACAAGGCCGAGATCGGCGGCGACGAGGTGTCGCTGACCGCCAAGCAGGCGACCCCCGTGGGGCTGGTGCTGCACGAGCTGGCGACCAATGCGGTCAAATACGGTGCCTGGTCCGGCGAGCGGGATTCCGCCGACAAGGGTCATATCACCATCGACTGGAAACGGTCGGAGGGCGGCATCGTGCTGTGCTGGACCGAAACCGGCGCTTCCATCGCGGTGCCCGACGGGCGCGAGGGTTTCGGATCAATGCTGATGCGCAGCGCCGCGCGGCAGCTGGACGGCGAGATCGAGCGCCGCTTCGAACCGGGCCGCATGGTGGTCGAGATGCATATCCCCGAGCGGGACTGAAGCGCGACCGAAGCGCCGCTGGCCCAACTTTCGGCCGATGTTGCATTGCAGCATGACTGGGGCTAGCTTGGGGCCATGAACCTCGATCAATTGCGTAGCTGGATCCGGGATCAGGTCGGCAGCAATGGCGCGACCGAATGGATCATTGCCCTTGGCGGTGCGGCGCTGGCCGTGCTGGTGGCGCTGGTGGTGCACCGCGTGGTGTTTCACGTTCTCCTGCGCTTTGCCAATGCCAGCGATCTTGAGGCGGACAACATCGTCCTGCGCCGGATCGCGCGGCCCACGCGCTATGCGCTGGTCGCGCTGGCGCTGGTGCTGGTTGCGCGCGAATTGCCCGCGCTTGAGCATATCTGGGAGCGGCTGGCGGGCTTCGTGATGCCCGCGCTGATCGGCTGGATCGCGATCACCCTGTTCCATGCGCTGATCAAGACGATGATCCTGCGCGCCGATGTCTCGGTCGAGGATAATCTGAGCGCGCGGCGCAAGCGGACGCGGCTGGTGATCTTCTCGCGCATCGGCACATTCATCATCGTGTTCATCGTGATCGCGATGATGCTGCTGTCGATCCCCGGCGTGCGCGACATCGGGATCACGCTGATGGCTTCGGCGGGGCTTGCGGGTCTTGCGGTGGGCGCTGCGGCGCAGCCTGCGCTGAAATCGCTGATCGGCGGTTTCCAGCTGGCGCTGACCGAGCCGATCAGCATCGGCGATGCCGTCATCATCGGCGGCGAATGGGGCTGGATCGAGGAAATCCGCATGACCTATGTGGTCGTGAAGGTGTGGGACGAGCGGCGGCTGGTCGTGCCGACGTCCAAGTTCCTTGATGAGATCTTCCAGAACTGGACCAAGAAGACGGCCCAGTTGATGGGTACGGTGATGCTCTATGTCGATCCGCATACCAAGCTGGACCCGATCCGCGCCAAGTTCATGGAGATTGTCGAGAGCAACCGCCGCTGGGACAAGCGGGTGAAGCACATGCAGGTGACCGAGCTGACCCGCGATGCGATCGAGGTGCGCTTTCTGATGACGGCCAAGGATTCGCCCACATTGTTCGACCTGCGCTGCGACGTGCGCGAGGCGCTGATCCAGTGGCTGGCCGAGGAAATGCCCGAGGCGATCGTGCGCCAGCGCATCGCGTCGCCCGAACCGCTGCGGGTGGAAAGCAGCGGGGCCGAGGTCGGCAGTCCCGGCGGTCAGGCGATGGGCTAAGGCGTCAGGGGAAAGGGCGGCAGGATAGTCCCCGCCGCCCGTTCAGGTCAGCCTTCGTCTTCGTGCTTGCTGTCGCGTTTGGGCGTCAGCATGCCCGGCGCGATGAAGCCGATGGGATTGGTCTCCGCCGCGCGCCGCTTCAGCTCGCCGCGCATGTCTGCATATTCCTTTTCCATCTTGGCGGTGACGGTCGCGCGCGAATCCTCCAGCGCATCGGCGAAATCGGCCGCGCTGACGGCGGTCACGTTCGAGCCCTGACGCCGGATGGCGTTGAGGCCCGCGCGGCGCACCACGTCTTCCAGATCCGCGCCGGTGAAACGCTCGGTCTTGCCGGCGATGTCGGCCAGCTCCACGTCGCTGCCCAGCGGCATCTTCGAGGTGTGGATCTTGAGGATGTGCAGGCGGCCCGGCTCGTCCGGTGCGCCGACATAGACCAGCTCGTCAAAGCGGCCGGGGCGCAGCAGCGCGGGATCGACCAGAGTGGGGCGATTGGTCGCGCCGATCACCACGGTCGATTGCAGCTCCTCCAGCCCGTCCATTTCGGCGAGGATGGTGTTGACGACGCGCGCCGTCACCTGCGGTTCGCCCCCGCCGCTGCCGCGCGCGGGGACAAGGCTGTCGATCTCGTCGATGAAGATCACACAGGGCGCGACCTGACGTGCGCGGGCGAACAGCTTTGAGATCTGCTGCTCGCTCTCGCCATACCATTTGGACAGCAGGTCGGACGATTTCATCGAGATGAAATTCGCTTCCGCCTCCTTGGCGACGGCCTTGGCCAGCAGCGTCTTGCCGGTGCCGGGCGGGCCATAGAGGAGGAAGCCCTTGGCCGGACGAATGCCCAGACGCTTGAACGCCTCGGGGTTCTTCAATGGCAGCTCGACGCCTTCGCGCAGCATCTCGACCGCCTCGTCCAGACCGCCGAGGTCGGACCAGCCGACGGTGGGGGCCTGCACCATGACTTCGCGCATGGCGGAAGGCTGAATGCCCTTGAGCGCATCGGTGAAGTCGCGGCGGGTGACCGACAGATCGTCGAGAACTTCGGGCGGGATGGTGCGCGCGTCGAGGTCGAGCCGGGGCATCAGCTTGCGCACCGCCTCGATCGCGGCCTCTCGGCACAAGGCGGCGAGGTCGGCCCCGACGAAGCCATGCGTGGTGCGCGACAGTTCCTTGAGGTCGACGTCCTCGTCCAGCGGCATGCCGCGGGTGTGGATCGCCAGGATTTCGCGGCGGCCATTCTCGTCCGGCACGCCGACGATGATCTCGCGGTCGAAGCGGCCGGGACGGCGCAGCGCCTCGTCAATCGCGTCGGGGCGGTTGGTGGCGGCGATCACGACAAGGTTGGAGCGCGCGTGCAGCCCGTCCATCAGCGTGAGCAGCTGCGCGACGAGGCGCTTCTCCGCCTCGCCCTGCACGTTCTGGCGCTTGGGCGCGATCGAATCGATCTCGTCGATGAAGACGATCGCGGGAGAGGCCTTTTCGGCTTCCTCGAACACCTCGCGCAGGCGCTTTTCCGATTCGCCATAGGCGCTGCCCATGATCTCGGGTCCGTTGATCAGGAAGAAATTGGCATCCGATTCGTTCGCCACCGCCTGCGCCAGCCGCGTCTTGCCGGTGCCCGGCGGGCCATGCAGCAGCACGCCCTTGGGCGGATCGACGCCGAGGCGGGTGAAGAGTTCGGGATAGCGCAGCGGCAGTTCGACCATCTCGCGCAATTGCTTGATGGTTTCTTCCATGCCGCCGACATCGTCGTAATTGACCGAGGCGCGCGCATCGCGCGGTTCCTCGAACTCGGCCTTCAGCTCGACCTCGGTATTCTCGTCGATATGGACAAAGCCCTTGGGGCTGGTCGACACAACCGAGAGGCGGATCTGGGTAAGCGCGAAGGCGGGCGCGTTGAACATGCGCGCCACCTCGGGCGGCATGTCCTGCACGCGCTGCTGGCCGCGAGTCGCGACGAGGTCGCCCTGTGTCAGCGGGCGGCCGAAGAAATTGCGCTTCAAGGCCTGCGGCGGGCCTTGAAGCCGCATCTCGCGCTGGGCGGGGGCGAAGACGACGCGTGTGGCGGGGCGCGTCTCGGCCTTGCGGACGATGACATGCTCGCCCGATCCCACCTCGGCATTGCCGCGTTCGAGGCCGTCGAGCCGGATGACATCCAGCCCCTCGTCCTCGGCATAGGGCAGCAGCGCGCGGGCGGGCGTGGTGCGCTTGCCCTCGATCTCGATGATGTCGCCTTCGGTAATGCCCAGCTTGCCCATCGCTTCGCGCGGGATGCGGGCGATGCCGTGGCCCGATTCCTCCTGACGGGCCGCCGCCACCTGCAATTTCACTTCGCGCGCATTCAGCGCCGTATCCGCATCCGCCATCGAGGATTCCTCAGTTCAGCCGTTCGCTTGTCATGTCGCCCGGAGCGCGGGGCGTCCGGAAAGGCCGACATGGGGACTGGCCGGGCGAGTTGCAAAGGGTTCGCGCGCGAAAGAATGGTCAGCGTCCGTGCCGGCCGGACGCGGCGGCGGGCAGGGGGCGCGGAACAAAAAAAAGGCCCGACCGTTGCCGGCCGGGCCTGAAAGTTTTGGGAGAGGATGCCTATAAGGCCCCTCCGATGTAGGTCAGGGCCGACTCTTGCGCAAATGCGAAAAGGGCGAATGCAGTTGCATTCCATGCAACCGAGGCGCTGAGCCGCAGTTTCGCGCCGGTTCGGCGTCCTGACATAGATGTAAATTGGCGCTATTTCGAATGGCATCGGCACGGTCATGGTGCAGTGCAGCATCATCCGTCCATCGGACGACCGCAGCCGGACAGCGATTCGCCGTCGAGCACGATTCGGGCGGTGAACGGATAGACCCGATCGCTCATCCCGTCGGAGCATTGCCCGACGGTCAGCTCGATGCTGAAATCCTTGCCGTCCATCGTGCCGCTCAGGCGCCGCATGGCGGGCTGCACGCGCTCGTCCTCTATGGTCACTTCGGTGCCTTCGATGTTTTCGGGCGTCGAATAGCGCAGGCCCGCCGCCGTGCCGGGGCCGCCGGTGGTGACGGCCCAGAACGGCTCGGTCCCCAGTGCGCGGAAATTGGCGGGGATCTGCGATTCGATGTCGCCGGGCGCGCTGGCCTGTTCGGCGGGCGGCGCGGTCGATGGCGTCGCAGAGGCGGTCTGCGCGGGCTCGGCGGCCGCGGCCTCCTCTTCGGAGGTCTGGCTGGCGGGCTGACCGCATCCGGCAAGCACGGCCAGCGGCAGCAGCGCCGCGAATATGGCGGGCGCGGCGGGACGTTCGGGGGCTTTCGCAATCATGGCCATTGTTCTAGCAGCGCGGCCTGACACAGGCGAGGGCGAAGCGCGGCGCGCGGCCGCCATGCCGCCCTCCGCGAGAGAGGTGACGAATGGCGAATGTCTGGCGCATGCCGCCCGAGTGGGCGAAGCAGGATTGGCTGTGGATCGGCTTTCCGCACGATCCGGTCGAGTGGCCCGAAGCATTGCCGCGCGCGCAGGAGCAGATCGCCGCTTTTGCCAATGCCGTCGCCGAAAGCGGGCAGGAGGTGCGCCTGCTGGTCCGCGACGCCGCGAACGAGGCGCGGGCGCGGCAATTGACCAGTGCCGCCGTCACGCTGGAGCGGCGCACCTATGGCGATGTCTGGCTGCGCGATACCGGGCCGTTGGTGGTCTGCGACGGCGCGGGTGGACGGCGCGCGATGCGGTTCGGCTTCAACGGATGGGGCGGCAAGTTCGAGATGGAGGGCGACCAGACCATCGGCGCCGAGATCGCGCGCGATGCGGGCCTGTCGGTCGAGACGTCGGACTGGATCCTTGAGGGCGGGGCAATCGACAATGACGGCGCGGGCACCGTCGTCACGACCGAACAATGCCTTTTGAACCCCAATCGCAATCCTGCGCTGTCGCGGGGCGAAATCGAGGAGCGGCTGAAACGCGACCTGGGCTTTTCGCGGGTGGTCTGGCTGGGCGAGGGACTGCTGAACGATCACACCGATGGGCATATCGACAATCTGGCGCGCTTTGTCGGGCCGGGGCGGATCGCCATTCCGCGCGCTTCGATGGCGGACGATCCCAATCGCGCGATCTATGACGATGCGCGGGCGCGCGCCGAAGACGCCGGGCTGGAGGTGTGCGAGATGCCGTCGCCCGGCCTGATCAGCGCGGGCGATTTCGCCGAGCCAGCGAGTTACATGAATTTTACCGTCACGACCCATCTTGTCGCGGTTCCCGTATTCGGCAGCGTGCGTGACGAGGAAGCGATCGCGGTGCTCGGCTCGCTGTTTCCGGGGCGGCAGGTGGTGGGGCTGCCCGCCGATGCGGTGCTGGCGGGCGGCGGGGGCTTTCACTGCGCCAGCCAGCAGATGCCCGCGGCGGAACCGGCCTAGTCGATCTGCGGCGCGTTCAGCCAGGGGTTGCGCTGTGTCATCAGGTTCAGCCACGCCTTGGGCTTGCGCATCAGGTCCTTGGGAAAGCTGACCGTCAGGCCGACGATCTCGGCGATCGCGCCGACGAAATGGATGCAATTGCGCGTTTCGAGGTCATAACCCTTGCCCGGCAGGTCGCGCCACGCATCGACTTCGCGGCGGATGCGCCAATAGGTTTCGTCGGGCACGGTCACGCTGAAATGGCGATTGGTCGAGGTGATGTATTTCTCTTTCTCGATGCTGATGTCGTGTTCGACCGGGCCGGACAGGATCGCGGGGCTGACCCGTTTGGCGGTGAAGCCGTAATTTTCGTGGATCCGCTGACCCGTCGCGTCGAGCGTGCCGTCGAGCACCACAAAGGTATGCGGATAGCGGCCGAACAGCACCGATCCGTTGAAGCTCTGGAAATGGACCGTCACCGCCGCCCACGCGGGCAGCGCGGCCAGTGCCGCGACCGCCGCGAGCATCAGGGCCGCCAGACGGGCCCCGATGCGCGCGAGGGGATGCGCCCTATTCGTCGTCCGGCGTTTCATTCGCGGCGGGATGGACCTTGGCGAGGGCCTCTGCGATCTGCTGGCGGGCATAGGGTTTCAGGATCACGGGAATATCCGCGAACTGCTGCGGGATCGTATCGTCCCCGCCATAGCCCGATGCGAAGACGAAGGGGATCTTCTCTTCGCTCAGCCGCGTGGCGGTGGGGACCGAATTCTCCTTGCCGAGATTGAAGTCGAGCATCGCAAGCTGGATCTCGCCCGTATCGATCGCGGCGGCGGCACCGGCGTTTGAGGCCGTCACCGTAACCTCGCGTGCGCCCAGTTCGCGCAGCTTGTCCTCGGCGTCGAGCGCGATCAGAGCGCTGTCCTCAAGCAGCAAGACATGGCGGCCCTCGATCACTTTGAGATTCTCCATTCCGCGGGGCTTGCTTTCGATCTTGGCGCTGCCGCCTTCCACTATGCCCGCGATATAGCGGGCGGGCAGGCTGAAACGGGCGTGCAGTCCGGCGGTGCGATATTCGATATTCGCTTCTCCGCCCAGTTCGTGCGGGATCGAATCGTGGATGATCGTGGTGCCGAAACCGCGGCGCTTGGGCGGCATGACCGCGGGGCCGCCGCTTTCATCCCACTCGATCTTGAGATCGCCCGCATCGTCCAGCGCCCAGCGCACATGCACCGATCCGCTGTCGCTGAGCGCGCCATATTTGGCGGCATTGGTCACCAGCTCGTGGAACACCAGCGCCATGACGGTGAAGGCGGTGGGCGCGACGGTGACATCGGGCCCTTCGACGATCAGGCGATCGGCCGCTTCGCTGAGATAGGCCGACGCCTCGGTCGAAAGCAGCTCCTTCAGCGGGCCGGGACCCCATTGTTCCGCGGTCAGCTGGTCATGCGCGCGCGCCAGCGACTGCACCCGGCTGTCGAGCGTGCCGACGAATTCCTTGACGCTGACCGCCTCGCGGTTGGTCTGGCCGATCAGCGCGCGGATCAGCGCGAGGATGTTGCGCACGCGGTGATTGAGTTCGGCGATCAGCAGTTTCTGCTGTTCGCCCGAGCGGCGACGTTCCTCGCTCGCCGCTTCGGTCAGGCGCAGCACGACTTCCAGCAGGCTGGTGCGAAGCGCCTCGGCCACGCGGACTTCAGGGCCTTCGAAGCGCTTGGCTTCGCCCCGCACCAGATTGGACCATTCCTCGAAGCTCTTGCGCGGGGTCAGCCGCGCGCCGTTCGGGCCATATTCGACATGCTTGGCCTGATTGCCCGCCCAGCGGACCGAGCGCAGCTGTTCGGCGCGGAACAGCACGACATAGTCGCCGGGGCGCCGTGAGATCGGGATTGCCAGCAGCCCCGCCGCGCGATGCGCGTAATCGCCCGCGCCGGGCAGCATGGCATCGATGTTCTGCGTGCTGAAGACCTGCGTCACCTCACGCCTTTTCAGTTCCTGCACAATGCGCAGAAATTCGTCGTTCGATGGGGTAAGGCCCGACAGCGAGGCGCCGCCGTCGATGCTGACCCCGACGCCGTCCGCCGGAATCGCCTCGAGCACGAGGTCGCCCATCCATTCCGCGTCGTTCAGCCGCGCCGCGTCCTGCGCGGCGGCGGCCATCAGCCGGTCGGAAATCTTGCGGGCGCGTTCCTCGTATTCCGACGCCTCCTTGCGCAGCGCATTGCCGAGCAGGAGCGAGAACATCTGGCCGAACAGTTCGGCGGCGCTGCGTTCGGCAAAGCTGGGCAGGCGGGGCGAGTAATGGTGGCAGGCGAACAGGCCCCAGAACTCGCCGTCGACGACGATCGAGACGGACAGCGACGCGCGCACGCCCATGTTGCGCAGATATTCGATATGGATCGGCGAGACGGCGCGGAACAGCGACATCGACAGGTCGAGCGGTTCGGACGCGCCGACCGGTTCGATGGGCTTTGGCATGTCGTCGATATCCGCGATGATGCGGAAGAAATTGCGCACGTAAAGCGCGCGGGCCTGCTGAGGAATGTCGGTCGCGGGGAAATGCAGACCGTGAAAGCTGTCGATGCCGGGTTCCAGCGCTTCGGCGACGACTTCTCCGCTGCCGTCGGGGTCGAAGCGATAGACCATCACCCGGTCGAACCCCGTCAGCATGCGCAATTGCCGCGCGCCTTCGCGCAGGATCGAGCCGACCTGTTCGGTCGCGCCCAGCCGCGCGACCATGCCGCGCACCATCGAAGACACCTCGATCTCGTCGCCCTTGGCCGGTTCGCATTCGAGGATGATCGTGCGCCCCGTTCTGTGGACGGCCACATCGAACAGGCTGTTGTCGTTCAGCAGATGGACCGAGAACATCCGCTCCACCGAATCCTCGCCCCGTAAATTGGCTATGCGGTCGCGAAGCAGCCGGACGGCGCTGGTCTTGAGGATTTCCGTGGCCGGCATGCCGATCAGCCCGCGCGGCGACGATCCGAGATAGGCCTCGGTATTGGCGGCGCGCTCGATCATCCACTCTGCGCTCAGCGCCAGCAGGAAGCCGAACGGCTGTATCGCGCCGGGGATATGGATCGGCTCGCGGTCGCAATTGGTGAGGTCGACGGTGTCGGTGAGAGTAGCTGCGCCCGTCCCACGGTCATGCAAATTCAATTAAGGTCCTCCGCCACAGCAATTGCAGCACGTCTGAAGAACTGGAACGTTTCGATGGCCGCATCGCATGCCTCTTCCAGCCATATATCATCTTTTTCCAAGGCCGCAGCATCGAATGCCGCGCAGAAATCCTGCCAGTCCGCGCTCATGCTGTCGGCGGGCGAAAGATAGCTGGACGCCAGGCTTTCGGGCACGATGCGCGCCAGCATCCGCCCGCCCAGCTTGGACCCTTCCAGCACATATTGCGCGCCCCATACGCCCGCATCGCCCAGATCGCTGGCGATCATCGGCGGCGGCAGCCACGCACCCATCGCGGCAAGGTCGTCGGCCAGCAGCGGCAGGCGCGGCGTGAAACCGGTCCAGCCGCGGCCCGTGACCGCCAGTTCCAGACCGGGCAGCGCGACCGCATGGGCGGTGAGGAAGGCGCGGTAATGGGCAGGGATGGCCAGATCGTAACTGGCGAAGGCATCCTCGGTCGCCTGATGCTGCCCGCCGGTGCGTTCGCGCAGCATCATGCGCGCCGTTTGCCGCCCTCTGTCGCCATCGGCGGGCGCGTCTTCACGGCTGCCCCGCTCTTTCGGGGAGGGGCCGTGCGTCAGTGGGCCATCGGGCCCCGCGCTACGCTGATGATCGACAGAGAGCATGGGTCGGGCCTGCCTGCGATCAGGCCGAGAGAAGCTTGGATTCGATCCGCGACAGCGGTTCGCCGCCGACGGTCTTGGCTTCTTCGGCGATCAGCACGTCCTGCAGGGCTTTGTGATAATGGCGGCGCATCTCGCCCAGCGACTTGGGATCGGCAACGATCGCCAGCCGTTCGAACATGCCGTCGAGTGCGGCCCGGTTCAGCCATTCGGCGACGGCGGCGGCATGGGCCAGCTCGTCCAGATCGGTGCGGCCGTGGCGCTGGCCGACCTCGTCCTGATGGCGCACGCCCGCACTGTAGTTCTGGCCGTCGAGTTCGGGGCTGGCAACCTCGCCCAGCGAGGGCTCGTCGGGCGATCCGTTGTTGATCATCAGCACGAAGCGCTCTCCGTCTACGATAGCCAGATGGGCCTTGTGGGGGAGTCGCATCGATTATTCTCCGGGAAAAAAATTAGACCTAGGGACATGCAACGAGCGATGCGACGAATTGTGCCCGAGAGGTCTTTCGCGGCTTAACTTAATTTATGATTTTCAAAAGAAAAGGGGCGCCCCGTGGCGGGGCGCCCCTTCGCTGGTCCGGTCGGACGGAGGGTTGGCTTAGAAGCCGCCCATTCCGCCCATGCCGCCCATTCCGCCCATGTCGGGCATTGCAGGGGCAGCCTTGTCTTCCGGGAACTCGCTGATCGCCGCTTCGGTGGTGATCAGCAGGCCGGCGACCGAAGCCGCGTCCTGCAGCGCCGTGCGAACGACCTTGGTCGGGTCGATCACGCCGGCGGATACGAGGTTCTCGTAAACGTCGGTCGCGGCGTTGAAGCCCTGCGTTTCGTCGTTTTCACGCAGCAGATTGCCCGAGACGACCGCACCGTCGAAGCCGGCATTGGTCGCGATCTGGCGCACCGGGGCCATGATGGCCTGACGGATGATGTCCACGCCGCGGGTCTGGTCGTCGTTGTCGCCCTTGAGCCCTTCGAGAGCCTTGGTGGCGTACAGCAGCGCCGTGCCGCCGCCGGGGACGATGCCTTCTTCGACGGCTGCGCGGGTTGCGTGCAGCGCGTCGTCAACGCGGTCCTTGCGTTCCTTCACTTCGACTTCCGAAGCGCCGCCGACCTTGATGACCGCAACACCGCCGGCCAGCTTGGCCAGACGTTCCTGCAGCTTTTCACGGTCGTAGTCCGAGGTGGTGGACTCGATCTGCGCACGGATCTGCTCGACGCGGGCCTTGATGCCCTCGGCATCGCCGGCGCCGTCGACGATCGTGGTGTTGTCCTTGTCGATGCTGACCTTCTTGGCCTGGCCCAGCATGTTCAGGGTCACGTTCTCGAGCTTGATGCCCAGGTCTTCGCTGATCATCTCGCCATTGGTGAGGATCGAGATGTCCTGCAGCATCGCCTTGCGGCGATCGCCGAAGCCGGGAGCCTTGACGGCCGCGATCTTCAGGCCGCCGCGCAGCTTGTTGACGACGAGCGTGGCGAGCGCCTCACCCTCGATGTCCTCGGCGATGATGAGGAGCGGACGACCCGACTGCACCACGGCTTCGAGGATCGGCAGCATCGACTGCAGGTTCGACAGCTTCTTCTCGTGGATCAGGATATAGGGATCGTCGAGTTCGACGGTCATCTTTTCCG
Organism: Croceicoccus sp.; assembly: GCF_983967925.1. NCBI lineage: Bacteria > Pseudomonadati > Pseudomonadota > Alphaproteobacteria > Sphingomonadales > Erythrobacteraceae > Croceicoccus > Croceicoccus sp. The sequence continues at coordinate 377 of NZ_CFETID010000008.1, read as the reverse complement.
GATTGGTCACGAAATAGGGCGACAGATAGCCGCGGTCGAACTGCATGCCCTCGACGACGTCGAGCTCGAATTCGAGACCCTTGGCCTCTTCGACCGTGATCACGCCTTCCTTGCCGACCTTTTCCATGGCTTCGGCGATCTTCTCGCCGACTTCCTTGTCGCCATTGGCCGAGATCACGCCGACCTGCGCGATTTCCGAAGTGCCCGACACGTCCTTGGAACGGTTCTTCAGGTTCTCGACCACCTTGGCGACGGCGAGGTCGATGCCGCGCTTCAGATCCATCGGGTTCATGCCCGCGGCGACCGACTTCATGCCTTCGCGCACGATGGCCTGGGCCAGCACGGTGGCGGTGGTGGTGCCGTCACCGGCGGCGTCG
>NZ_CFETID010000007.1:0-127456 GCF_983967925.1 Croceicoccus sp. | reverse complement strand
ACCATCGGCCGCCGCAAATGGGCCCGTAGGTTCTGATCAGTGCAGGTTGGTATTAGACCTGCGAATATGCGTGGCGCCCAAAAGACGAAAAACGACGGGCTGCGAACAAACGCGCTAAAGATGGTTAATCGCGCGCATGAAAGTTATCGCATTACGCCTTTTGCCGTCACGACCTGAATAATAATCGCGCCTGATGCCGACCGGCCTGAAACCGTGCGCGTGATATAGGTGACGCGCCGGATTGTCGTCCCGCATTTCAAGAAAGATCTTCGAACAGCCAAGGTCAGCCGCCGTTTCAACGGCACGTTCGATCAGCCTGCCGCCAAGTCCCCTGGCGCGCGATTCGGGCCTGACCGCGATCAGCAGCAGTTCTTCCTCGTCCAATACGCGGCGCAGCAAGGCAAAGCCCGCGATCCTGTCGAAGTTGCCTGGAACGAGATTGCCGTCCTCATCGATCAGCACATAGCGCGTATCGGGCAGGACAAGCGCGCCAAGCAATTGGGAGCGGGTCCAGGCCTCGCCATAGACCGGGTCGAAGGCGGCCTCCATGACCCGCATGATCGCGTCGATAACATGCTGTTCGGCCATCAGCCCGCCTGCGTCGTGCCCGCCCGCGTCGTGTGTTCCTGCATCGGGGCTGCCGGGGCCATTCGCCGGCCCGCGCCGTTCTTGTTCGGAAGGGCGGCGTCCGGGCGGCGGCCATAGGCCGGGCGCGGATCGGGCGTCAGCAATGCGGGGGGCAGCGCGGCGAATGCGCGCGCGTCGGGCATGATCGCCAGCGCCCGGCCATCGCCGCGCAATTCGGTGAAAGCCTCCGCCCGGCTGCCCGCCACCACCTCGGCGGTCAGCGCCTGTACCGCGTCCTGCGGGCTGAGCGAGCGAGCCTCGCCCTGCGGCAGGCCATCGGCGCCGAACGACTGGACGAACCATTCGCCGTGCCCGGCATTGCTGACCACGCCGACGCATGACGCATTTGTCTCTGCCTGTGCCTGCGCCGCGATCAGCGCCAGCGTCGGATAGCCCAGCAATTGCGCATCCCAAGCCAGCGCCAGCGCCTTCGCCGCCGCCAGCCCCACGCGAATGCCGGTAAAGCTGCCCGGACCGGTCGACACCGCGATCCGCTCTGCGCGCCCGCCGCCGGGCAGTTCGCCGATCATCGGCACCAGCCGTTCGGCATGGCCGCGCCCCAGAGTCTCGCAATATCCCTCGATCAGGCACAGATCGTCGCCCCCGCCCTCGAACAGGGCGGCGGAGCAATTCTCGGTCGCGCAATCGATGACGAGCGTGCGCACGTCGAGGCAGGTCCTTTTCAGCCGACCCGTCGGATCGGGGCCGCGAAAGGCCGGATCAGGCCGCGCGAACCTCGGTCACTTCGGGGACGTAATGTTTCAGCAGACCCTCGATGCCCTGCTTCAGCGTCGCTGTCGAGGAGGGACAGCCCGAACAGGCGCCCTGCATCTGCAGGAAGACTACGCCCTCGCGGAAACCGCGATAGACGATATCGCCGCCATCGCCCGCCACGGCAGGACGCACGCGGGTTTCGATCAGCTCGCGGATCTGCGCGATCACGTCGGCGTCCTCGGGGCTGTCCTCGATGGTCTCGTCCTCGGCAGGAACCGCGAAACCGGCGGCATCGCCGCCCGCGAACAGGGGCGCTTCCGACACGAAATGGTCGAGCAGCACCGCCACCACCTGCGGCTTCAGCGCGGCCCAGTCGGTGCCCTGCGCCGCGGTGACGGACACGAAGTCGGACCCGAAGAACACGCCCGTCACGTCGCCCAGCGAAAACAGCGCCGATGCCAGCGGGGATATTTCCGCGCTTTCGGGATCGGCGAAATCGCGCGTGCCCGATGCCATCACCTGCCGCCCGGGCAGGAATTTCAGCGTGGCGGGATTGGGGGTGGTTTCGGTCTCTATATACATGGGGCCGATTTAGGCGAAGCGGCGGCGCGTTCAAGCTGTGATTGCTTGCGCATCGGCAAGCTGGCCTATGCGGCTGCGCGCAAAGGGGCGGGAATTCGCCGCATTCACTGGCGCTTCATGGCCGCCGTTCCTATACAGGCAACATGAAATTGCATTCCCGCCAGGCGCTCATCGCCGCGCTTTCCGCCCTTCTTGCCAGCACTTCGGTCCTCGTCGCGACGCCCGCGGCGGCCCAGCCCGCTCCTTCTGCCGAGGCGAAGCGCGACTGGCCGCAGGTCGAGCAGGACCGCCCATGGCTCTATCGCGGCAGCGACATCCCGGTGGACGAGGAATGGGTGTTCGGCGAGCTGGACAACGGGCTGCGCTATGCGGTCAGGCAGAACGACATTCCCGCCAATCAGGTCTCCGTCCGCGTGGCGGTCGACGCCGGTTCGATCCACGAGGCGGACAGCGAGCGCGGCTATGCGCACCTGCTCGAACATCTGGTGTTCCGCGAATCCAAGTATCTTGCCAACGGGCAGGCCATCGAACGCTGGCGCGAACTGGGCACCACGATCGGCGCGGACACGGGCGCGTTCACCTCGCCCACCCAGACCGTGTTCAATGTCGACGTTCCCGATGTCGATCAGGCCAAGCTGGGCGAAGTGTTCAAGCTGCTGTCGGGCATGGTGACGGGGCCGGTGCTGAACGACGCCAATGTCCAGACCGAATTGCCCATCGTGCTCGCCGAACGGCGCGAGCGCGGCGCGGCGGGGCGCCGTATTTCCGAGGCCACGCAGCAGACCTATTTCGCGGGCCAGCGCATCGCCGAACGCCTGCCGATCGGCACGGTCGAGACCTTGCAGGCCGCGGACGGCAAGTCGGTAAAGGCGTTCTACGACCGCTGGTACCGCCCCGACAACACGATCATCGTGGTCGCGGGCGACTTCCCCACTGCGGTGCTGGAACAGGCGGTCAAGACCGCGTTCGGCGGCTGGAAGGCCGATGGCACGGCAACTCCTGCGCCGCCCTTCGGCGATCCGGTGCCCGGCCCGAACGCGCAGACCGCGCCGGGCGCGCTGGCGCCGGTCGACAAGGTCAGCGTGATCGTCGAACCCGACCTGCCGCGCAACATCGGCTATGCGGTGATGCGGCCGTGGCGTCCGGTGGTCGACACCATCGTCTATAACGAAGGGCTGCTAACCGATCAGCTGGCCATGTCGATCATCAATCGCCGGCTGGAATCGGCGGCGCGCGGCGGTGGCAGCTTCCTTGCCGCCTCGGTGGCGCAGGACGATCTCAACCGCTCGACCGATGCGACCTTCGTGTCGATCACCCCGCTGGGGGCCGACTGGAAGGGTGCGCTGCTGGACGTGCGCGCGGTGATCAAGGACGCGATCGAAAACCCGCCCACGCAGGAAGAGATCGACCGCGAAGCGGCGGAGTTCGAGAACGCGTTCCGTGTCGGGGTGGAAACCCGCGACGTGCAGCAGGCCTCGGATCTTGTCGACAATGTGGTCGAGGCGATCAATATCCGCGAAACCGTCGCCGCGCCCGAAGTGGTGCTGGACGTGTTCGAAGGCATGAAGCCCAAGCTGACGCCCGAGGTGATCCTGATTCACACGAAGCAGCTGTTCAGCGGCGATGTCGTGCGCGGATTGATGAGCGTGCCCGACGCCAGCGAAGCGAACGAGGCCGCCTTCCGCGCCGCGCTGCTGCAGCCGGTGGAGGCCGACAATTCGGCCCGCGTCACGGGCGAGGCGATCTCGTTCGACGAACTCCCCTCGCTCGGCACGCCCGGCACGGTGGAGGCGCAGGCCGCGACCGGATTGTTCGAGATCGAACTGCTTCGCCTGTCGAACGGCGTCACCGCGATGATCTGGCCCAGCACCGCCGAACCTGGCCGCGTCAGCGTGCGCGTGCGTTTCGGCGCGGGCTATGGCGCGTTCGGTGCCGAAGACAATGCCGAGATCGCGCTGGGCGAGGTTGCGCTGATGGGATCGGGCATTGGCGAGCTCGATCAGGACGCGCTCGACCGCATTACCACGGGCCGCAAGATGGGGCTGCAATTCTCGATCGAGGACAGCGATTTCGTCTTCGCGGGCGAAACGCGTGCCGCGGACCTTGAGGATCAGCTCTATCTGTTCGCGGCCAAGCTGGCCGATCCGCGCTGGGACACCGCGCCGCTGGAACGCGCCAAGGCGGGGCTGTCGATCAGCTACGATTCCTATGCCGCCAGCCCGTCGGGCGTGCTCAACCGCGATTTCGAATATCTGCTGCGCGGCAAGGACCCGCGGTTCGAGGCACCGACGCCTTACGAATTGCAGGCCGTCAGCGCGGAGGACTTCAAGGAAACCTGGGCGCCGGTCCTCGCAAGCGGCCCCGTGCAGGTCGAGATCTTCGGCGATTTCACCCGCGAGCAAGGCATCGCCGCGCTGGAGAAGACCTTCGGCGCGCTGGCTCCGCGCGAACCGGCTGCCGCTCTGCCGCAATTGTCCACCGCGCCGCAGACCGGCGGCGAACCTTTCGTCCTTACGCACCGCGGCGACGCGGACGAGGCGGCGGCGGTGGTCGCATGGCCGACCGGCGGCGGACGCGACGACGTAACCCTGTCTCGCAAGACGCAGGTGCTGACGCAGATCTTCTCCAACCGGCTGTTCGACGCGATGCGCGAAAAGCTGGGCGCCAGCTATTCGCCCAATGTCGCCTCGCGCTGGCCGCTCGACCGCGAAACCGGCGGGTCGATCATCGCCATGGCGCAGGTCGAGCCAGACGAGGTGCAGGTGTTCTTCGACACCGCGACCAGCATTGCCGAGGATCTCGCGACCAATCCGCCCAGCGCGGAGGAAATCGCCCGCGTCACCGAGCCGCTGCGCACCTATATCGAGCGCGTGTCGAGCGGCAACGGCTTCTGGCTGAGCGAACTGGGCGGCGCCTCGCGCGATCCGCGCCGGATCGACCAGATCCGCACCATTATCCGCGACTATTCGCAGGTCACGCCCGAAGAGATGCAGGCGCTGGCGCAGCGTTTCCTCACCGGCGACGCCATGCGGGTGGAGATCGTGCCCGGTGCGACGGCAAGGGCAGGCAATGGCACGGCGGAGGCCGCTGCATCGCGCTGATGGTTGCGGCTGAAACCTTTGCATTGCGCCCCCCTCGGGGGTAAGGGCGGCCCTATTCCGACATTTCGGATGGAGTGAGAAACTGCCGCGGCACCCCAGCAGGGCGGTCCGGCAGGCGATGGAGTGACGAAGTGAACAAGACGGCGGACTGGAGCCCCGAAAGCTGGAAATCGCAGGAAGCAAAGCATCTTCCCGCCTATGCGGACGCAGCGGCGCTGGCCGATGCGGAGCACAGGCTGACCCGGTTTCCCCCGCTCGTCTTCGCGGGCGAGGCACGCGCGCTCAAGGCCGAGCTTGGCGAGGTGTCGCAGGGCAAGGGCTTCCTGCTGCAAGGCGGCGACTGCGCCGAGAGCTTCGCCGAATTCCATCCCGACAATATCCGCGACACGTTCCGCGTGATCCTGCAGATGGCGGTGGTGCTGACCTTCGCCAGCAAGCAGAAGGTGGTGAAGGTCGGCCGCATGGCGGGCCAGTTCGCCAAGCCTCGTTCCAGCGATGTCGAGGTCAAGGACGGCGTCGAGCTTCCCAGCTATTTCGGCGACAACATCAACGACATCGCGTTCGAGGCGGAGGGCCGCAAGCCCGATCCCGAACGCATGATCCGCGCCTATAGTCAGGCCGCGGCCACGCTGAACCTGCTGCGCGCCTTCGCGGGTGGCGGTTATGCGAACCTGCGGCAGGTGCACCAGTGGACGCTGGATTTCATGGACCGGTCCCCGTGGGGCACGCGTTTCGCCCAGACGGCGGACCGCATCAGCGAGGCGCTGGACTTCATGGAGGCCTGCGGCGTCGATCCGGCGACCGTGCCGCAGCTGCAGGGCACCAATTTCTACACCAGCCACGAGGCGCTGCTGCTCCCCTACGAGCAGGCGATGACCCGCCGCGATTCGCTGACCGGCGAATGGTACGACACCAGCGCGCACATGCTGTGGATCGGCGACCGCACCCGTTTCGAAGGGTCGGCCCATGTCGAGTTCCTGCGCGGCGTCGGCAATCCCATCGGCATGAAATGCGGACCCAGCCTGTCGCCCGACGCGCTGCTGTCGATGCTCGACACGCTGAACCCCGGGCGCCAGGCCGGGCGGATCACGCTGATCAGCCGCTTTGGGCACGAGAAGGTGGAGGCAGGCCTTGCCCCGCTGGTCCGCGCGGTCAAGCGCGAGGGCCATCCGGTGGTGTGGTCGTGCGACCCGATGCATGGCAATGTCATCAAGACCGACAGCGGCTTCAAGACGCGTCCGTTCGACCGTATCCTGTCCGAGGTGAAGGGCTTCTTCGCGGTCCACCGGGCCGAGGGCACGCATGCCGGCGGCATCCATGTCGAGATGACCGGGCAGGACGTCACCGAATGCACCGGCGGCGCGGTCGCGATCACCGATGATTTGCTGTCGGCGCGCTATCGCACCCATTGCGATCCGCGCCTCAACGCCGCGCAGTCGATCGAACTGGCCTTCCTGCTGGCCGAGGAACTGAACGCCGAAGTCATGGCCCGCCGCGACGCGGCCTGACTCGGCGCCTCGCTTCGAGGTAAAGTTAATTTGCTCGGGGCGGGCACCATAACCCGCCTCGCGCATTTTCGGTTCATGGATGTTGCCGTTCGTTCCGCGCAGACCGGTGCCGACAAGCCTTCGGACCGGCCGAAACCCCCGCTTGCGGGACAGTTTCGGGCCACCCGCCGGCTCAGCCTCGATCTGGCAGCGCGGCTTTCCGATGCCGATGCGACCATCCAGTCGATGGAGGATGCCAGCCCCGCCAAATGGCATCTGGCGCATACCAGCTGGTTCTTCGAAACCTTCCTGCTGCGCGATCATCTGCCCGATTACCGGCTGTTCGACGATCGCTACCCGTTTCTCTTCAATTCCTATTACGAGGCCGAGGGCCAGCGCATCGCCCGCTTTTCGCGCGGCATGCTGTCGCGCCCGACGCTGGACGAGATCGTCGCCTTTCGCCGCGCCATCGACGACGCGATGGAGGTGCTGCTAGACCGCGAGGATTGCGCCCCGCTGATTGCGCTGGGCATCGCGCATGAGCAGCAGCATCAGGAATTGCTGCTGACCGACATCAAGCATGCGCTGTTCCAGAACCCGCTCGGCCCGGCGATGTTCAAGGAACTGCCCGACATGCCGCAGCACAAGGGCGAGGGCTGGATCGAGCATCAGGGCGGCATCGCACGCATCGGGCAGGATTGCGAAGGCGCACGCTTCTGCTTCGATTGCGAAGGTCCGCGCCACCGCGTCCTGCTCGAACCGTTCCGCCTGTCGCGCGGCCTTGTCACCAATGCCGAATGGGCGGCGTTCATCGCCGACGGCGGCTATCGCGATGCCTCGCTCTGGCTGTCCGACGGCTGGGCATGGGTAAACGGTGAGGGGATCGAGGCGCCGCTCTATTGGCATGGCGACGGTCATTTCACGCTGGCCGGATGGCAGCCACGCGATCCCGACGCGCCCGTCACGCATATCTCCTATTATGAGGCCGACGCCTTTGCCTCATGGGCGGGCAAGCGCCTGCCGACCGAAGCCGAATGGGAAGTCGCCGCCGCGGATGCCGATCCGGCGGCAGGCCAGCAAATGGACGAGGCGCAGGCGGCCCAGCCTGCCGCGACACCCGAACTGTTCGGAAGCTGCTGGCAATGGACGCGCTCGGCCTATCTGCCGCATCCCGGCTTTACCGCTGCGCCCGGCGCGGTCGGCGAATACAACGGCAAGTTCATGAGCGGGCAGTTCGTGCTCAAGGGCGCAAGCTGCGCCACCGCGCGCGGCCATTCGCGCCCCAGCTATCGCAATTTCTTCTACCCCCACCAGCGCTGGCAGTTCACCGGCCTGCGATTGGCACAAGACATCTAGGGAGAGTGCCATGACGGTTCAGCAGGCGCTGCGCATCGTTGACGAGGATGAGGCGGGGATCGACAATGCGTTCCGGCGCGATGTCCTGACCGGCCTGTCGGAACCGCAAAAGGCGGTCCCGGCGCGCTGGTTCTATGACGAGCGCGGATCCGAATTGTTTGAGGACATCACGCGGCTCCCCGAATATTACCCGACGCGGGCCGAGAAAGAGATCCTGCGCGCCCATGGAGGCGATTTCCGCCGCTGCATCGGCGCGGGGCGGGCCGTGGTCGAATTCGGATCGGGCAGTTCGGCCAAGACGCCGCTGCTGCTGAAGGCGATCGATCCGGCGGCCTATGTGCCGATCGACATTTCGGGCGAATTCCTCCGCTCGTCGGCGGACCGGCTGGCGGACAAGTTCCCCATGCTGCCGATCCACCCCGTCGAGGCCGATTTCACGCGCCCCGTGACCATGCCGCCAGAGATCGAGGGCGCCCCGCGGCTGGGCTTCTTCCCCGGATCGACCATCGGCAATCTCGTCCCGCGCACCGCGGTCGACATGCTGCGCGGCATGCGCGAAACGCTGGTCGCGGGCAGTCCGTCCGACAAGCCCCCGCTGCTGCTGATCGGGATGGACCGGATCAAGAGCCGCAAGGTGTTGATCCCCGCCTATGACGACGCACAGGGCGTGACGGCGGCGTTCAACCTCAACCTCCTTACCCGCATCAACCGCGAGCTGAACGGCACGATGCCGGTCGATGCGTTTCGCCACAAGGCGGTCTGGAACGACGATATCGCCCGCGTCGAAATGCATCTCGAGGCGCAGCGCGACATCGCCTTCACCGTGTGCGAGCGCAGCTTCACCATGAAGGCGGGCGAGACCATCCATACCGAGAACAGCCACAAATACGGCCGCCGCTCTGCCGCCGCGCTGCTGCTGGCGGGCGGCTGGACGCCGCTGGAGCGCTGGAACGACCATGACAGCCGCTTCATGGTGATCCTGGCGGAAGCGAGCCCGCTTCGTTCGGCGCCGTGACGGGATTTTCCCGAAGAATTCCAGGGTCAGGATTTGACCTTGTCACCCAATCTGCCCAGTATCGCAGATCTGAAGACCGCAAGAAGAGAAAAGGGGAATTTTCATGAAGTTCAAGACCGTAGCCATTATCGCATCGGCCGCCGCCTTCGCCACGCTCGGCGCCTGCGCGGAAAGCGAGCAGGAAGCACAGGAAGACCTGGTCGAGCAGCAGTACGAATCGGCTGAAGACACGCTCGAAGAGCAGGCCGATCTGGCAGAAGCCCAGGGCGACGAGATGCAGGAAGAAGCTCTCGACGCGCAGGCCGACGCCATGGGCGAAGCCGGCGACGACGCCGAAGCCGCGATGGAGTAAGTCGCAAGACGATCTGCCGTCGTTCGCGACAGGTTGATCAAAAGGGCGGCGTCCGTTTCGAACGGGCGCCGCCTTTGCTTTTGGCGTGCCGTGCTTTTGGGGTGGCCCGCAAGTCCAGCTTCACGCCCCTGATATTTGCAATTGCTTGCGCATGGTGCCGCCTTTGACTACCGCGCGCATTCCGCAGGCTGATGCGGCGGAAATTGGCGTAATTATCATTCACGAACAAGAAAGCAAATATCATGGGTTATCGGGTGGCAGTCGTTGGAGCCACGGGCAATGTCGGACGCGAGATGCTGGCCATCCTCGCCGAGCGGGCCTTCCCCTATGACGAGATCGCGGCGGTTGCCTCCTCGCGCTCGGTCGGGACCGAGATCGAGATTGGCGACACCGGCCAGATGATCAAGTGCAAGAATATCGAGCATTTCGACTTCGCGGGCTATGATATCGCCCTGTTCGCGGCGGGCAGCGGCCCCACGGCCGAATATGCGCCCAAGGCGGCGGCGGCGGGCTGCGTGGTGATCGACAATTCCTCGCTTTACCGCATGGACCCCGACGTGCCGCTGATCGTGCCGGAAGTGAACCCGGACGCGATCGACGGCTATACCAAGAAGAACATCATCGCGAACCCGAACTGCTCGACCGCGCAGATGGTCGTCGCTCTGAAGCCGCTGCACGATGCGGCCAAGATCAAGCGCGTCGTCGTCTCGACCTATCAGTCGGTGTCGGGCGCGGGCAAGCAGGGCATGGACGAGCTGTTCGAACAGAGCCGCGCGATCTTCGTCGGCGACAAGCCCGAACCGGCCAAGTTCACCAAGCAGATCGCCTTCAACGTGATCCCGCACATCGACGTGTTCCTCGACGACGGCTCCACCAAGGAAGAGTGGAAGATGGTCGCCGAGACCAAGAAGATCCTCGACCCCAAGGTCAAGGTGCAGGCCACTTGCGTGCGCGTGCCCGTGTTCGTCGGCCATTCGGAATCGATCAACATCGAGTTCGAGAACGAGATCACCGCCGAGCAGGCCCAGGACATCCTGCGCGAGGCGCCCGGCATCATGCTGGTCGATAAGCGCGAGGATGGCGGATATGTCACACCCGTCGAATGCGTGGGCGATTATGCCACCTATATCAGCCGCGTTCGTGAGGATTCGACGGTTGATAACGGCCTCGCGCTCTGGTGCGTGTCGGACAATCTGCGTAAGGGCGCCGCATTGAACGCGGTGCAAATCGCGGAATTGTTGGGCCGCCGGCACCTCAAGAAGGGCTGATGGTCCATGGCAGCCCCCTCCATCACCGGAAGCCATGTGATGGAGGGCGGCTGCCAATGCGGCGCGGTCCGCTATCGCGTCGAGGTCTCTGACAACGAGGCCTATCTGTGCCACTGCCGCATGTGCCAGAAGGCGACCGGCGGCGTGTCGATCGCGTTCAAGAACGTCGATACCACCGGCCTTGTCTGGACTGGCGAGCCGCAATGGTATGAAAGCTCTCCCATCGCGCATCGTCCGTTCTGCGCAAAATGCGGGACGCCGCTGGGTTTCGGCTTTCTCGGCAGCCAATATCTGGACCTGACCGTCGGCAGCTTCGACGATCCCGCCTTTTTCGTGCCCACCTCGAACTGCGGGATCGAGAGCAAACATGCCGCGTGGGAGGACACCAGCCATCTGCCGGGCGTGAAGGTCACCGAACTGGACAGCGCGATCAAGGCGTGGGGCAAGGCGGGGCTGAAGGTTCCTGACTGAATGCCTGCTCCCGTTCCCGATCGAGCCGGTTGCCGATCGAAAGGGGCAACGGGATTGGCGCGGGCGGCAAAGGCCGCTAGGCACGCTGCATGACCGACAGTTCAGAAATCCATCTCGTCCGCGACGACATCGAGGCGCGCGACGGCACGCAGCTCGCCGTGTGGCGCATGGATGCGCCCGATCCGAACGGCCGCACGCTGGTGCTGGTCCACGGGCTGTTTTCCAGCGCGGAGATGAACTGGATCAAGTTCGGCCATGCCCGCACGCTGGCAGAGGCCGGGTTCAACCTGATCATGCCGGACCTGCGGGCGCATGGCGAAAGCGGAGCGCCGCACGATCCGGCCTGCTATCCGCCCGGCGTGCTGGTGAACGATCTGGAAGATCTGCTCGCCCATTACGCGCTGGACGCGGAGGGGGCCGAATATGACCTCGCCGGATTCTCGCTGGGCGCGCGCACGGTGCTGGGCGGCGCGATCGCGGGGCTGACGCCGCGGCGGCTGGCGCTGGTGGGCATGGGTCTGGAAGGCCTGCTCGATTTCCGCCGCCGCGCAGGGTTCTTCATCGACGCCATCGACAATTTCGACACGGCAAAGCGCGGCGACGACCATTTCTTCGCGGTGTCCTTCATGAAATCGATGAAGGTCGACCGCGTGGCCGCGCGCCTGCTGCTGTCGTCCAGCGGGCTGGCGCTCGACAAGGCGCAGCTGTCGGTGCCGCAAATGCCGGTGCTGGTGCTGTGCGGGACCGAGGATGACGACAACGGATCGGCCGAGGCGCTGGCCGAGGCGCTGCCCGACGCGCGGATCGCATGGATGCCCGGCACCCACATGACCAGCGTCACCGAAAAGGCGCTGGGCCGCGAATTGGCGGAATTCTTCAGCGCCTGATCGCGCCGCAGCCTAGCGGAACGGCGGCTCGTTGAACGCGCGCAGCTTGCGGCTGTGCAGGCGTTCGCCCTCGGCCTTCAGCAATTCGCAGCTTCGGATGCCGATCTGCAGATGGCCCGCAATGGCCTGCTCGTAAAAGCGGTTGGCCTGTCCCGGCAGCTTCAGCTCGCCATGCAGCGGCTTGTCCGACACGCATAGCAGCGTGCCGTAGGGGACGCGGAAGCGGTAACCCTGCGCCGCGATGGTGGCGCTTTCCATGTCGATCCCGACCGCGCGCGACAGCGACAGGCGGTGGCCGGTCTTGCCGACCTGCAGTTCCCAGTTGCGGTCGTCGGTCGTGACGACGGTGCCGGTACGCATGCGGCGCTTCAGATCCACGCCCTCGGTCCCGCTGATCTCCTCCGCCGCCCTGGCCATGGCCTGCTGCACCTCGGCAATGGCAGGCAGGGGGATCTCGGGCGGAAGCACGCTGTCGAGCACGTGATCGTCGCGCAGATAGGCGTGGGCCAGCACGTAATCGCCGATCTTCTGGCTGTCGCGCAGCCCGCCGCAATGGCCGATCATCAACCACGCCTCGGGCCGCATCACCGCCAGATGGTCGGTGATCGTCTTGGCGTTGGAAGGGCCGACACCGATATTGACCAGCGTGATCCCGTCGCCGCCAGGCGCGATCAGGTGATAGGCGGGCATCTGGTGCCGCCGCCAGGCGGTGTCCGACAGCAGGCTGCGGGCATTGTCGCGCCTTTGGTCCAGATAGAGCCCGCCCGCACCCGACAGCGCGGTGAAATTCTGTCCGTCCAGCTGCTGCGCCGCCCAGTCGACGAATTCGTCGACATAGCGGTGATAATTGGTGAACAGCACGAAACGCTGCACATGTTCGGGATTGGTGCCGGTGTAATGCTGCAGCCGCGCCAGGCTGAAATCGGTGCGCAGCCCGTCGAACAGCGACAGCGGCATCGGATCGTCCTGCGCGACGACATCGACGCCGTCGGCAATCTCGTCCCCGATCAGCGCCAGTTCGGTCGCCGGGAAATGATGCGCCAGCTCGCGCGGCGACACGCTGGCAAGGTCGGTCGCTGCCCCCTCGCCAGACCATGGGCCGTCGAGCACATAGGGAAACGGGATTTCCTGCCGCGAGGGACTGACCCCGACCTCGATCTCGTGATCCTCCATGATCAGCGACAATTGCTCGCGCAGATAGGGGGCGAACAGGCGGGGGCGGGTGATCGTGGTCTGATAGCGTCCCGGCCGCGTCAGCCGCGCGAAGGACCGGCTGACCTCCGAAGGCTTGCTGCTGCCCGAATAGCGCAAGCGCAGCTGCGGATAGGCATAGGACCCGTCGTTGCGGCGCGACCGGTCGGGCAGGGTGCCGTCCGCGGCATAGGCGATCATGTCCTCGCGCAGGGTCTGGCGCGCGGTGTCGTACAGCCGGGTCAGTTCGGCAATGATGTCGTCGGGCGTGTTCATCGACAACAGCTAGCGCCCCGAATCTGACATTTCAAAGGCAGGATCGCGGTTGCGGACGATATTCCTGCAAAAAGGGCGCGGACAGCCAAGCCGTCCGCGCCCTTCCTGATACTCGTCAAGACGGCAGAGAGGCCGATCAGGCCTGCTCTTCGTCCTCGCCCTCGGCGGCTTCGCCCTCTGCGTCGGCATCGGCGAACTCGCCAGGCTCTGCATTGGGGTCGCGCTCTTCGGTGAAGCCGGTCTGTTCGGCGGCTTCTTCCTCGAACATCGCGGCCAGCACGTCGACGCCTTCCGACTGAAGCGAGGCTTCGTCGTCCGAGCGGGCGACATTGGCCTTGATCGTCACATGCACCTCGGGGTGCAGCGCGATGGTCACGTCGAACATGCCGATGGTCTTGATCGGCGCGCTCAGGATGACCTGCTTCTTGTCGATGTCGTGGCCCTTTTCATTGAGGGCCGCGGTGATGTCGCGAACGTTGACCGAACCGTACAGCTGGCCGGCGTTCGACGACGCGCGGATCAGCACGATCTCGGTGCCGGCAACCTTCTCACCGGCCTTTTCGGCTTCGGTGCGGCGCTCGGCGTTCTCGGCTTCCAGACGCTCGCGATTGGCTTCGAAGACCTTCTTGTTCGCCGCATTGGCGCGAAGGGCCTTCTTGTTCGGGAGCAGGAAGTTGCGGGCGTAGCCGTCCTTGACGGAAACCACGTCACCGATGGTGCCGAGCTTCTCGATACGTTCCAGGAGGATGATGTCCATGGGTCAGGCCCTCCTTACTTGACGATGTAGGGCAGCAGGCCGATGTGGCGTGCGCGCTTGATCGCCTTGGACAGCTCGCGCTGCTTCTTGGCGGATACGGCGGTGATGCGGCTCGGCACGATCTTGCCACGCTCGGACATGAAGCCCTGCAGCAGGCGCACATCCTTGTAGTCGATCGCGGGCGCATTCTTGGCTGCGAAAGGGCAGCTCTTGCGGCGGCGGAAAAACGGACGGGCCATCTCAGCGATCTCCCTTGCGGCCGCGGCGTTCGCGGTCGTTCTTGCGCATCATGACCGACGGGCCACCTTCGTGTTCCTCGACCTTGATGGTCATGTAACGGATCACGTCCTCGTTGATGCGGGTCTGGCGCTCCAGCTCCTCGACAACCTTGGCGGGCGCGTCGATGTTCAGCATCACATAGTGAGCCTTGCGGTTGCGCTGGATCTTGTAGGCGAGGTTCTTGAGGCCCCAGGTCTCGGTCTTCACGACCTTGCCCTCGTTCGCCTCGACAATCTCGGTGGCGGTGTTCGCAAGCGCATCGACCTGGCTCTGAGAGAGGTCCTGACGCGCAAGGAACACATGCTCGTAAAGCGGCATGCGCTTGTTCCTTCGTCTGTGCCGATCGCTGACCCTCGCCCCCATGGCGAAAGGCCCCTCCGGCTTTCTTTCAAGATTTCCGTCAGGCTGGTTCCGCCGCGGATTCGCGCGTCGGGCTCTGCCGGAAAGGGCGCGCCATACAGCGTCTGGCCGCAAATGCAAGCGCGCAGCGTCCGGCGAAACCCTTCGACTGCGTGCGATTGCCGTCTAATTTGGCACCGCGAATCGCAAGGGGGCAGGACTTGGGCAGCATATCACACGATCGCGCAACGCCGGACCAGCCCGCACCCGCGCCGCGCATAAGGCCCGTCACCTCGGACCGCATCGCCAGCCTCGACATCGTGCGCGGTTTCGCGGTGCTGGGGATCCTTGCCGCCAATGTCGTCGGCTTTGCCCGCACCGGACCCTATTACTATTGGGGCATCCTGTACCCGCACGGCTTCTGGGAGGAGGCGGGCTGGCTGATCCAGTACCTCTTCCTCGACGGCAAGCTGCGCGGGCTGTTCGCCTTCCTGTTCGGCGCAGGCATGGCGATCTTCGTCGACCGCGCGGCGGCGAAACGCGGCATGGTGGGCGCGCTGCTGCTGCAGGGGCGGCGCCTGCTGTGGCTCGCGCTGTTCGGGGCGGCGCATTACTACCTGCTGTTCTTTGGCGACATTCTGCTGGATTACGCGGTCGTCGGGCTGGCCGCGATGCTGTTCCTGCCGCTGGGCACCCGCGCCCTGCTGTTCTTCGGCCTGTTCGCCAGCTTCTACATGGGCATCATGGGCGCCATCGCCCTGTTTCCCGCCAGCGAACTGTCCGCGCTGTCCGCGCCGCCCGCCAGCGAAATCCGGCAGGATTACGAAGCGCAGGTAGAGGCCATGCGCGCCCAGAGCAATGCCAGCGACGCGGTCCGCCAGACCGGCAGCTTTGCCGACATCATGGCGTGGCGGCACAAGACGCGCAGCATATGGGACCGCATCGCCTTCATGCCGATATCGGGGCCGGCCTATCTGGGCCTGATGCTGTTGGGGGCGGCGCTGTACCGTCTGGGCTTCTTCTCGGGCGAATGGAACAGGCGCGCGATGATCGTGTGGGGCCTTGGCGGGATTGCCGCCTCGCTATTGCTGACCCTGCCGCTGGGCCTGATGGCGATGCGTTACGATCATTATCCGGCGGTCAGCTATTGGGTGCAGTTCGGCCCGACCTCGCTGCTGCGCCTGCCGATGATTGTGGGCTATGCGGCGCTGCTGATCGCGTTCACGCCCATGCTCGCGCGCAGCGGGTTCGGGCAGAGGCTGGCCGCGGCGGGGCGCATGGCGTTCAGCAATTACATCCTCAGCTCGGTCATGATGGGGATCGTGTTTCTCGGCTGGGGGCTGGGTCTTTACGGCGACTGGCACCGGCTGTCGCTGTGGGCATGGTCGGCGGGCGGCATGGGCCTGATGCTGCTGTGGTCGCGCCCGTGGCTGGACCGGTTCCGCTTCGGCCCGCTCGAATGGCTGTGGCGCTGCCTGACCTATATGCGGCTGTTCCCGATCCGCCGGTAAGTTCATTTGCCAGCCACGGTTCGCCTGCTAAATGGTGCGGATAGTCTCATCCGAAAGGAAATTCCGTCCCGATGCGCAAGCTGATCCTTGCCGCCGCCCTTGCCGGCTGTGCCATCCATGTCGTTCCAGCCAGCGCCCAGGAAGGGGCGGCCCAGGAGGGCGCCGCCCAGACGCGCGTCCTGTCGCCCGCCGAACGCGCCGATCCCGCCGCCGCGGCGATCGACGCCGACCAGATCGCCGCCACCGTCACCTTCCTCGCCGACGATCTGCTGCAGGGCCGCGACACGGGCAGCGAATATTACGACATCGCCGCCGCCTATGTCGCCTCGCGCTACATGGCCATGGGACTACAGCCTGCGAACGACGGCAGCTTCATGCAGGACATCACTTTCCGCACCGCCAGCAACGAAACGGCCGCGCTGTCCTTTATCGCGCCCGATGGCGTGGTCACGCTGGAACCGGGCACGGATTTCGTCGCGGGCGGCAGCTTTACCGAGCAGCAGGTGGAGCTGACCGCGCCGATGGTGTTCGTGGGGCAGGGCATCCATAGCCCCGAAAACGGCATCGACGATTACGCGGGCGTCGATATCGCGGGCAAGATCGTGGTCGCCGTGTCGGGGACGCCCAAGACAGTTCCGGGCGAGATCGCCTCGACCCTCGCCAATACCAAGACGAAATATGCCAGCGAAAACGGCGCGGTCGGATTGATCTCGATCCGCAGCCGCGAATCGCTCAAGAGCATGTCGTTCGACAAGCTCGTCACCTATCTGAAGGAGCCGAGCGAGACCTGGGTCGGCCCTGACGGCAAGGCGAATGTGCAGGACCCCAATCTGCGGTTCCAGGCCTATATATCGCCCGAAACCGCTAAGCGCCTGCTGGCGGCGTCCGGCAAGGATCTGGACGAATTGCTGGCGGTCTATGACGATCCCAAGGCGAAAAGCCGCCCCGCCGCCTTCGACATGACGGGCGAGGCGACCGCCAGGGTCACGACCAAATGGGACGACAAGACCAGCGCCAATGTCGTCGCCATGCTGCCCGGATCGGATCCCGATCTGGCGGACGAATATGTGGTGATGAGCGCGCATCTGGACCATGTCGGCAACCATCTGACCGATGCGCCCGGCGAAGGGGGCGAGGGCGAAGACACCGACACGATCTATAATGGCGCGATGGACAATGCGACCGGCGTCGCCACCATGCTGGAGGTCGCCCGCGTCATCGCGATGGGCCCGAACCGTCCCCGCCGACCGATCCTGTTCGCCGCGGTCACCGCGGAGGAAAAGGGCCTGCTGGGTTCCGAATATCTCGCCCGCAATTTCGTGCGCGATGACGGCAAGCCGGTCGGCGTCGTCAATTTCGACATGCCGGTGCTGCTATACGATCTAGCCGATGTGGTCGGGTTCGGAGCGGAGAATTCGACGATGGGGCAGACGCTGATCCGGGCGGGCGCGGCGACCGGCATCGGCGTATCGCCCGATTTCCTGCCGGAAGAGAACCTGTTCGTCCGCTCGGACCATTACAGCTTCGTCAAGGAAGGCGTGCCCGCGTTGTTCCTGATGACGGGTGTGCAGAACGGCGGCAAGCAGGCCTTCACCGACTTCCTCGGCACCCATTACCACAAGCCGAGCGACGATCTGAACCTGCCGCTCAACTGGGAATCGGCGCGCAAGTTCGCGCTGCTCAATTACGAGATCGTGAAGATGACCGCCAATGCCGACCAGCCGCCGATGTGGTACGAGGGCAATTATTTCGGCGAAACCTTCGCGCCGGACGCGCCCCGCGCACCGGCGCTGGCTGCATCCGAACCGGCGGAGTGATCATCTAGTCCAGCCGGTCCAGAATGGCGCGCGCGAAAGTGCTGAGCGTATCGTCGCGCGCGCCCATCACCACGATGCGGTCGCCGGCCTGCGCGATCTCGACAATGCGGTCGCCGCAATCCTCGCGCGATGCGAAATGCTCCGCATCCTTGCCCGCGTCGCAGATCCATTGCGCAAGATCGGCCCCGCCGATGCTGCGGTCCACGGTGCCGCCGAAATAGGCCGGGTCGCACAGGATCACCCGGTCGTCGCCGTCCAGTTCCTCGGCAAAGACCTCTGCCAGTTCGCGCCCCATCTGTCGGATCGGACCGAAGCCGTGCGGCTGGAAAAAGGCGATCACGCGGCCCGGATGCGCCCTTAAAGTGCGCAAGGTTGCGCGCACCTTGTCGGGGTTATGACCGAAATCGTCGATCACGGTGATACCCGATGCGCTCGTCCCGACGATGTCGAACCGCCGCGCCAGACCGGTGAAGCCGCCCAGCGCCTTCACCGCGACATCGAAATCGACCCCCACCGCCATCGCCGCCCCCAGGGCCGCCAGCGCATTGGACAGATTGTGCCGTCCGGGCACCTGCAACGACAGTTCCGCCTCGCGCCCCTCGGCGCGGTCGAGCACAATAGCGCCGATCCCGCGCGCTTCCTCGCGGATCGAACCCGCCGCCACGCCGATCCGCGCATCCGCCGCGTCGATCCCATAGGTGATCGCCGATCTCGCCCGTCCGGCCAACGCCAATGCTTCCGCATCGTCGGCGTTGATCACGGCCATGTC
Organism: Croceicoccus sp.; assembly: GCF_983967925.1. Taxonomy (NCBI): domain Bacteria; kingdom Pseudomonadati; phylum Pseudomonadota; class Alphaproteobacteria; order Sphingomonadales; family Erythrobacteraceae; genus Croceicoccus; species Croceicoccus sp. The sequence continues at coordinate 108,657 of NZ_CFETID010000007.1, read as the reverse complement.
CGACACGGCAAGGTAATCACCAAACAGCACGCGCAATTCGTCCATGCCCTTGTGGTCCAGCGTCACGTTCAGCAGCACCGCCACGCTGGGCCGGTAGAGCGCGATCGACCCGTCGCTTTCGTCCACCTCGGACACGAAGGAGCGCCCGTCGCCGACCCGCGCACTGGCGAACAGCGCGTCATCCGACCGGAAGTTCTTCATCACCGCGCCGTTCATGATGGTCGGATCGCGGCCCGCCTGCGTCAGCACCCAGCCGGTCATGCCCGTCACGGTCGACTTGCCGCTGGTCCCGCCGATGGCGATGCTGCGCTCCGCACCGTTGAACAGGGCGGACAGCAATTCGGCGCGGCTCATCCGGTCGCAGCCCAGTTCAATGGCGCGGCGTACTTCGGGCACGGTGTCCTCGATCGCGGCACTGGCGACAAGGATCTGGTCGCCGCTGGTGATGCCGCTGCCGTCCTGCGGGTACAGGTCGATGCCCTGATTCGCGATCCATGCGAATTTCTCGGGGCTTCGACCCTGGTCGAAACTGCGGTCCGATCCGGCAATCGCAGCGCCGCGCCCGCGCAGGATGCAGGCCAGCGGCAACATCCCCGACCCGCCGATGCCACAGAAGAAGAACGGGCGCTTCAGCAGCGCGGAAAGATCGCTATCGCTCATGCCGTTCGTCGCTATTGAAGCAGGCCGCGCTTGGCAATGCGCGCCGGCCGCCCTAGCACTGCTTTTCATGATCCGCGTCGCCATCTGTGCACCGTCCGCCTCGCTTCCACGCGAACTCGCAACGCAGGTCACGGCGGTCGCCGCGGGCTTCGGCGACGTCGAACTCCATTTTCACGAGCAATGCTTTGCCGAACAAGGGCATTTCGCCGGACCGGACGAGCAGCGACTGGCCGCGCTGGTCGAATGCGCGAACGATCCGAACTATGACGCGGTCTGGTTCGCGCGCGGCGGTTACGGATCGAATCGCATCGCGGGCGATGCCATCGCGCGCATGGGGCCCGTCGCCAACGGCAAGATCTGGCTGGGCAGTTCGGACGGCGGTTACCTGCTGGGCGCGCTCTACCGGGCGGGGATCGGCAGGCCGGTCCATGCGCCCATGCCGCTCGACATCAAGCGCGAGCACGGCGCGGATGCCATCGGTTCGGTGCTGTCGTGGCTGTCGGGCGATCTGGGCGGGCTGGAGCCGCATCTGGACGGCAGGCCGACGGCGGCCTTCAACCTTATGACGCTGGCCATGCTGTCGGGCACGCCGCTGATGCCGGACCTGTCGGGCCATGTCGTAATGGTCGAGGAGGTGAGCGAATATCTCTATTCGGTCGACCGCCTGTTCTTCCACGTGACCGAGGCGCTGCCGAAATCGGTGCTCGGCCTGCGGCTGGGGCGGGTCAGCGACGTGCCCGAAAACGACCGCGAATTTGGCATGACGGCGGAAGAGATCGCCCGTCACTGGTGCGCGCGTTCGGGCATCGCCTTTCTGGGCGAGGCCGATATCGGCCATGACGCGGCCAATCGCATCGTCCCCTTTGGCATCACCGACCGCGAGGCGCCGCTGGGTCTTTCCGGTTTCTCCCTTGGCAAGCCGCGCTCTTGGCAATAACGCGCCCCTTTCGATAAGCCCGCTCGAGAGGAGAAACAAAATATGCGCGCATTCGTGTTCCCGGGACAGGGCAGCCAGAAAATCGGCATGGGCATGGAACTCGCCGCCGCCAGCAGCGCCGCGCGCGAAGTGTTCGAGGAAGTGGACGACGCGCTGGGCCAGAAACTGGCCGCGATCATGGCCGAAGGGCCCGAAGAAACGCTGACCCTGACCGAAAACGCCCAGCCCGCGATCATGGCGAACGCCATCGCCACGCTGCGCGTGCTGGAACGGGATTTCGGCATCGTGCTGGCGGACAAGGCCGATTATGTCGCGGGCCACAGCCTTGGCGAATATACCGCCCTGTGCGCGGTCGGCGCGTTCTCGCTCTCCGACACGGCGCGGCTGCTGAAGCTGCGCGGACGCGCGATGCAGGCGGCGGTGCCGGTCGGCATGGGCGCGATGTGCGCCCTGCTGGGCGGCAGCGTCGCAGATGCCGAGAAACTGGCCGAGGAAGCCGCGACCGATCCCGCCACCGGCGTGAAGGAAGTCTGCACGCTGGCGAACGACAACGATCCCACGCAGGTCGTGCTGTCGGGCCATGCGGGCGCGATCGAGCGGGCGATCGTGCTGGCCAAGGAGCTTGGCTTTCGCCGCGCGGTGCCGCTGCCCGTATCGGCCCCGTTCCACTGCCCGCTGATGGAACCCGCCGCGGCCGAGATGGACAAGGCGTTCGAGACGACCATGCCCCATCCCCCGCGCCTGCCGGTATTCGCCAATGTCACCGCAAAGCCGGTCGCCGACCCGGAAGAGATCCGCAAGCTGCTGGTCGCGCAGGTCATGGACCGCGTCCGCTGGCGCGAAAGCATGGGCGCGATGGCCGATGTCGGCGTCATCCGCTTTGTCGAGCTGGGCGGCAAGGTGCTGGCCCCGATGATCAAGCGCTCGACCACCGATACCGACGTCGTCAGCGTCGTCACCATGGAAGATTGCGAGGCGCTGGCGAAGACCCTGTAAGGGCCGCCGCGCTTTCCCGAAACGAGAGGATACCAAGATGTTCGACCTTACCGGCATGACCGCCCTTGTCACCGGCGCCAGCGGCGGCATCGGTTCCGCCATCGCGCGCAGCCTTGCCAGCCAGGGCGCGCGGCTGGCGCTGTCGGGCACCAACGCGGCCAAGCTGCGCAGCTTTCGCGAGCAGCTGAACGACGAAATTGGCGGCGATCACGTCGAAATCACCTGCGACCTGTCGAACCCGACGCAGGTCGAGGAACTCGTTCCCGCCGCCATCGACACGCTGGGCAAGCTCGACATCCTCGTCAACAATGCCGGCATCACCCGCGACGGGCTGATGATGCGCATGAAGGACGAGGACTGGGATCAGGTCATGCAGGTGAACCTCAATTCCGCGTTCCGCCTGATGCGCGCCGCGACCCGCCCGATGATGAAGGCGCGGTTCGGGCGCATGATCTCGATCACCAGCGTCGTCGGTACCACCGGCAATCCGGGCCAGATGAACTATTCCGCGGCCAAGGCGGGCCTGACCGGCCTGACCAAGAGCCTTGCGCAGGAACTGGCCAGCCGCAACATCACGGTGAATTGCGTCGCCCCCGGCTTCATCCGCACCGCGATGACCGACGTGCTGCCCGACGACCAGAAGGCCGCATTGAACGGCCGCATCCCGATGGGCCGCATGGGCGAGGGCGACGATATCGGCGCGGCGGTCGCCTATCTGGCGTCGAAGGAGGCAGGCTATGTCACCGGCCAGACGCTGCACGTGAATGGCGGCATGGTCATGATCTGAGCCTTATCGGGGACCTGTCGTTCTTACGGGGCGTTTGTCCTCCCTTCGGGGCGTTTGTCTTCCCTGCGGGGCAGGGTAGCCGACTTGGTTTGACTTCGCGGCTCTTGCTTGCGACGATAGAGGTCAAAGCGGTGCGTGCGCTGGCCCGATGGCCGCGCGGCGCCTGTCGAGCGGCGCTTCCCTCAGCGCCGGAACCCTGAAGATCCAAGGAAGACCTCATGGCCACTCCCAAGACCGGCGACATCGTCGTCATCGATTTTTCCGTAAAGACCGCAGACGGCAGCGTCGTCGGCGGCACCGACCAGAACGGCCCGCAGACCGTCACCATGGGCAAGGGCGAGATCATGCCCCAGATCGAGGCCGCTCTTGAAAACATGGAAGAAGGCGCGCAGCAGGACGTCACCATCGTGTCCGAGCAGGCCTTCGGCCCGCGCCGCGAAGAGCTGATCATAGAGATCCCGCGCTCCACCCTGCCGCCCGAACCCGCGCCGCAGCCCGGCATGACGCTGGCCGCCAAGCAGCAGGACGGCAGCGAAATGAATCTCACCATCACCAAGGTCGGCGATGAGACGGTGACCGCCGACGGCAACCACCCGCTGGCAGGCGAAGACCTGACCTTCGGCCTCAAGCTGGTCGAGATCAAGCAGGCCGCCTGACCCGGCCTCGTCCTGCAACAGGATGCCTGGCGAAAAGATACTGGCGAAAAGCTATTGGCGCCCCGCAAGGTCACGGCCTTGCGGGGCGTTTTCGTGACTGCTGCGCATCGGGGCATTCCGGACGCGCGGCACCCGTTCCGCGTGGGCATTTTCGATCTTCGCCCGGTAACCGGAGTTGAGTCCGATCCCGCCCCGATCCGGTTTCAGAACCGGAATGTCGCGCCGATGATCGGTCCGGTTCGCGCGATATTCCGCCCGGCGGGCCGCGACCATCGGGGTTATGCTGATGTGCCGGTACAGGCAGCGTGCGCTGTCCTACACCGGGCGGGGGCGCTACGACGGCGTCATGCAAGGCCGTCATCCCGCAGCACACGAAGATTTTCCCCGGCACCCCATGGTGTCACCTTTGGCCGCCAGGCCCAGCGATTGTGCGGTGCGAAGCCGGGTTACAGCACCTGTAGGATGTGTCACCTTTGTCACTTTTCGCGGGGCTTATCGGGAAGCGCCCGCGCAGCGCACCGCCGCTATCACCGGCTTTTATCCCCAGAATCGACTTGTTCGCGTTCCGTTCGCCTTGTTCGCAAATGCCCATCCGCTAGGAAAGTTCGACCGAAATTCTCGTCCGGTCGGGTTTCCATTCGCCGCCGGGCTTAGGGGGATCTGATTGAAATGAAGGCGACGATCGAACGGGCAACCCTGCTGCACAGCCTGTCCCACGTGCAGTCGGTGGTGGAACGCCGCAACACGATCCCCATTCTCTCGAACGTGCTGATCGAGGCTTCGGCCGACGGCAATGTCCGGCTGATGGCGACCGACCTCGACCTGCAGGTGGTAGAGGTGATGCCCGCCGCCTCGGTTGAAGGCGCGGGCGCAATCACCGTATCGGCGCATCTGCTGTTCGACATCGCGCGCAAGCTGCCCGACGGCTCACAGGTCAGCCTTGAGACGAGCGAGAACCGCATGATCGTCAAGGCGGGGCGAAGCCGGTTCCAGCTGCCGACCCTGCCGCGCGACGATTTCCCCGTCATTGTCGAGGGCGACCTGCCGACCAGCTTCGAGCTTCCCGCCGCCACGCTGGCGCAGATGATCGACCGCACGCGCTTTGCCATCAGCACCGAGGAAACGCGTTATTACCTCAACGGCATCTTCCTGCATGTCGCGGATGACGGCCCGAACGGCTCGGCGCAGCTGAAGGCGGCGGCCACCGATGGCCACCGCCTCGCGCGCTTTACCATCGTGCGCCCCGACGGGGCAGAGGGCATGCCCGACGTGATCGTGCCGCGCAAATGCGTCGCCGAACTGCGCAAGCTGCTGGAGGAATCGCTCGACACCAATGTCGCGATCGACTTGTCGGCATCGAAGATCCGCTTCACGCTGGGCGGCGAGAGCGGCATCGTGCTGACCAGCAAGCTGATCGACGGCACCTTCCCCGACTACAGCCGCGTGATCCCGACCGGCAACGACAAGCTGCTGAAGGTCGATCCCAAGAGCTTTTTCGCAGGCGTCGACCGCGTGGCGACCATCGCCACCGAAAAGACCCGCGCGGTGAAGATGGCGCTCGACACCGACCGGGTGACGCTGTCGGTCACCAGCCCCGACAACGGCACCGCGGCCGAGGAACTGGCCGCCGATTACGGGGCCGAGGGTCTGGAGATCGGCTTCAACGCCAACTATCTGAAAGACATCCTCGCACAGATAGAGGGCGACAATGTCGAACTGCACCTCGCCGATGCGGGCGCGCCCACGCTGATCCGCCAGAACGCGCAGAGCCCGGCGCTTTACGTGCTGATGCCGATGCGGGTGTAGCCTTCGCGGCTTTCTTCATCCCGGAGAAAGCCCGCTTCGTCCAGATGACGATCCCGCAGAACTTGCGCGCCCCGTGCCCGACCGGCATGGGCCGGCAAATGGACGGAGACACCGAATGAAACGCCCAATGAAGCGCCCCATGAAGCGCCCAATAAAGCACGGGGCCATGGCCGCGGCCATGACCGCCAGCGTCGCCCTTGCCGCCCCCGCGGCCCACGCACAGGGCGCGACCAATCCCGATCTTCGTTGCGCGGCATGGGCCATGCTGGCCAGCGCGCAGGAGCAGGACGAGGGGCGCAAGAACGCGCTTGGCTTCATGATGGCCTATTTCATCGGCCGCTATGAACAGGCGTCCGGCGGCAAGATCGAGGCGCAGATCACGCCGCAGACGATGGAAGACCTGCTGGGCGACGTGGACGAGGCGAACAAGGTCTGCGCGCCGCGCGCGACCGATTTTGGCCAGCGCCTGCAAAGGACGCTGCAAGGCATGCAGGCCCCCAACGAGGCAGCGCAGGGCCGATAGGGCAATGATGATCGCGCCGGTCAGCGGCCGGCGCGGATCATTTCCTCGATCAGCGTGAACTTCTCGCGCGGAGCGCCCGAACGGGCGGCGGCAATCTCGGCTTCCTCGATCTTCTGCCAGTCGCGGAAGGTCACAATATCCAGCTGCCGCTCTGCCGCCAATGCATCAAAGCCGGGCCGACCGGCCTTGCTCTCGGGTCCGATCGCCCCGCTGTCAATATCCTCCGCCAGCTTGGCGATGATCGCGAAACCGTCGGGCTTGTTGGTGCCGATGGTCCCCGTCGGTCCGCGCCGCGCCCAGCCGACGCAATACAGCCCGCCGGTTTCGGGCGAGACCGATATGCGCCCCTCGTCACTGGCGAAGCGGCCAGCTTTCTCGTCGAAGGGAACGCCGGGGATCGCCGCGCTGCGATAGCCGATCGCCGAAATGACAAGGTGGCACGGCACCATATAGGTCTGGCCCGTGCCCGACAGCGTGCCGTCGATGATCTGGGTGCGCTCGACCTCCACTCCTTCGACCCGTTCGCTGCCGATGATGCGGACGGGGCGGGCATAGAAGTCGAAAGTGATCCGCAGCGGCTTGTCAGACGGTTTCGCCGCAAATTGCCGCAACCATTGAACCGATTTGCGCTGCCCCGGCTCCAGCGGCTCGTCCTCGGATAGCGGGGGCAAATCGTCCGGATCGACATAAGGCGCCGCCCGATCAAGCTCTGCCAGTTCGCCCAGTTCCTTGGGCGTCATGGCGATCTGGTGCGGGCCGCGACGGCCCAGGATGACGATCTCGTCCAGCCTCGAAGCCGCGATGGCGTCGAGCGCGTGGGCGACGATGTCCGATCCCTCGAACTCGCGCCGCGTCTTTGACAGGATGCGCGCGATGTCGAGCGCCACATTGCCATTGCCGATCACCACGGCGCGGCGTCCCGACAGATCGGGGTGAAGTTCGGTGAAATTCGGGTGACCATTGTACCACCCCACGAAGGCCGCGCTGCCGATGACGCCCGGCAAATCCGCCCCCGGAATGCCAAGATCGCGGTCATGCGGCGCGCCGGTGGCGATGATTACGGCATCATACAACGCCTGCAGTTCGGCCAGCGAAATATCGTCGCCGATCGCGATATTGCCGACGAAGCGCACATTCTCGGTCAGCGCGGTCTTCTCATAGCGGAGCGACACGGCCTTGATCGTCTGGTGATCAGGGGCGACGCCGGTGCGGATCAGGCCATAGGGCACGGGCAGGCGGTCGAACACGTCGACTCGTATGTCATCGCCCCACTGCTTGGTCGCCGCCTCGGCCGTATAATAGCCGGCGGGGCCAGATCCTATTATCGCGATATGGCGCATATGTGCACTCTCCCATCCGGCTGCCCTTGTAAATAGGGGTGCCACTCGGCCGTGTCAGCCCTTTCGCCGACGCTATCGCATGGGCGGCAAATGAAAAAGGGCTTGCGACAAACCGTCGCTATCCAGCCAGAAAGGCGCGCAGGGCAGGCGACACATTCGCAGGCCGCGCCAGCGACGCCAGATGACCGCCCGAGGCAAGTTCAATCTTGGTCGCCTGCGGCAACAGGCAGCCGAGCATCTTGTGATGCAAGTAAGGCACGATCGCATCGTCGGCGACCCCGACAAGCGCCACGGGGACCCGCACGAAAGGCAGCAGAGGCGCCGCAGTCCATCCGGTCAGCGCCAGAAGCTGGCTGCCCAGACCCTGCGGCGATGGCGTGCGGAAACGCCGCAGCAGGGTAGCGTTCGCGCCCCCTTCGGCCAAGAGGGCATGGAAGTTCGAGGACAGGCGCAGCGGATCGACATATTCCTTGGGATCGATCAGCCGCCGGAGCACGTTGGGATTGGCAGGCGCCAGCGGCATGCCCGATGTCGTCGAGATCAGCGCCAGCCGCGTCAGCCGCCGCGCCGACTGAACCGCGATCTGCTGCGCCAGCGCGCCGCCCCATGAAAAGCCGACGCAATCGAAAGCGCGGCCCGGATGCAGCGCCTCCATCAATTCTGTCACTACACTCGACAGACTGCACATGAGCAGGGTTTGCTCAGGGTCGGGCGATCCGCCGCAGCCCGGCATCTCGGGTATCACGACCGCGCGGCCCTTGGGCGCGTCCGGCCCCGGCTCGGCCAGTGCCATCGCGAGCGGCTCCATCAGCTCGGCATTGAATCCGATGCCGTTCAGCATCAGCAGCGGCGGGCCATCCGGTTCCTGTTCCCGGCAATCGAGGACTGCCGCGCGCATGATCATCCCGCCGGCCCGGATTTCACGATAGTCGAATTGCATGGCCGTTACGCTAGCACGCAGCCGCAGCGCAGGACAGCATCCATTCGGGTGCGGCGGGTTCCATTCCGGCGCATCGCCCATTCCGGTGCGCGCCATGCCCGTCAATGCCTGCTGACAGGGGCGTAACACGCTGCTAACGGCGCTGGCATGAGCACCGATCTCTCCACCATTCGCAATTTCAGCATTATCGCCCACATCGACCATGGCAAATCGACCCTGGCCGACCGGCTGATCCAGGTCACCGGCGGGCTGACCGACCGTGAGATGAGCGAGCAAGTCCTTGATAACATGGACATTGAGCGCGAACGCGGCATCACCATCAAAGCGCAGACCGTGCGCCTGAACTACACCGCGCAGGACGGCGTCACCTATCAGCTCAACCTGATGGACACGCCCGGCCACGTCGACTTTGCCTATGAGGTCAGCCGCAGCCTTGCCGCGTGCGAGGGCGCGCTGCTGGTCGTGGATGCGGCGCAGGGCGTGGAAGCGCAGACGCTGGCCAATGTCTATCAGTCGATCGAGCATGACCATGAAATCGTGCCCGTCATCAACAAGATAGACCTTCCCGCCGCCGAGCCGGAGAAGGTCAAGACCGAGATCGAGGACATCATCGGCATCGATGCGCAGGACGCGGTGCTGACCAGCGCCAAGTCCGGCATCGGGATCGAGGAAGTGCTGGAAGCCGTGGTCAGGCGCATCCCCGCGCCCACCGGCGACCGCACCAAGCCGCTGCAGGCGCTGCTGGTCGACAGCTGGTATGACCCTTACCTTGGCGTCGTCATCCTTGTCCGCGTCATGGACGGCGTCATGAAGAAGGGCGACCAGATCCGCTTCATGCAGGGCGGCACGCAGCATCTGATCGACCGCGTCGGTTGCATGCGGCCCAAGATCGAGCAGCTGCCCGAGCTTGGCCCCGGCGAGATCGGCTTCATCACCGCGCAGATCAAGGAAGTCGAGCAGGCCAAGGTCGGCGACACCATCACCACGGTGAAGGGCGGGGCGGACAAGGCGCTGCCCGGATACAAGGAAGTGCAGCCGGTGGTGTTCTGCGGGCTGTTCCCCGTCGACGCCGCCGATTTCGAGAAATTGCGCGAAAGCATCGGCAAGCTGCGTTTGAACGATGCCAGCTTCTCGTTCGAGATGGAATCGAGCGCGGCGCTGGGCTTCGGTTTCCGCTGCGGGTTTTTGGGCCTGCTGCACCTGGAGATCATTCAGGAACGGCTGAGCCGCGAATACGACCTCGACCTCATCACCACGGCGCCGTCGGTGGTGTACCGGTTGCAGCTATCCGCCTCGCGCACCGACGATGCGCGCGAGCTTTATCTACATAATCCGGCGGATTATCCCGACGTCAACCGGATCGAGAGCATCGAGGAGCCGTGGATCAAGGCGGTGATCTACACGCCCGACGAATATCTGGGGCCGATCCTGAAACTGTGCCAGGACCGGCGCGGCATCCAGCGCGACCTGACCTATGTCGGCGGGCGGGCGCAGGTGACCTATGAACTGCCGCTCAACGAGGTGGTGTTCGATTTCTACGACCGGCTGAAGAGCATCAGCCGCGGCTATGCCAGCTTTGACTATGAGCAGATCGGCCTGCGCGAGGGCGATCTCGTCAAGATGAACATCCTCGTCAACAACGAGCCGGTCGATGCGCTGTCGCTGATCGTCCACCGCAGCGTCGCCGAGGCCCGCGGCCGCGGCATGTGCGAGCGGCTGAAGGATCTGATCCCGCGCCATCTGTTCAAGATCCCGATCCAGGCGGCCATCGGCGGCAAGGTGATCGCCCGCGAAACCATCGCCGCGCTGCGCAAGGACGTGACCGCCAAGTGCTATGGCGGCGACATCACGCGCAAGAAGAAGCTGCTGGAGAAGCAGAAGAAGGGCAAGGCGCGGATGCGGGAATACGGCAATGTCAGCATTCCGCAGGAAGCTTTCATCGCCGCGCTGCGGATGGGTGAGGAGTGACGGCCCGCGCCTAGCGCGAAGCGCTAGAAGCGAGAGCCGGTAACTCCGGCCGGCGGCCGCGCGGGCGAAACGCCCGCCGCGAGCCGTTCGACGTCATGGCCGCGGCTTTGCCGCGGCTGAATCAAGGCCGTCTGAAAACTTCATGTTGCAGAAGGCTTGCTTTGAGATGAAAAACTTGCAGCAGACATCTTAATCAGTTCAGCTTCGACATCGGCATCCAGTTGCACATCACGCAACGAATGGACGCAATGCAAGCCAGCTCCTACAATAAGACCAGTCTCCGGATGCCCAAAGAAATGTGACGATAGTTCCCGTAAATATCGCGGTTCAGGTATTCCGAAATTTTTGTCAGTTTTGTCTACGCACTTATATAGTGCGTGCGCTACAAGATCCGCGATTTGAATAATTGGCTCTTCGTTTTTCGTCATGATCTTGATATTATCAACATCAATAAATCGGAGCTTTCTTGTTAATTGATGTTTTGGGTTTTTCTGACAAGCTCTCAAGAGATTTTTCATCTTATCGTAATCGACATTTGCTTTTTCAAAAATAATTTGGACGTTGCTGCTAGAAATTTTTCGACTCTCGAGGAACCATCCGATGCGTTCGAGAAGATACTGAGCGCATTTATTATAATACATGCTACTATTATCAGATATTTTTTGTTTATAAGAGCCAAGGGTGTTTTTATGAGAAATAACGCCAAAAATACGAGTATCTAATTCTTTGATTTTGCGTATATAATATAAAATTTGATAATGTTTTAATTGCGAGCAATGAAGATATTTTTTTGAAATTCTATTTTGTATTTCATTAAGATTATCTTCTACTAATTTACGGTCTTTGTTCCTTATTAAACACGCGCCCAATGTCATATATGGGGAAGCGCCACCTCCCTCCTGCGACCGGACCTTCTCAATGCCCGCCTCTCCACTCTCGTCAATAAATACTGTGAACTGCTCTTGCATAAAGGTTGGACTGCGCAATCTAGGTGGATTACGCAAGTGACTATAGATTTTAATGCATAGTTAGGCTTCAGGGAGCGGGCTAATTTTGATCGCCCACTGACAAGACCTATTTCTTGCCGCACACTCACCCGCCCGCTTCGCCAGCACGATGCCGCCCCCGCATATCATTCAGCTTCCGGTTGATGCTCGCATAAATCTCTGCCTCGCTGCGCTCTTCCGTCTCCGCCCGTTCGGCTTCCCATTCGGCTCCATTCGCGTTTCAGCCGTGCCAGCAGGGCCTGATCCACCGCCGACAGAGCTTTCGCGCCATCCGCCGCGAAGCGTTCGGGGGCTCGGTTGCGCAACAGGAACATCAGCAGCCGGTCGTTGTAGACGCGGCGCGTGCCGACGATCTGGCCGAAGTGGTAGACGGGCACTTCGACGCCGTGGATGGCGCGTTCCATGGCGACATCCTCTAGCCGCTGGACGCCCAGCGCCAGCGCGGCTTCCCATGCGGCGCGAAATTCGTGGCCCTTGGGGTGGCGGCGCAGGAGATAGGCGCCCTCGGGCGTCATGTTGACCGCGTGGGCGGCGCGCTTGACGCTGCCGCTGTCGGCCAGCGCCTCGATAAAGCGGCGCTGGCGGTCGGGGGTCCAGCCGTCGTGGCGGTTGTACTTGCGCGGCACGGGGGTGAAGTCGGGCAGGGTGCCGCTCGGGTTGCCGGGCGGATCGCCTGCCAGAACGGCGGGAAGGGCCGGGGAGGCGGCCGGGTGGCGGCGGGATTTGTCGATGGTCATCGCGAACGCTCCGGAAGAAGGGCGCGATGGCATGGGGCATGACGAGGAAGTAGGACAATAAAATTGACCCCGCCGCGCCCAAGGCTCCGCCTTGGAAGCGAGTCGTGGTCAATCCGGCCGGCGGCACGCGCGGGCCGAAGTCCGCGCGGAGCCGTTCGACGTCACAGCCGCGGCTTTGCCGTGGCTGCGCGCACCGACCGGAGCCCCATCAACGTTCGAAAACCAGCAATTCGCTGCGCATCTGGCCATCGCGCATGAAGCTGATCTCGACCGCGTCGAGCAGGCCAAGCTCGCCGCCCAGAGCCTCAATGCGCTGCGGGGTCAGCGGCTGCTGGTCCATGTCGAGGATGACGTCGCCCACGCGAAGATCATGCTGCGCGAGCATGTCGGCATCGCTGTCAGGCATGATCGCATAGCCCTGCGCCGCGGGGCCGATCCTGGCGGGCGCAAGCGCCAGCCCCTCGGCCAGCAGCAGGCCCGAGGTCATCATGTTGGGATCGGTGGTGGCGGCGCCGGGCAGCGTGCCCTCTGCCGTCGCCGTCTGGCCGGTGGAGCGCACCAGCACGTAATCATCGGATCCGGCCAGCGAATGGTCCGAACCCACCGCGCCGATCAGCCGGTAGGCGGCGAACAGCGCCAGCGCGATCAGCAGGGCCAGCCCGGCCAGGAGCAGGGGGGATACCCCCTGTCCCGACCGGACCGGTTTGCTTTGCTGGTGAGAGCGGGACGCGGTCAAAGGTTGCCCTTTGCCCACGGTCCGCGGATCGCGAAGGTGATGCCGGGCGACTGCACGTTCACGAACAGCGTGTCGCCAGCGGGATCGAAGCACGCGCCGCAGAACTCGGACCCGCGATAGTCGTCGGCCGGGAACTGGCCGGTGCGGCCCATGCGGGCAATGTCCGAATTCTCGATGATGACATTGCTTTTGGCGAGGATATAGGCGGCGCCGTCGGCATTATAGCCCATCAGGCGCTGGCCCGCGCCATAGGCGTCCTCGACATCGTCGCCGTCGTCGCAGGTCACGATACCGCCGCGGGGCGAGATCGTGATGTTGTCGGGGTTGTTGCCCGCAACGCGCGCCGCCGCCGCATAGAGCAGCGTCATCGTGCCGCGTTCGGGGTTCGACTTGCTAGGCGTATAGACCCACACCGCGCCCAGGCCGCGACCGTCCGAACCGTTGCTGTCGCGTCCGAAGCTGGTGTCGACCACCGCGATGCTGTCGCCGTGATGCCAGATACCTTCGCCGCGGCTCATGGTCAGGCAGCCCTTGCTCAGCGCTTCGGCGAACGGGCCCGAGCCCACGCCGCCGACGGGCGCCGCATCGGGTTCGTCGAGGTCGATCCATTCGATGTCGAGCGTCTGGCCCACGTGGTCGACCGCGTTCGCGCCGCCCAGTGCGAGCAGCTTGGCACCCGCGACGCCGGTGACCTTGGCCGCCTGCAGCTGACCGCCCTGCGCCAGCGAGCCATAGCGGCCGGAGGTGTTGGTCGGCTTGTAGCGGTAGAAGCCCGAACGATTGCGCGAATCCTCGGTCTCGTAGACATAGCCCGTCACCGGATCGACCGCGACGGCTTCATGCGCAAAGCGGCCCATGCCGACGATCGGCTGGCCCGTCGTCTCGTTCGGGTTCACCGAACATTCGAACGCATAGCCATGCTTCTTGCCGCCGGCCGAGGTACCGTCATAGGTGGTTTCCTCGCAGGTGATCCACGTGCCCCACGGGGTCACGCCGCCCGCGCAGTTCGTGCTGGTGCCGCCCAGCGTCTGGTAATGCTCGACCAGCTTGCCGTTGCGCACGCGCAGCACGTCGCAGCCGCCGCCGACATAGCCGCCCGATTGCAGATTGCCGTCGTAGATGCCCTTTGCAGGCAGAAGTTCGGCCGCGATGCCGCGCAGTTCGTGGTTGCGGATCAGGAACGCGTCCTGTCCGCCCTTGCCGCCGGCCATCACGACGCCCATGCCGTCATGCACGCCGCGCACGCGGCTGCCGTCGGTCATCAGGTCGCCCTGCCAGCTATAGCTGCGATAGGTGAAGCCGCGCGGCAGCTTCAGCAGTTCGAGGCCGGTTTCCTGGTCCTTTGCCGCGAATAGCGGGCCATAGGGGCTGGCCGCCGGTTCCAGCTGACCCATCGAGCTTGCCGCCATCGCCTGACGCGACATCAGCCCGCCCAGCACGCCGCCAAGGGCCGTGATTGCGCCCACTTGCGCGCCGCCGCGCAGGATCGCGCGCCTGTTGATCGATTCGATAGCCACTTAATTCCTCCATCCATCGGGACCGGAACCGGGACCCGATCCCGATTCGCCGAGGCGGAAGCTAGGTTAGAAAGATGACAGCTTCCGATGAGACGGATGATCGTCTTGTGACTGTTAAATGATCATTCAGCATGTTCCGGTCGCAAAGCAGGCAGCCGCTTGGCCCAACAGCTTGTCCAAGCCGATCCGGTCAGCCGATGAGGTTCGATCCCGCGTTCGCATCGACCTTGCAGGCATAGATCAGGCGGCCTTCGCCCAGATGGTCGAACACCTGGTCCAGCCCGCGGCGCGAGAAGGCGAAGCAGCCCTGGCTGCGGCCCAGCTTGCCGTGCTGCTGAACCATTTCGGGTTCGGCATACCATGCGCTGTGCACCACGATGGCGCGCTGCATCGCATTGTCGTTGGTGGGGTCCAGCCCGACAAGGCGCTGCGAACTGCCGTGCTTGCCGGTGTAATAATTCGCGGTCAGATAGGCGCCTTCGGAGGTGGCGTTGGAGCCGGGACGATTGGAAAAGCGCTGCAACCAGCCGCTATAGGCCGGGTCCGATCCGCTGCCGTGCGAGACCAGCAGCGACCGGCTCTCCCCCTTGTCGAGATCGACGAGGTGAAAGCGGGGCTGCGCGGAATGGGCAGCGAAATCGATGATGGCGATGCGGTCGCGCCGGACTTTCGCACCGTGCCGGTTCAGCGCTTCCATCGCGGACATGAACAGGTCCGGCCGGATGCCGGTCGCGCGGATCAGGTCGAGCGAGGCGTCGGTCGGCGCGGCGGCGGGGATGGCCGCACCCAGCGGCTGCACCACCGGGCGCGCGACGACCGGCGGCGCTGCCCTTGCGGCGGCGGCGGAGGTTGCGAGCAGGGTCGAGGCAGAAGCGATAAAGTTGCGGCGGCTGAATTTCATGGGTTTTGCAGATAGGCCAGGAATGCAATCAAGGTCTTGGGGAATTATTGTCGGAAACAAACATCATCTTGCGTCATGCAGGATAAGTCAAAGGCGAGATATTGCATGGCCACCGCCCGTGAAAAGCCGGTTACGACCGAAAGGTATCGCGCTGCGGTAGAACGGATCATCGCGGCGCTGCGCAAGGCACATGGCCTGTCTGACCGGCAGCTTGCGGCGCGGCTCGACTGCTCGCCCGGCACGATTCGCAATGCGCGCACGGGGGCGACCTCGCTCGATCCGGCAGTGCTGATGCGGATCGAACAGGCGTTCGGTCCGGGCGCGATCGATCCGCTGCTGGCGATGGCGCAGGTGCGCTGCCTGCCGGTGCACAGGCCGAAAGCGGGCAGCGGCGAGAACCCGACGCTTGCCATCGTCGAGGCGCTGCACGGCATCGTCGAGATGCAGTCCGCGCGCAGCGAGGGCGGGCGGCGCATCACCGATCACGAATTGCGCCACATCCTGCCCGAATTGCGCGCGGGGCGGGCGGCGCTCGACGTGCTGATCGCGCGTGCTGGACAGGAAGCGGGGGCCGGCGGCGGGTCGGGAGAAACCTAGAACCCCAAAATGTTGGCCAGCGTGCCGAAATCCTCGGCCAGCGAACCGTCGCGCAGGATCAGCGACAGCGCCAGCACCACCTGCAGCACGATGATCGCCAGCAGGTAATATTTCAGATCGTCGCGCCAGCTGGGCGGGGGCTGCCAGATATGCTCGACCTCGGGCCGGTGCCACCAGTCGTTCAGCCATTGCAGCGGAGAGGAAGGTTCGTCGCGGTCGAGCAGGATCGAGGCGAGATCGGCGTCGAGCGAATCGTCGCCGAACGCCTCTATCGGGCGTCGCCGCATCGGCGTCAGTTCCATCGCGTCGCGTCCATCACATCGCGTCCATCGCGGACCCGGGGCCGCGGTCGCTGCCGGTTTCTAGTCCCCGACTTTCGCGAGATCGACCGCCGGGTCGTAATCGTTCGCCCGCCCCGGTGCATGGTCGGGGTCGCTGGTGGAAAACACCCACCCTTCGCCCTGTTCCAGCCCCACGGCGGTCAACTGTCCCGTGTAATAGGCGCCGGTATCGATGCCGATACGGTTTCCGGTGATCCCCGGCTTGCCTTCGAACACGGTATGTCCGTGTACCACGATCAGCCCGCCGAAGTCCTCCTTCCAATCGAGGAATTCGTCGCGGATCCAAAGCAGGTCGTCTTCTTCCTGATCTTTCAGGGCGATGCCGGGGCGGATTCCGGCGTGCACGAACAGATAATCCATCGCGCGCAGCGAAACCGGCAGCGAATCGATCCAGTCCAGCATGTCCTCGCCGATGCGGCGGCGCGCGTCGGCGGCCATGTCGAACGGCTCGGGCTCGTCGATCTCGGCATCGGTCATGCCGAAACTGTGCAGCGTCTCGCGCCCGCCATAGCGCAGCCACGGGCCGAGGAAGCTGTAATCGTGGCGCAGCGCGGTGATCATCATCGCCTCGTGATTGCCCTTCAGCATGACGAAGCGATTGGAACTGCGCGTCAGTTCGCGGCAGGCGCGCAGCAATTCGGCCGATTGCGGCCCGCGGTCGATGACGTCGCCCAGCAGGACGATGCCCGTCAGCTTGGGATCGCGCAGCCGGTTGTCGATCGCCACGTCCGAGATCAGCCGCCGGAACAGGTCGAGCCGCCCGTGGATGTCGCCGATCGCATAGACCCGTTCGAAACGGGGCGATTCGGCCCTGTGCCCACCCGTCGGCCGCGCGCCTGTCAGCGAGGCGGGAAAGAGGTTCTTCATCAGGACCATGGCGCCATCTTTGCACGCGGCGGGATGAACGCAAATAGACCGGGGGGATTAGGTATCCTGCCCCAAGGTCCAAGTACGGGCCGGGCGGTGGGTCATTCGGGCGGCGCATCATTACGGGACGGAAACGGGTGGAGGCAGCGCTGGGCGATCGGCACGAAGCCGGGGGATGGAGGGCGCAACTTCACTTGGCGTTCAGCAGCGGCAGGGTTATAGGCCTCGCATGACTGCCCTCGACCGCGATGCAGCGCCCTTTGGCGCGTCTGTCCCTTCCCGCCGCCCCCGCCGCCTGATGCGCGCGTTGCGCCCGTTGCGCCTTGCCGCACTGGCGCTTCCGGCCCTTGCGGTCACGGCCTGCGGCGGCAACGGCGGCGGCGCGGACACGCCCGACACCGCCTATGTCGCGCGCGATGTGGAAACGCTGTATTTCGCGGCCAAGGACCGGCTGGACCGCGGACAGGTGCAGGCCGCCGCCGCGCTGTTCGACGAGGTGGAGCGCCAGCACCCCTATTCCGAATGGGCCCGCCGCGCCCAGCTGATGAGCGCGTTTTCCTATTATGTCGCACGCGATTACACCTCGGCGATCCGGGCGGCGCAGCGCTTCCTGTCGATCCACCCGGGCAACAAGGACGCGCCCTATGCGCAGTACCTGATCGCGCTGTGCTATTACGAGCAGATCAGCGACGTGCAGCGCGACCAGGCGATCACGCTGCAGGCCAAGCAGGCGCTGACCGAAGTGATCCGCCGCTATCCCAGCAGCGGCTATGCCGCCGATGCGCAGCTCAAGCTCGACCTTGTCAACGATCACCTTGCGGGCAAGGAAATGACGATCGGGCGCTTTTACCAGAAGAGCGGGCGCTGGCTCGCCTCGACCCTGCGCTTCCGCGAGGTGGTCGACGAATACCAGACCACCAGCCACACGGCCGAGGCGCTCTACCGGCTGACCGAAAGCTATCTCGCCATCGGCCTGCCCGAGGAAGCGAAGAAGAGCGCCGCCGTGCTGGGCGCGAACTATCCGGGCAGCGAATGGTACGAAAAGGCCTATGAGCTGATGGAAGACAAGGCCGGCGATTACGTGAGCTGATCGGGCGCGCGCTTTTTAGGCGCTTGCATCGGGCTGCCGCCGAGGCCAGTCGTTTATCGGTAACGGACATTCGGTTCGGCCTGACGGCCCGAGGATGTGCATGTGCCCGAGGCGCAGATGGGCATGCATGCCGCAGCCGCCGGTCTTGAACGGGCAGGGAAGGGGCCAGCCATGACCAGCATCTACGACTTCAGCGCCGCAAGGCCCGACGGCAGCGCGGTGCCGCTCTCCGACTATCGCGGCAAGGTCATGCTGATCGTCAATACCGCCAGCCGGTGCGGTTTCACCCCGCAATATGAAGGGCTGGAGCGGCTTTATCGCGACTTGCAGGATCGCGGACTGGTGGTGCTGGGATTTCCCTGCAACCAGTTCGGCAAGCAGGAGCCGGGCTCGGCGGACGAGATCGCCAGCTTCTGTTCGCTGAACTATGGCGTCACCTTTCCGCTGTTCGCGAAGATCGACGTCAACGGGCCCGGTGCCGCGCCGCTCTACGAATGGCTCAAGGCCGAGGCGCCCGGCCTGCTGGGGAGCGAGGCGATCAAGTGGAACTTCACCAAGTTCCTGGTCGGGCGCGACGGGCAGGTGGCCGACCGCTTTGCCCCCACGACCAAGCCCGAGGCCTTGCGCGGCGCGATCGAGGCGCTGCTTTGATTTAAATCGTTCTGGCGCAAATCATATTGTGCTTTGCCGATTTGGCGGCATGTTCGGCCCATGGGTTCGCAGGAAAAATTCCTGATCGCGCTTGCGCTGATCGGCGTGGCGGGCGGCGTGCTGCTGGCCGGTGAGATGAACGGATCGGGCTTCGGCGGCGCGCAGGCCGCGCTTTCGGTCGATCCCGCCGAGCTGAACAGGCATCCGCGCGGACCGCTCCCCAAGACGAAACCGGCGAGCTGGATCACCGAATATCCCAGCGGCGCGCTGCAGGCGGAATTGCAGGGCAGGCTGGTCACTCGGCTGGAGGTGGACGCGTTCGGCGAAGTCTCCACCTGCGAGGTGGTGGAGTCGAGCGGCGTGAAGGCGTTCGACCGGCGCAGCTGCGCCGCGCTGGTCAATAATGCGCGCTTCTACCCGGCGCTGAACGAGGACCAGCAGCCAGTGAAGTCGGACTATGTCCAGACGGTCCGCTACGTGATTCCGGAATGACGCGTTTTCACCCCTCGTTCCCGGCTAGATCCATGCGCACTTCGCGCTCGCGCGGCAGATAGGCGGGCGCCGGTTCGTTGCCGGCCGCGGCATCGCGCGCGGCGGCGGCCTTCAGCATATATTCGCGCATCCGGCAGTGCATCGCCCATCCGCGTTTCGGATCGGGTGAGTTCGCCACCATGCGCAGCACCATGGCCGAGGCATTGTGGTCGACGACCTGCAGCTTTGCCTCGTCCTTGTCGATCACGTCCTCGTCACCCTCGACGAATTCGCCGAAATCCTCGCGCAGCGCGTCGATGTCGGCGCGGTGGTCGAGGTGGAGATGCGCGATCATGGTGAGGCTGGCATCCTCCTTGGTCCAGTTCTCGAAGCTCGACTGCACGAATTCGCCCACGGGGACCATGATGCGCCGCCCGTCCCATGTGCGCAGGCGCAGATGGGTGAAGCCGATCTTCTCGACATAGCACCAGCGGCCTTCGAACTCGACGGCGTCGCCGATCCGCGCGGTCTTGGCAAAGGCGATCTGGAGCGAGGCCATGATGTCGCTGAGCAGCGTGCGCGCGGCAAAGGCGAGGACGAGGGTGAACAGCCCCGCCGATGCCAGCAGCGAGAAGCCCAGCGTCTCGGTCAGGTCGGTCTGGACCAGCACGATGCCGATGCCCAGCAGCAGCACGATGACGATCGCCATGCGCCGCACCGCCGAGAGCGTGGTGTAGTAATTGCGGTCGCGTTCGTGGTCGGGCTGCGAGATATCGTCGATCTGGCTGTCGGCCACCCGGTCGAGGATCGCTTCGAGCACGGAAAGCACCACCGCCGCGATGGCTGCGACGATCAGCAGGGTCTGCAGCGGATCGAGGATGGTGTTCACAAGCCCTGAGAAGGTGAACACCATGCCGCGCACCAGCGCGAAGGTCCCGGCAAAGGCGAACAGCGCCGCCGGGGTGCGGATCGCGTTCAATATGCGCGCCGCGATGGTGCCGCTGTAATGCGAGCGGAAATCGCCGATCGCCCGCCACGTCAACGCCGCCGCGCCGAATGCGATCAGCATCACCAGCGGCAGCGCGATCACTTCCCACCACGCCAGCGTCCAGAACGCCTGTTCGCGCAGCGCGGGCGGCAGCGCGCGTTCAAGCTGCGTCGGCCCGTATTGCCGGTAGAGCGCGGGCACGTTCTGCACCGTCTGGCTGGCGAACAGCCACACCGGGTCCTGCCCGTCCTGCTGCAGCCGCGCGATGCGGATCGATGTGCCGCGATCGTTGGTCTCGATCCGGCCAAGGCGGATATTGCGCCGCGCGGTGCCCGCCATCGGGTCCTTGTCGCTGCTGGTCGTGTCGACCGCGTCGGGACGGTCGGGCAGGGCGGCCCAGTTCACCATCACCGATCCGCGCACCACGTCGTACAACATGGCGGCGAGCTTTGGCCCCTGCTCGCGCTGCTGCGCCGGGGTCAGATGCGTCATGTCGAGCGCATAGCCGGCGCGCACCCAGTCTCCCTCGGCCCCGGCATCCATGAAGCTTTCCATCAGCGCCTGCGGGGTGTCGCGGTAGAAATCGTCGGGAGGGGGCGCGATGCCGCCGTTCAGCGTGTCGATCTTGTAGACATAGGGATCGCTGGAGATCGCCGCATTGCCCTGCGCCTGCGCGCTGCCTGCGAACGCGATCAGGGCGAGCGCCGCGAGGAGCAGCGCCACAAGTCGCGCGAAAGCCATATGCGCGGCAGGCTGGGCCCTATGCGCGCCAGGCCGGCGGGGGGCACTGCGCCCAGCGGAAAGATCGGTCACAAGTTCACCCATGCGGTTTCAGGCCTCCCCCGAACCCGGCCGCAGACAGGCTGCTTGCGAAAAAAGCGCCGGCGTTCTGTCCTTTCAATCGGCTCGCCGCCATTTTGTGCCCGTATCCGCCACGCTGCCCGCCACGCTGTCCCGCCGTGGGCCGAGGATGCGGCCGGGGATGAGGCAGGCGCGATGCGGCTGGGGGGCAGGCGCGGGCGGTTGCCATGGCCGCGCTCGATTCGCGCGTGGCGGGGCGGCGCGGCGTGCGGTGCGCCTATGGAAATCGGTCCCGCCGCACCCCATATTTCGGAAGCGGCCGGGCGATCACATAGCGGTGGAAAAGTTTTTTTAACGCCCACGCGGCTCTTGCAACGCTCTTGCCGCAAGGCGCTGCGCTTTGGGGCAAGCCCCTGCGGCTCGCTTCGGTGGAAAACTTGCGCTTGCTTGGCCGGGCGGTTGAGGCACTATCCCTAGCGGTCGGCTGATGAAGCGACCCGCAAGACCTTGTGCAGCGCGATGCTGCCGATTTTCCCGGCAAAAGCGGGAAATGACCGGGATGGCGGGGCTTTGGCGTGAAAGCGCACGGCCGGATGGGGCTCAATTGGATGGAACCGGTCGCTTACGAAAACCGGGCCCGACATGCGCCCTTTTATGAATTGCGATGATGACAGGACCGGGGCGGCGACAATGGATTTCAGAAACGGTGATGCAGGCCATGATGCGGAAGTTCCGACTGGAGATGTTCAGGTGAGCAGCAGCGACCTCGACACGGCAACCGCACCCGATGGCGCGCTGGAAAAGGCGGGCGAGGTGCTGGCGAAAGCCATGGCGGACGCGTCCTCCAAAAAGGCGCTGTCGTCCAAGGACGTGGCCGAGCGCCGCTTCACCATCGTCACCGATCCCGCCCGCGATGCCAAGCTGACCGAGTTCGGCAAGGAAACG
This sequence comes from Croceicoccus sp., assembly GCF_983967925.1. Taxonomy (NCBI): domain Bacteria; kingdom Pseudomonadati; phylum Pseudomonadota; class Alphaproteobacteria; order Sphingomonadales; family Erythrobacteraceae; genus Croceicoccus; species Croceicoccus sp. The sequence continues at coordinate 86,395 of NZ_CFETID010000007.1, read as the reverse complement.
CTGCAGGACCGTTACCTGCTGCCCGGCGAATCCTATCAGGACCTGTTCGCCCGCGTCGCCGATGCCTATGCCGACGACCAGGAGCATGCGCAGCGGCTTTACGACTATATCTCGAAATTGTGGTTCATGCCCGCGACCCCCGTGCTGTCGAACGGCGGCACCGGGCGCGGCCTGCCGATCTCGTGCTATCTGAACAGCGTCGACGACAGCCTCGAGGGCATCGTCTCGACCTGGAACGAGAATGTGTGGCTCGCCTCGCGCGGGGGCGGCATCGGCACATACTGGGGCAATGTGCGCGGGATCGGCGAGCCGGTCGGCCTCAACGGCAAGACCAGCGGCATCATTCCCTTCGTGCGGGTGATGGACAGCCTGACGCTGGCGATCAGCCAGGGTTCGTTGCGGCGCGGCTCGGCGGCCTGCTATATCGACGTGCACCACCCGGAGATCGAGGAATTCCTCGAGATCCGCACCACTACGGGCGATTTCAACCGCAAGGCGCTGAACCTGCATCACGGCGTGCTCTTGACCGACGAGTTCATGGAAGCGGTGCGCGACGGAGCCGATTTCGACCTCAAGAGCCCCAAGGACGGCTCGGTGCGCTCGACCGTCAGCGCCCGCGCCCTGTTCCAGAAGCTGGTCGAGGTGCGGCTGCGCACCGGCGAGCCCTATTTCGTGTTCTCGGACACGGTGAACCGCATGATGCCCAAGCATCACCGCGATCTGGGGCTGAAGGTTTCGACCTCGAACCTGTGTTCGGAAATCACCCTGCCCACCGGCAAGGACCATCACGGCAAAGACCGCACCGCGGTGTGCTGCCTGTCTTCGCTCAACCTGGAAACCTGGGACGAGTGGAACGGCGACAAGCGCTTCATCGAGGACGTGCTGCGCTTCCTCGACAACGTGCTGCAGGACTATATCGACCGCGCGCCGGAGGAGATGGAGAACGCCAAATATGCCGCCGCGCGCGAGCGTTCGGTCGGCATGGGCGTGATGGGTTTCCATTCGTTCCTGCAGTCCAAGGGCATCGGGTTCGAGAGCGCGATGGCGAAGGCGATGAACCTCAAGATGTTCAAGCACATCAACGCCAAGGCGAACGAGGCGTCGATGATGCTGGCCAAGGAGCGCGGACCGTGCCCCGACGCCGAGGAAATGGGCGCGATGGAGCGCTTCAGCTGCAAGATGGCGATCGCGCCGACCGCGTCGATCAGCATCATTTGCGGCGGCACCAGCGCCTGCATCGAACCGATCCCGGCGAATATCTACACGCACAAGACGCTGTCGGGCAGCTTCGTGGTCAAGAACCCCTATCTCCAGAAGATGCTGGCGGAAAAGTCCAAGGATTCGGCCAATGTCTGGAACTCGATCCTCGAACGCGGCGGGTCGGTCCAGCATCTCGACTTCCTGACGCCCGAAGAAAAGGCGGTCTTCAAGACCAGCTTCGAGATCGACCAGCGCTGGCTGCTCGAATTCGCGGCGGACCGCACGCCCTTCATCGACCAGGCGCAGAGCCTCAACCTCTTCATCCCGGCCGATGTCGACAAGTGGGACCTCCTCATGCTGCATTTCCGCGCGTGGGAGATGGGGATCAAGTCGCTCTATTACCTGCGGTCGAAATCGGTGCAGCGCGCCGGTTTCGCAGGCGGGGTCGAGGCGGACAACACCATCGACGCAGCCAAGTACGAGCTGAACACCGGCGAGACCGATTACGAGGAATGCCTCGCCTGCCAGTAGACGGACCCGGCGCGAAAACGCGGGCTTTAATCGAGACAGGGCAAGGCGCTGTAGTGCCTTGCCCTTTTTCGTGTTGGCGAAGAACGCCGCGCCAAGTGACCTATCGGTGATGTCGCAGGGTGTCGGAAGGGTTCTCGCCAAAAGCCTGACGGTATTTCTGCGCGAATGTGCCGAGGTTCGAAAAGCCGCAGTGAATGCCGATCCCGGTCACGGTCATGCCCGGTGCCGGGCACATCAGCATGTCGCGCGCGTGCCGAAGCCGTACCCGGTTCACATAGACCATCGGTGAATAGCCATAGGTGCGCCTGAACAGGTGAAACAGGCTGCGGGCGCTGGTCTGCGACGCGACCGACAATGCCTCTATCGTGAGCGGTTCGTTCCAATGCGCTTCGATGAAATCCACCGCGCGCTTCACCTGCCAGGGCGCAGCCGCGCGGGGCCTGCCGCGCAGCAGATGGCTGTAGTTATGCTCATAGGCTTCGAGATAGGAGACGAGGATCGCCTGCTCGAGTTCGGCAAGCATCAGCGGTGCGAAGTCCGCCATGCGATTGTCCAGTTCGCCGATCAGCAGGCGGACAAGCCTTGCCTGCGCGGCCAGCAGGTCTTGATTGCCGCTGGGCCCCGCCATCATGACGGGCGGATCGACCGGCTGGCCGATCATGGCGGCAAGCTTGGCCGAAAGCACATTGGGGGCGATCCGGAGCGCGAGGTGGCGGAAGCCGTCGCCATATTCGAGTTTCATTTCGGTGCCCGGGCCTGCCGCCGTGCCGTAATCCTTGCCGACGATGACATCCTTGCCCAGCGCGGAGACATTGCCGCTGCCCGACAAGGGGATGCCTTGAACGAAGCAGTCGAACTGGTCCATGACGACGCTGACGGGTGCGCCATAGTCGAGATATGTCAGGCCGATCGACGACAATTGGCAGCTGTTGATCACGCCGCTGAACTGGCGGCTGGAATCCGGCAGATCGAAATGCCGCACGGCGAAGCTTGCGCCCAGCCACTGGCTCACCTCATCCGGGTCGCGCGTTTTCAGCACGCCGTGTCCCCCAAGAAAATTCAACGACAGCCCCCTTGCCACGCTGGTGATCGCAATCGTGTCGTCGGCCCACTCCGACGACGGTTTTTGCAGTATCCGGACAATTGCTTCCTGTAACCTTATATCGTGCTGTCCACTTCGCCACTATTGAATGCGCGTCCGCCACAGAATTGATGCGGATAGCGAAACGCATCCGCTGTATTCCTTTACGAATATGCGGTGGCGGCGACGCTGAATGCTGGCGTGCAACCTGATCTTCCCGGTGAAGTCTATGCGACACGAAGCGCCGGCGAAGTTTGTTCGGAAATGGGATCGCGGGTTGTGGGTAGTCCAATCAGGCGGATCGTCCTGGCAGACGGTCATGAGATGATACGGCTTGGCGTCCGTTCGATCCTTTCGGCCCATCCTCACTGGCAAATCGTGGGGGAGGCTTCGAACGGGCGCGACGCGCTCGACCTCATCAGGTCCGCAAGGCCCGATATCGTCATCGTGGATTATTCGCTGTCTGCCATGAACGGGCTGGAGCTGACCCGCACGGTCAAGAAGGAACTGCCGCGGACCGAGATCCTGATCTTCACCATGCACGACCGCGACGATATCTTGGCCGAGGTTCTGCTGGCGGGGGCGCGCGGATATCTTTTCAAATCGGACACCAGCAAGCAGCTCGTGAACGCGGTCGAGGCGCTTGCGGTCAATCGGCCCTATTTTTCGGGCAAGGTATCCCAGACACTGCTCGACCGGTTCGTCCAGATGGCGTCGCGCGATGGAACGGCGGGGACACTGACGCCGCGTGAGCGGGAGATCGTGCAACTGATCGCAGAGGGCCAGCTGAACAAGCAGATCGGCGCTATCCTGGGTATCTCAGTCAAGACCGTCGAGACGCATCGAGCGGCTGTCATGCAAAAGCTCGAGCTCAAGAATTCGACCGAGCTTATTCGTTACGCGGTGCGCAATCACATCATCGAACCGTGATGCCGCCGGGTTCCCGGCCATCCGAGAAACCCAGCCTTTGAGTAGTGCGGTGCCGCCTTTCAGGACGTCATCGCCTCCGCAGCTCCGCTTCGCGCCGCACGCTCGCGCTGCGTTTCCAGCCGCCGAGAAGCAGGAAAAACCCCGCAAAGGCCGAGAAGGCGAGCCAGCTGCCGACGATCTTGTGTGCTGGCCAGGCAAACTGGGTGCCGTGCTCCATTGCCTGCTGGATCCGCATGAAAACACGGCAGGCAATGTCCAATGCCGCCACGAGCAGTATGGCTGCGACGCTTTTCAGGTTTAGCCGTTCGATGCTGGCGCCGATGACATAGAAGCCAATCATCCAGATCAGGGAAATCATGCTGTTTCGCATTCAGCCAGGCGGGAATCGCACAATCATCGCAGTTCGGGCTTAAGGAAAGATGATGGCCGAGGCCGCGTGCCTGCCCTTTGATGAGCCACCGGGTCGGCGATTCCTGCCGTGTCGTGCCTCTCGGTCCGGCCACGACTGAGGCCGAGGCAATATGCCCCGGCCTCCTTCCTGGTCCGCAGGAAGAACCCGTGAACCCGCGTTGCCGCCGTTACCAGCCGAACTGGAAACCGGCACGCGCGCCGACTTCTCCGCTGTCGAAGCCGACGCCCACCCCGGCGGACACGGATGCGGCCGATCCGACGCGCGCCGCGAAAGCGGCGGTCCCGGCGGTGCGCTCTCCGTAATAGCCGAAGCCGCCCGACACGCCGTAGCTCTGACCCGGCATGATGACGGGCGAATCCATCGCCAGCGCCATCGCCACGCCTTCATTCGCCTTGCGAATATCGCGCCGGTTCTCGTCGGCGAGATCGTAAAGCTCCGCCGTCTGTCCCTGCAGCTGGGTGATCGCCATGGAGTTCATGCCGATGGCGCTCGAATTCGCGGAAATGGCGGCCGAGTTCATCTGCACATCGTTGAAGCTGGCGAGCCCCGTCAGGCCGGGCGTGGTGCTAAGCCCGATGGTGCCATTGCTGTCCGCCGTCACGACCGAGATCGGCCCCGTCTGCGACGCCGTGCTGGCATCGAGCGAGGCGATGACGACCTGCCCGTCGTTCGCGGCGGTCGCGCCATTGCCGATCGCGACCGAATTGGTCCCGCTGGCCGAGGCGAGATTGCCGATGGCAACCGATGTCTCGCCCGAAGCCGAAGCCGCTTCGCCCACAGCGGTCGAGCGGGTGCCCGATGCATTGGCAAGATGGCCCAGCGCGGTTGCGCGTTCGGTGGCGGCCTGCGCGCGCCAGCCATAGGCGGTTGCGCCCGGACCCATCGCCTGCGCCTGTCCGCCGACCGCCGTGGTCGAAGGACCGGTGGCGATGGTCTGCATCCCCATGTCGCCGTCGCGATTGCCGCCGATGGCGATGGAATCGCCGCCTTCGGCCAATGCGGTGTTGCCGATGGCGATGGCATTGCTGCCCGAGGCGACCGCGTCTTCCGCGCCTGCAAAGGACTGGTCGCCCGAAGCCGTGGTCTGGTGGCCGACCGCCGTGCCCATCGCGCCCGTCGCCTGCGCCTGCCAGCCCAGCGCGGTCGCGCCCGGCGTGGTCGCCACGGATTCGCCGCCGACCGCGGTGGTGGAATTGCCCATGGCCAAGGCCGTGTCGCCGACCGCGAGGGCATCGATGCCGTTGGCGATCGCTTCATTGCCGATGGCGGTGGCGTTGTCGGTCTGCGCGTCGGCATTCTCGCCCACCGCGACGGACCTCACGCCCTGCGCCGTCGCCAGATGGCCCAGCGATGTGGCGCGTTCCGCCGTCGCCTCCGCGCGCCAGCCATAGGCGGTCGCGCCCGGCCCCATGGCCTGCGCCTGCCCGCCGACGACCGTAGTGGAGGGACCCGAAGCCACCGTCGGCGCGCCCATCGCGCCGTCGCGATTGCCACCAATGGCGATGGCGTCGTCCCCCTCGGCCAATGCGGTGTTGCCGATGGCGATGGCGTTGCTGCCCGAGGCGACCGCGTCTTCCGCGCCTGCAAAGGACTGGTCACCCGAAGCCGTGGTCTGGTGGCCGACCGCCGTGCCCATCGCGCCGGTGGCCTGCGACTGCCAGCCCAGCGCGGTCGCGCCCGGGGTGGTCGCCACGGACTCGCCGCCCAGCGCCACGGTGGAATTGCCGGTGGCCACGGCTTCATATCCGATTGCTGTCGCATCGACGCCGTCGGCGCTTGCCTCGCTGCCCAGTGCCAGGCTGCCCTCGCCATTGGCGGCGGCATCGGTGCCGCAGGCCAGCGCGCCTGTCCCGGTGCCGGTCGCGCCCTGCGCGGTCGCATCGTCCAGCAGGCATTCCTCTGCCGCTGCGGGCAGTGCCAGCATGGCGATCATTGCGCCGGCGCTGACGGTGATGAAGCGGGCTGCGCGCCCGTTAAGATGGCTTGCCATGTCGATTGTTCCTCTTCCTTGTTTCGGACCAGTTGGCGCGCGCGTGCGGTCCGCGATCAGGAAGTGGGCAATATGAAACCGGCATGCCCGAACCCTTCGCTGTCCCCGGCGGCAACGCCGCGTCGATGGCGCGGAATTGCGCGATCGGGCGCAGTTACGAAGGCAAACCCGTCATGGATGCAGGAAAAGGGGAAAAAATATTGCGTGAAAGCCGGCGGGCCAGCGGCGTCAGACGCGGTCGAGCGTTCCGGCCAGCACGATCGGCGGCGTCGGCGCCTGATGCGGCGCGGTCGTCTCATCCTCGAAGGTGACGGCCAGCGTCGCGCCCGGGACCAGCAGACCGGCCTGCTCTGCCGAGAGGCTGCGTTCGGTGCTGCCCGCCTGCGGGATCAAGCCGAGCGAAACGGGCGCGCCATCCTGCGGCACGACCCAAAGCTCGGGCGCGGTGCCCGGCTGCGCATCCAGACCCTCGATCGAAAGCGACAGGCGGCCCGATGCGGGATCGACCACGCTGGCAAGGCGCATCACGCCGTCCTCGCCCTCAAGCTGCGCGATCAGCACCGGTTGCGGAGCCGGAGCCTCGGCAGGCGGTGCGACCGGCGCGGGTCCCGGTGTCGAGACGTAGAGTGCGATGGCCGCCGCTGCCGCGCCCAGCCCGGCGAGCGCCGTGGCAATGCTCCAGCGCGAAGGTCCGCGGTTTTCGCGCGGCGGCGGCAGGCGGTGGATGTCGGCGCCCTGATGACCGTCGGCATTCAGCCGAAGATCGATGGCGCGCCATACGCCGTCCGACGGTTCGACACTGCCGACCTGTTCGGACAATACGCCAAGCCGATGCCGCCACCATGCGACCTCGTCCGCGAAGGCGCGGTCCGCCATGCGGCGCTGCGCTTCGGCCAGCGCCTCGCCCTCCAGCACGCCCAGCGCCATCTCGCCCGCCAGCATGTCGGGATCGCCGCCTTCGGGGCCGGGGCCTTCGGGGCCGGTAGGGGGCATGTCGTCACTCACCGCCCAGGCACCCCTTCAGGCTGGCAAGGCCGCGGCGGATCCAGCTTTTGACGGTGCCCAGCGGAGCGCCGATCCGTTCGGCCAGCTGCGAATGGCTGAGGCCGTCGAAGAACGCGAGGCGGATGGTGCGGCGATGTTCGTTCTGCAATTGCTCGATACACAGGCGGACGCGTTCGTGATCTTCCATGTCGCACAGGAAATCGTCGGCGGCGATGGCGTCGTCCTCGATCTCTTCCATCGCCTCGGCAGGGCGGGACACGACGGGGTCGCCGCGGCTTTCGCGGCGGGCACAATCGATGGCCGCATTGCGCGCGATCACGCACAGCCATGTCACGGGGCTGGCGACGGCAGGATCGAAGCGGCCCGCGCGGCGCCAGACCTTGACATACACGTCCTGCAGAACGTCTTCCGACGTTTCCCGGTCGCGCACGATGCGAAGGATCACGCCGAGCAGCTTGGCCGAGGTCATGTCATAGACGGTCTTGAGCGCGGCGCGGTCGCCATGGGCGACCTGTTCGACCGCCGCGGCCAATGCCTGGCGTCGCTGCGCCGACCCGTCATCCCCCCGGTTCATGCGCCGAACCTATACGCATTGCGCGCCGTGGCAAGCCGCATTCGATCAGGCGAGGGTGAGGGCGAGGGCGAGGGCGAGGGCGGGGGGCACGCGCTGGACCAGCCACCAGCTTCCGCATAGCGCGATGCCGACCGCCGCGGCGGTGCGATATTGCGAAAAGCGGGGCCTGCGGGCCAGCAGCATCAGCGGCGGAACCGCGACCGCGAGCACGGCCAGCTGGACCAGTTCGATGCCCAGATTGAAGCCCAGTAGCGACGGCAGGTTCTGCGCCATTTGCGCATCGGTCTCGGCCAGCAGCGTCGCGAAGGCGAGGCCGTGTATCAGGCCGAAGCCTATCGAAACCCATGCCTCGCGCCCTGGAAAGATCGGGCGGATCGCGTGCACGGCGGTCAGTATGACCGAAAAGGCAATGGCCGCCTCGACCGGCGCGGAGGGCAGTTCGATGGCGGTCAGCCCGGCCAGCACCAGCGTAGCCGAATGGCCCAGCGTGAAACCGAGGGTGATCCGGACAAGCCGCGAAAAAGTGCCGCGCATCGTCCGGATCCCGTCCCAGCGCGAACCCCGCGCGATCAGCGGAGCCGCCAGCAGCAAGGCCAGCAGGAACAGCAGATGATCGTATCCCTCGGCAATATGGATCGCGCCCAGCGAAACCGCGCTGGTAAAGGCGGCCCATGAGGAGGGCACGGGATCGACCGCGATTTCCTGCCGGTCATGCCGCAGCGCGCCGATGACGCGGCTGTCGCCTGCCGATTTCACGACGACCAGCGCGAAATGGTCGGGCACTTCGTCGATCACGGCGGACCAGCGCAGGACGAAGCGGCCCGGTTTCGGCGGCGTCGGCGTGAAGCGGACGCGCGCCAGCAGATCGGGCGGACCCTGCACCTGCGCGAAACGCAGGCTCTCGATCTGCCGCGGCCATGGATCGCTGTCCGCGCCGGACAAGGCGAACCGGTCCGACAGATAGGCGCGCGCGGCCCGCAGAGACGCCGCATCGCCGGATACGCCATTGCCGCTGGCATAGGCATATTCGGAACGCGGAATGATGATGTCGGCGACCACCTCGTCCGATTGGACGGTCAGGGTGATCTCGCTATTGGGCGTCAGATGCGCGAGGGCGGGCTGGGCGAACAACGCCAACAGCATGGCCGCGATCAGGCACCACGCGGTTCTTATCCGTGACCCAGCCATGCAAGCCTCGCTTCCGGTGTGAATATACGGGGGTTTATCGCCAGCGCCTGTTCGCGCGCCTTGGCAGCAGCCTCGGCATCGCCCGCCATCGCGGCGGCATTGGCCATCGCGGCATAGAGCGTCGCGCTGCGCCACCCTCCGCGCTCGGCGGCGGCCAGTTCGGCGCGGGCGGCCTCGATCTCGCCCACGGCCATAAGGGTGTTGGCATAGAGCAGCCGCGCCTCGCCATAGGGACGCGCGTCCAGATTGCGGCGCGCGAGCACCCTTGCGCGCTCGGGCGATCCGAAGACGAGTTCGTGTTCCGCCGCATGCGCTGCCGCTGCGTCCGGGGCCTGCTGCATGCGTTGCTGCCAGATCGCCCCCGCCCGCTGCGCCCATGCCCGGCTTTGCGCGCGCTCGCCCCGGCTGCGATACATCATCGCGAGTGCGTCCATCGCTTCGGGCGCATCGGACAGTTCGGCCGCCTCGGTCATCAAGGGCAGCGCGCGCGCCATGTCGCCGTTCAACGCATGGGCTTCGGCCAGATGGGCCTTGGTCAGCCAGTATCCGGGAAACAACCCATCGGCCGCCCTGTAGAAGGCGAGCGCCCGCCCCCAGTTGCCCCGCGCGCTTTCCGCCGCGCCGATGCGCAGCGCGAGGCGGGCGCGGGTGAAGGGCGTGGCCCGCGGCCCTGCCATTTGCGCGAAAGACATGATGGCGTGATCGTACTCGGCTCGGGACAGCGCCAGCACCGCCTGCCGCCATGACTGGTCTGCAGCGGGATCGCTTTCGCGGGCGCGGCGGTAGAGCTGGTCGGCCAGCGCCTGATCGCCGCGATAGAACGCGATATCGCCGCGCATCGCCATCACTTCGGCGCGGTCGGACCGTGATGGCGGCACCGCCTGACCCATGAACACCGCCAGTTGCCGCTCTGCCAGCGCAAGATCGTGCGCCTTCATCGCGGCGGATGCGCGGCGCAGGCTGGGACCCGATCCCTCGGGCGCGAGCGCTTGTGCATCGGCCAGTATTTGCTGCGCCCGTGCAAGGTCTGCATAATCGGCGGCCAGATCGAACCGCGCCAGCAGACCCGCCGCCAGCGTCTCGGCGCGCAGCCATTCGCCTTGGCCGTTGGACACACGCTCTTCCCCCAGCGCGATGCGTCTCTCGGCATCCTCGATCATGGCCGGATAATCCGCCGGGCCGAGCATGGGGCCGGACAGGACCGATGGCTGGATGTCGATGTTCGTCGGCGCGGCTTCGCCCGGCACGCCGGTCCTGCCTTCCAGCAGGACGGCGGCCCCGACCACCGCGATCGGGGCAAGAAGCAGGACGGCCGCGCGCGGGAACATCACGGACCGCCTGCCCCTTGCCCCCGATGCCGTCATGACCGATGCCTGCTGATGGGTAGCAGTCAATGCATCGCCTCCGGCATCAACTCTCCGATCAGCTTTCGGGCATCGCGCATGGCGTCAGGCCAAGGTCGATCAGATCGTCGGCCAGCGCGTTGGTAAGCCCGGTCAGCTGCTCGGTGAGCTCGGGTACGAAATCGCCTGCCGCATCGTCGGCGGGATCGGCGTCGTTATAGGCGGTCTTCACGTCCGAACCGATCAGCGCGGTGGCGACGGCGGGCATGCCCATGCGGTCGACACGGACATAATCGCCCGGTGCATCGGTGCGGAAGTCAAAGCCGCTTCCCCCCGATGCCAGCGGCGGATTGCCTTGCGGTGCGGCCAGATAGGGGAAGGCGGGATTATACTGGACGTCGTTGCCCGGCGGATTGACCGGAACCTCGGCCAGCGTGGTCGGGCTGTGCGTTCCAAGGTCGAGGAAGATCACCGCCAGCGTCACGTCGATGACCGGATCGGGAAGGCGGCGACCGTTCGGAAAGCCCGAGGGCGCGGACAGGTCGAGCGTCAGCGTATCCGGCACGATCAGATCGGCCACCGATACGCCGGGCGCGACTTCCTGCGTCAGGCAGGCGGTCACGTCATAGGTCGTGGTCGGTGCCGGCGTCGGCGCCGGGGTGGGTGCGGGCATGGGCGAGGGGGCCATGACCGGGTCGTCGTCCATGCGGTCATTGTCGCTGCATCCGGCCAGCGCCATCGCAATCGCAACGGGGGCAGCCATGGCCAGCTTTAACGTCGGGCGGGTAAAATCGGTGTTCATCACAGCTGTCCTCCGAAACGTGCGGTCGTGGCCCAGACATCGATCGGGTTTGCGCCATTGGCGATGCGATCGCGGGGAATTTCGATGACCACCGCCGTCAGGTTCTGGCCGGCAAAGAAATCGCGCGTGCTGTCGAACATCAGCGTGCCGGTCGCCGCCGTGTCCTTGAAGCCCTGCAGGTCGAAGAAGAACGGATCGTCGAACAGCCCCGCCTCGACGCGGACGCCGTCCTGCGAAAGCACCTGTTCGACCGGTCCGCTCAGCGCGCCGGTGACGCCGGGCAGATTTTCGACCTGCACGCCATAGGTTCCGTCCGCATCTCCGGGTGCGAAACGGATGCGCAGCGGAATTTCCGCATCGGTCCGCTCGCCCGCGTTCGAGATATTGATGGTGTAGAGCACGTCGCGGTCGTAGGTCGCCGGCTCGCTGGTGGCCTGCGGCCCCGCGAAGGTCAGCGCCAGAACGACCGAGCTGTCGGTGTGAAACGCATAAAGATCGGCGATGTCGGCGGCCCTGTCGGGCGTCGAATCCACGCTGGGATCGGTTCGCGCGGGCGGGTCGAGGTGGTCGGCCGCCATGCCGCCCAGCCCGGGTAGGACCAGCGCCGCGCCGGCGGCCATCGCCAGCCCCGCGCCCGCTATCGTGACTTTCTTCCAGTTCTGCACCGCATTGCTCCCTCTGCTGCTTTGGCGATGCATCGCGGGCCGTCCGGATTGGCGCCCATGGATGTGTCGCGGGGGAAGCTACGAAGCCGGGGCGCGAGTGGATGCAGTCTGCCGAGAATAAATTTTCGCGGCGTCGGAATGTTCGGGGCGCCGCGCTGCACTGGCACTGGCACAGGCACTGGACGAATGGCGCCAAACACCTATATACCGGCCGGTATGGAATGCTCCGATCTCAACACGAAGACCAAGGGCCGCCCGCGCGAGTTCGATCCCGACGTGGCGCTGGCAGCGGCGCTGCGCGTGTTCTGGCAGCAGGGCTACGAAGGCGCGTCGCTCGCCATGCTGACCGATGCGATGGGCATCGCAAAGCCCAGCCTGTATTCGTGCTTCGGCAACAAGGAAGCGCTCTTCAAGCAGGCGCTCGACCTCTATGAGCGTGAGAAGCTGGCCTATATCGGTGCCGCGATCGAGGCACCGACCGCGCGCGGCGTGGCCGAACGGCTCTTGCGCGGCGCGGTGGACACCCATGCCAATGCGCAGGATCCGCAGGGCTGCATGGGGGTGATGAGCATGATCGGTTGCAAGGCCGAGGATGCCTCGATCCGCGACCATGTGATCGAACGGCGCAAGTCTTCCGAAACCGCGCTGATCGAACGGTTCGAGCGTGCGAAGGCGGAAGGCGACCTGTCCCCCTCCGTCGATCCGGCGACGCTGGCCCGCTATATCATCACGGTCATTCAGGGCATGCAGGTCCGCGCACAGGCGGGCGCGCCGCGCGAGGAGCTGGAAGGCATCGTGGACATGTTCCTGGCCGTCTGGTCCGACCGCTAGGGCCGGTCGCGGCGCAGAAAATCCCGCCCGATTTCAATCGCCCGAAAAATAAATTACCGCCTGGTACAGAAAGCGCATTGACTTTCTGCTGCGCCGCAATAGATACCGTCTGGTACATAAACCTGCCATTCATGTCTGCGGCCAGCCGGAGAACGCGATGCACACTGCCCCTGCGCCGGCGATGACCGGCTAAACCCCCGGCCCGGTCCAGCGCCGGGCCGCCTTTCAAAATCGAGCATGCTTCGTGTCCGGAAAACCGTTTTCCGGGCCGGGAGACATGCGTCCCGTTTCATGCCGCCCGGGCGCAGACCGCGCTTTCGGGAACCGTCAGCCGCGTGCCCGGCCCACGCGCAAGAGGTAAGCCATCATGTTCCTTCCCGAAGAACATTCCCTGTCGCTCATGGCCCCGGCCAAGGCTGCGACCGCCAATCCGGCGGCTGATCCCGCCGCTCCCGTCCTGAGCGCGCTGGAACGCCGGGTGGTCGAAATCGCGCGCACCGACGCGCTCGACACGCTGAAACCGCGGCGCAAGCACGGATGGCTCGTCCGGCTTTTCATGGGGCGGGAACGGGCCTCGCCCGCGCTCGCCAACGAGACGCTGGAGGCGGTCCGCCGACTGGCCGTGACCGCCTGGCACCGCGAAGCGAACCCGCCCGCCCGCGCCATCGGCGAAGCCAGGGCCATCAGCGAAGCCAGGGCCATCAGCGAAGCCAGGGCCGCCGGGCTCAGCCGCGACCAGATCGACGAAATCCTCACCATCATCCGCCGTTCGTTCGGCGCCCGCATTGAAAAGACTGCCCCATGACCATCCAGACACCCCTCGACACGTTCCAGACCCGGATCGGCGAAGCCCGCGATAATCGGCCCGCCCGCCGCCCGCGAAAGCGCGCTCTGGCTTTCGCCGGACTGGGCGCCGCCCTGCTCGCCGGGCTCGGCTGGCATTTTCTTGGCGGCAATTCCGCCGAGGCCGCGCCGCCGCCCGTACCGGTCGTCACCATCGCCAGCCCCATCGTCCGCGAGGTGACCGAATGGGACGACTATATCGGCCGTTTCGCGCCCAGCGAGATGGTGGAGGTCCGTCCCCGCGTGTCGGGCGCGATCACGGCGATCCATTTCCGCGACGGCGAGTTCGTCCGCAAAGGGCAGCCGCTGTTCACCGTGGACCCGCGCCCCTATCGCGCCGCGCTGGCCGAGGCGCGCGCCGATGTCGCCGCCGCGCAAAGCGCGCTGGCACTGGCGCAATCGGACTATGACCGCGTGGCCGGGCTGACCGGCGACGAAGCCATGGCCGAAAGCGAGGTCGAGCAATTGCAGACAAGCGTGAGTTCCGCCCGCGCCGCGCTGGCGGCGGCGAGGGCACGCGCCGACCAGCGCGCGCTCGACGTCGAATTTGCCACGGTGCGCGCGCCGATCTCGGGCCAGATCTCGGACCGGCGCGTCGATGTCGGCAATCTCGTCTCGGGCGAGAACGGCGCGGGGGCGAGCCTGCTGACCACGATCAACGCGCTCGACCCGATCTATTTCACCTTCGACGCGTCCGAGGCGCTTTACCTCAAGACCCGGCGGCAATCGGATGACGGCGACGAGGCAGGCCGCGTACAGGTGCGCCTGCAGGACGAGGCCGATTACCGCTGGGAGGGCAGGCTTGACTTCACGGACAACACGCTGGACCCGAATTCGGGCACCATCCGTGCCCGTGCGGTCTTCCGCAATCCCGACGGGTTCCTGCGGCCCGGCCTGTTCGGCGACATGCGTCTGGCCGAAGCCGGGACTGCCAGGGCGCTGCTGGTCCCCGACGCCGCCGTCCAGTCGGATCAGGCGCGCAAAATGGTTTTGATTGTCGGCAAGGACGATGTCGTCACGGCGAAGCCCGTCGAACCGGGACCGCTGGTGCGGGGCCTGCGGGTCATTCGCTCGGGCCTTTCGCCAAATGACAGGGTGGTGATCTCGAACTTCGCGGCGGCCGCCGCCGGTTCGAAGGTCGACAGCAAGCGCGGCCGAATCGCCTTCGCGGCGCAAGACACGTCCGCAACGCCTTCGCCCAGCGAACCCGCCGCGGCGCAGGCGACCATCGCCGAATAGGCGCGCGCGCCTCGCATAAAGACAATTACACCCAGCCATTGGCCGGGTCACATATTTCACGGACGAAACCCATGCGATTTTCCCGGTTCTTCATCGACCGGCCGATTTTCGCGGGCGTCATCGCGGTGCTGATCACCGTGGTGGGTGCGCTCGCCTTCATCGGCCTGCCCGTTACGCAATATCCCGACGTGGTGCCGCCGACGGTCACCGTCACGGCCACCTATCCGGGCGCTTCGGCCGAAACCGTGGCCGACACCGTCGCCGCGCCGATCGAGCAGGAGATCAACGGCGTCGACGACATGCTCTACATGGATTCGCAATCGACCGGCGATGGCAGGGTGACGATCACCGTCACCTTCAGGATCGGCACCGACCTCGACGAGGCGCAGGTGCTGGTCCAGAACCGCGTCGCCATTGCCGAGCCGCGCCTGCCGGAATCGGTGCGCGCGATGGGGGTGGTGACCAAGAAGTCCTCGCCCGACTTCCTGATGATCGTGAACCTTCAGTCGCCCGATGGCACCTATGACCGCGAATATCTGTCGAACTATGCGCTGACGCGGGTGAAGGACCGGCTTGCGCGGCTGGACGGGGTGGGCGACGTGCAGATGTTCGGCGCGCGCGATTACGGCATGCGCATCTGGATCGATCCGGACAAGGCCGCCGCGCGCAATCTGACGGCGGACGAGATCGTCTCGGCCCTGCGCGCGCAGAACGTGCAGGTCTCGGCAGGCGCACTGGGACAGCCGCCCTATGACGGCGGCTCAGGCAGTGCGGGAGCCTATCAGCTCGGCGTCGAGTTGCAGGGCCGGCTGACCACGCCGGAGGAGTTCGGCAATGTCATCGTGCGCAGCGATGCAGGCGGCGGACAGATCCGCGTGAAGGATGTCGCGCGGATCGAACTGGGCGCGCAGGACTATTCGCTCAACACCTACCTGTCGGGCAATCCGACCGTGGTGATCGCGGTGCTGCAGCGCCCCGGTTCGAACGCGCTGGACGCGGCCGAGACGGTGCGGGAGGAAATGGACGCGCTGGCCGCGGATTTCCCGCAAGGCCTGGAATATTCGGTCATCTACAACCCGACCGAGTTCATCGGCCAGTCGATCGACGCGGTCTATCACACATTGTTCGAGGCGGCGGTGCTGGTCGTGCTCGTCATACTGGTCTTTTTGCAGAACTGGCGGGCGGCGGTGATCCCCATCGTCGCGATCCCGGTGTCGCTGGTCGGCACCGCGATCATGCTGGCGGCGACGGGCTATTCGCTCAACAATCTGTCGCTGTTCGGGTTGGTGCTGGCCATCGGCATCGTGGTCGACGACGCCATCGTGGTGGTCGAGAATGTCGAGCGCTATATCGAGGAAGGCGTCAAACCGCTTGAGGCCGCGCGCCGGTCGATGGACGAGGTGTCGGGCGCGCTGGTCGCCATCGTGCTGGTGCTGTGCGCGGTGTTCATCCCGACATTGTTCATCGACGGCATCTCGGGCCAGTTCTACAAGCAGTTCGCCGTCACCATCGCGACCGCGACGGTCATCTCGCTGATCGTGTCGCTCACCCTATCGCCCGCGCTGGCGGCGATCCTGCTGCGCGAGAAGCACCGCGTGGCGGACGATGCCCCGCGCTGGCGGCGCGTGCTGCAGGGTGCAGGCGACCGGTTCAACCATGGGTTCGAGCGGATGAGCGAGGCCTATGCAAGGCTGACGCTGCGGCTGGTGAAGCGTCCGGCACGGATGATGGCGGGCTATGCCGCGCTGATCGTCGCGACGGGCGGTCTGTTCTGGGCGACGCCCGCGGGCTTCATCCCGCAGCAGGATCAGGGCTATTTCCTCGCCGCGATCTTCCTGCTGCCGGGTTCGTCCCTGTCGCGCACCGACGAGGTGACGCGCGAGGTGGCGGAGAAGATCCTGCCCGGCAAGGGGATACGCGGCGCGGTGATGTTCGCGGGCTTCAACGGCCCGTCGCGCACCGCCTCGCCCGATTCCGGGGCGATCTATTTCCCGTTCGAAAGTTTCGAAAAGCGCGCCGAACTGGGCGTGACCGAGGAAAGCATCATGGCCAAGGCGCAGGAAGCGCTGGCGGGTTACGACAAGGCCAGCATCATCCTCCTCCCGCCGCCCACGATCAACGGCATCGTCCCGCCCGGCGGCTACCGTATGATCGTCGAGGACCGGTCGGGGCAGGGCTATGCCGAGCTTGAGAAGGCGGCGCAGGCCTTGCTGGCGCAGGCGAACACGCAGCCCGAGCTTCAGCAGGTCTATACCTTGTTCAACCGGGGGTCGCCGCGCGTCCATGCCGATATCGACCGGCGCAAGGCCGACATGCTGGGCGTGCCGCCGCAGAATATCTTCTCGACGCTGCAGACCTATCTGGGGTCAACCTTCATCAATGACTTCAACCTGCTGGGCCGGACATATCGCGTGACCGCGCAGGCCGATGCCGGATCGCGCAATTCGGTCGCGGATATCGCGAACCTGCAGACGCGGTCGAGCAACGGATCGATGGTGCCGATCGGCTCGGTCGCGACCTTCGAGAACAGGACCGGCCCCTACCGCGTGGTGCGATACAACCTCCAGCGCGCGATCGAGGTGGATGGCAGCGTCGCGCCGGGATATTCCACCGGACAGGCGCTGGCGACGATGGAAAAGGTCGCCGCCGAAACGCTGCCGGCGGGCTATGGCGCCGAATGGACCGGCATCGCCTATCAGCAGTCGATCGCGGGCAATACCGCGGGCGTGGTGTTCGGCATGGCGGTGCTGTTCGTCTTCCTCGTGCTGGCGGCGCAATATGAAAGCCTGACGCTGCCGCTGGCGATCATCCTGATCGTGCCGATGTGCCTGTTCGCGGCCATGCTGGGCGTGAACCTGCGGGGGATGGACAATAATATCCTGACCCAGATCGGCCTTGTGGTGCTGATCGCGCTGGCGGCCAAAAACGCGATCCTCGTGGTCGAATTCGCAAAGCAGGCGGAGGAAGAGCAGGGCCTTTCGCCGGTTCAGGCCGCGGTGCAGGCCGCGCGCACCCGGCTGCGCCCGATCCTGATGACGTCCTTCGCCTTCATTCTCGGCGCGGTTCCGCTGGTCATCGCCAGCGGTGCCGGGTCGGAGCTGCGGCAGGCTTTGGGCACGGCGGTGTTCTTCGGCATGGCGGGCGTCACCGGCTTTGGCCTGCTGTTCACCCCCACCTTCTATGTCGTGTGCCGCAATTTGGCCGAGGCGCTGCGGTGCGGCCCCCGTCCGAATGCGGAGACGCCCCGCCCGAAACAGCCGCGCGATTACGATCCGCTGGCGATCCCGGCGGAATGAAAGGAGCCAGAGAGATGTTCCGCATGAACAAGACCATTGCCGCGCTGCTGTCGGCGAGCGCGCTGACCGCCTGCACCGTGGGGCCCGATCATATCGCACCGGCGATACCGCCCACCGCCTCTGCGCCGTTCGTCGGGGTGCAGACGGCGGATGTCACCGCCGATGCGCCCGCCGATGACTGGTGGACGCTTTATGACGATCCGGTCCTCGACGCGCTGGTCGAGGATGCGCTGGCCGCCAATACCGACATTCGCGTCGCCCTTGCGCGGATCGAACGGGCGCGCGCCTCTTTGCGCGGATCGTGGGGAGAGGCGCTGCCGCAGACGAAGGTCTCGGCTTCGGGCAGCTATGGCCGCGTCTCGGAAAGCGAGACACTGCCGGGCATCGACCGCGAGGGACGCCGCATCGCGGGCGAATTCGCGGCGGGTTACGAGCTGGACCTGTTCGGCCGCGTCGCGCGCGGGATCGAGGCATCGCGCGCCGATGAGGGTGCCGCGCGTCAGGACGCCGATGCGGTGCGCGTCATGGTCGTCGCCGATACGGTGCAGGCCTATGTCGACGCGGCGGCCAGCGCGCAGCAGATCGCGGTGGCGCAGTCGATGGTGGATTTGCTGGCCCGATCCGAACGCATCACCCATGCGCGTTTCGAGCGCGGCCTGAACCAGAAGCTCGACGTGCTGCGCCTGACCCAGCTGCGCGAGGCGCGGGCCGCGACAATCCCGCCCTTGATGGCGCGCCGCGATGCCGCGCTGTTCCGGCTGGCGACGCTGACCGGGCGCACGCCGCAGGAGCTGCCCGCCGATGCGCTGCGGCGCCGGACGACGCCCGATGTCTCGCAGCCGATCCCCGTGGGCGACGGGCGGATGCTGCTGGCCCGGCGTCCCGACGTGAAGGCGGCGGAGCGCAGGCTGGCGGCCGATACGGCGCGCATCGGCGTGGCGACGGCGGATCTCTACCCGCGCATCAGCCTGGGCGCGGCGGTATCGACCACTTCGCTGGGCGACATGCCCGTCTTGGGGTCCGGGCCGCTGGGCTGGCTGGTCGGCCCGCTGATCCAGTGGGCATTCCCGAACCAGGAGGCCGTGCGCGCCCGCATCGAAGCCGCGCGGGCGGATGCGGACGCCGATCTCGCGCGTTTCGACGGCACCGTGCTGCGCGCGCTGGAAGAGACGGAAACCGCGCTATCCGCCTATCGCAACGCGTTGGTGAGCGAAGAGCGGCTGGCCGCCTCGCGCGATGCGGCGGACCGCGCGGCGAAGGTCAGCCTTGCGCGCCAGAGCCGCGGCCAGATCGACGCGCTGGCCTCTCTGGATGCGCAACGCACCTTGGCCGAAACCGAAGCCGATTTTGCCGCCGCGCGCCGCGCCGTCGCCTTGGCGCAGATCGATCTGTTCCGCGCGCTTGGCGGCGGCTGGACGGGCGGGTGAAAAAGAGGATCGATCCGCGAACTGCCCGCTATGTCACGAGAGCCTTAGCGCCGGCAGATAGCCCGCATATTCCAGACGCATCATGGACAGGATCGCAAACCTTGCCATCAGTCCGCGCATGGTGGGCCTGAACATCAGGTTCCAGCGATATTCCTGTTCCCGGGGAGACCAGCGGGTCTTGGAAACGTCGCGGCCTACCGACAGGTTGACGGCTTTCTTGCCGGATTCGATCGACTGTTTGATGACCTCGTAGACCAGGGTCGTCATCACGCTGTATTTCCCGAATTCGGCTTCGTAACCCGAGTAATAGAGATACAGCCCATCCTCGGTCTCGAAACCGAGCCTGGCTGCGACAACCCTGTCGTGATGCTGCATCAGGAAAAGGCGCAAGCCCGAGCTGTCGGGATCGCTCGCGAGGGTCGCGATGAACTGCCGCGCATAGTCTTCCTCGAAGACATTGCGGTGGCGGGTTCCATGCGTCTGGTTCGCGCGCAGGGCGTGAAGGCGATAGAAGTCGGGAAGAAAAGCACCGATCGAGCCGGAATCGCGCAGGCATCGGAACTGCAGGTCGACGCCGTCCCGCTTGGCGCTGTTATAGCATTTGCGGATCGATTCCCTGATGTTGCGCTTCATCGCCGAGCGGAATGACGCAAGGTCGGGTTCGAGCATCACCACGAAACTCTCGACCAGCGGGCGCGTCGGGTGCGGGATCGAAACCGCGTCGTAAAGATCCGCAACTTCAGGCGGACCCGCCGGCAGCGAGATGACGTCCCAATGGGTATAATGCGTCTGCACATAGGAAACGAACGCCGAATAGGCGGCGTGTGCATGGCCCTCTTTGACGAGGCCCGTCCTCAATTCGGTCAATATGTTGTCGGCGCCCAGCGGCTGCAGATAGCTGAGGACGGGCACGCCCTTGACCACCAGATTTTGCCGAAGCATCGGGAAGACGCCGATGATTTCGCGCCCGTCCTCGACCAGGAAAATCTGCAATTTCCGGTTGGCGCCGCCCATGCGGCCGAATTGCTCCCACCAGCTCTCGTTATAGAACAGCGACTGGAACGGCTCGGCAATGCCCGGCTGCCTCTCCAGGCGGTTCCAGCCAGCACGCTCGGCATCGGTCAGTTTCGCGAAATCGTCGACAATACGTACCATCGATCCGGCAACAGCTTTTTCCATCAGAATCGGACCGCTCTACCGCCGGGCACTTAAGGGTTCATTGCCGGTGCCTCAGCTTGGACATGCTTCGTCGGCGCAGGCATCCGATATGACGCATCCCTGTCCCGGCGAGCTGTTTCCCGGCAGGCTGCTTCCCGGCAGGGGAGGGCGATGGCGATATTGCAAAGCCTTGTAAATATGGTTTCGCCCTATGCGCCCGGCCGCTGCATGCCGCCATGACGCGACTGCCGCCGGATCGACCGCCAGCCTAACGCGTTGCAAAGAAAGGAAACAGACACGAGATTTTTGCGAGGGCCCGAATGACCGACGACCCGGACATGCTTTACAATTCCATCGAACGCCTCGCCAGCGCGGGGATATCGGCGGCCATATTATTCGTCGTCATCGTCGTGTTGATCCGCCTGCTGGGCAAGCGCGCGACCGGGCAGATGAGCAATTTCGACTGGATGATCTCGATCACCGTGGGCAGCCTTGCCGCCAGCGGGATCTTGCTCAAGAACGTCAGCCTTGCCGATGTGATCCTTGCCATCGCGGTCATCGGATTCCTGCAATGGGCCACCGCGTGGCTTGCCTGCCGCAGCGAATGGTTCGAAAAAATGGTGCGCGCCCGGCCCCGGCTGCTGGTCCACAAGGGGCGGCTGCTGGAAGAGGACATGCGGCGCGAGCGGATCTCGCGGCACGAGATATTCTCGTATCTGCGAGGGCGGGGCTATGTCCGTCCGGACGAGGCGAACTGGGTCGTGCTGGAGAACGACGGCACCATGACCGTGATCCCCCGGCAGGAGGCAGGCTTCGACGATGCGGGGCTGCTGGACGATGTCGTGTGGTCGTCGTCTCCGGCGGCGGACGCGAAGGAACGGCCGGGCGAAAAGCGCGGCGAAAAGGCGGAACCATCGCGCTGACCTTAGGTTGAGACGGAAACCCGCGACGCCATGGAGACCCGGATGACCGCCGACACGAAGACCCTCGACCGGCAGGCCGCAACCCGGATCGCGCCCCGCAGCGGTGTGGCCTTTGAATTGGCAGAAGGCCAGCGGCTGACGGTGATCGACCCCGAAGGACAGCAGGTGTCCGACCTGCTCGCCTTTGTGCGCGGAGACGTGGGCGAGGTGATCTCGAACGGGCGGACCTTCGATTATGAAGAGACGATCGCGCTGACCACCGGCAACCGGCTGTGGTCGAACCGCTCGAACGTGCTGCTCTCGATCGAGGAGGACACGGTCGGTCGGCACGATTTCCTGCTGACCCCGTGCAGCGAGGCGACGTTCCGGCATTTCTATCCGGGCAAGCCCGTGCACCGCGGCTGTTTTGGCAATCTGGCTGAGGCGCTGGCCCCCTATGGAATCGGGGAAGACCAGATCCCGGTCGCCTTCAACTGTTTCATGAATGTGCCGATCGCGGCGGATGGCGGCGTGTCCGTCGTGCCGCCGTCGAGCCGGGCGGGCGACCGCATCACCCTGCTGGCGCACCGCGACCTGGTGATCGGGCTGACGGCATGTTCGGCCTATGACAGCAATGGCGGCAGTTTCAAACCGATCGATTACCGCATCGACTGACCGCACAGACCGAAAAGGGAAAGACCCATGAGCGACAAGCAGGACAAGATCGAAAAGCAGGCGATGCCCGACAAGGACCCGTCGGACATGCCCACGACCGACCGGCCCGAACGCAACAGCAAGCTGTATAACGAGCTGCGCAAGGAGGATTCGGTCGACCCCGAGCAATATCCCAAGAAGGACCGCGATGCCGCGGATCTGACCGGCAAGGACCAGTGAAACGCCAAGGGTCGAAGCGCGCGTGAAGATCGCCGTCGTCGGGCATATCCGTTTCGCCATAGCGGAACCCTTCGCAGGCGGGATGGAGGCGCATTGCGCGGCGCTGTGCAAGGCGCTGTCGGACGCGGGCCACGACATCGTGCTGTTCGCCGCGGATGGCAGCGAAACCGCCGCGCCGCTCAACGCGATCTGCGACGATCCTTACGAGGATGTGCTGCCATGGGCGCGCTGGCGCGGGACCGAGGAACTGGCGCGCTATCAGCACGATTCCTTTGCGCGCGGCTGGGAGGCGATCCTCTCGGGCGGCTTCGACGTCGTCCACAATAATGCGCTGTTCCCCGATCTGATCGACTGGGCCGCGCGCGACAGCATGCCCATGCTGACATCGCAGCATGTGCCGCCCTTCGGCATCATGCGCGACGCGGTAATGCGCGCCATCGGCGACGAGCGGCTGCAGTTCAGCGTTACCTCCGCCAGCCAGCTGCCTCTGTGGCTGCAGCGTCCGGCGAGCAATCTCGGCGTGGTGCACAACGGGATCGACACGGCGTTCTGGCAGCCGGGCGAGAAGGGCGGCCGTTTCCTGTGGTCGGGCCGGATCACGCCGAACAAGGGCACCGCCGATGCGCTTGCCGCTGCGCATGCGGCAGGCGCCGAGCTCGACATCGCGGGGACGGTGGAGGACGAGATCTATTTCGCACAGCATGTCGCCCCGCTGCTGGACGGCCGCCGCCGCTATATCGGCCATCTGGACCGCGCGGCGCTGCAGGCGAAGGTCGCGGCGGCGCGTGCGGTGGTGGTGACGCCCGCATGGGACGAACCCTTCGGCCTTGTCGCGGCGGAGGCCTTGTCCTGCGACATTCCTGTGATCGCCTTTGACCGCGGCGCGCTGTCCGAAGTGGTGCGCGATTGCGGTGTCATCGTGCCCGCAGGCGATGTCGCCGCGCTGGCGCGGGCCATGCAACATCCACCCCGGCTTGCCCCCGGCATGGCGCGGGCGCGGGCGGAGGCATGTTTTTCGCTGCAGGCGATGGTCGCGGGCTATGAACGCCTGTACCGCGCCGCCATCGCGGCCGTTTCCCATGGTGCCGATACCGAATGCCGGGCGGTCGCGTGAAGCCGCGCGGGCCCGCGCATGGCCCCGCGCATCGCTATATATTCGTGGGCGGGCTGCACCGGTCGGGCACCAGCCTTGTCGCCAGCCTGCTGGCCGAACACCCCGACATCGCCGCGATCGAAG
This sequence comes from Croceicoccus sp., assembly GCF_983967925.1. Classification (NCBI taxonomy): domain Bacteria; kingdom Pseudomonadati; phylum Pseudomonadota; class Alphaproteobacteria; order Sphingomonadales; family Erythrobacteraceae; genus Croceicoccus; species Croceicoccus sp. The sequence continues at coordinate 62,847 of NZ_CFETID010000007.1, read as the reverse complement.
GCGCGCCGGTTCCGGAGAACGAGGGCTGCTATCTGCAGGGCGCAATCCCGCATACGGCGCGGCACGGCATCCCCGGCCATTTCGCGACCGATCCCGCGCAGCATCATGTCGAGGGCTGCGCGCTCGACCGGATGGACACGCGCGAGCGGCTGGAGGCCGACTGGGCGCCGTGGTTCGATCCGGGCAAACCGTGGCGGGTCGAAAAGTCGCCCGTCAATTTCACCCGCATGCGGCTGCTGCAGGCGCTGTTCCCGCTGGCGCAATTCATCGTCGTCACCCGCCACCCGGCGTTCACGACCGAGGCGATGCGCAAATGGATCGATGTCGAGGAGCGCCGCTTTCCGCGCCACTGGTGCGACGCGCATGACATCGTGTTCGCGGATATCGAGCATCTCCATGGCGTGATGATCGTGCGCTATGAAGATCTGGTCGGTTCGCCTGCCGCCGTGCGCGATGCGATGTTCGCGTTCCTCGGCCTCGGCCCGTGCGACACGCGGATAGAGGTGGCGAACGGCAATCGCCGCTATTCGGCGAGCGCGCAGCACAGCGCGCTGTGCTATCCCGCGCTTGGCTATGCGCCGGGGGGCGTGCATGTGCCCTTCGCCCCCGTCGTGCGCCATCCGCTGCGCGCGGTTCGTGACATGGTGACCGCGATCATGGCCGCGCAGCACGGCAAAGCGTCAGTCCGGGCAGGCAATGCGGCGGAAGCCCCGATTTCCCGAAACTAAAGCCGCGCCCATCCATTGCGGGAGTCTTGATTTAGGAGATTGCCCGATGGCTGAGGATATCAATTTCGACGACGGCGGCGCCAACCACCAAAAGCCCCGCAACGAAGACGAGGTGATGACCACGGCGCAGGGATCGCCCGTCGCCGACGACCAGAACTGGCTGACCGCCGGACGGCGCGGTCCGCAATTGCTGGAAGATCATATCGCGCGCGAAAAGATCTTCCATTTCGACCACGAGCGCATTCCCGAACGCGTGGTGCATGCGCGCGGCTATGGCATCCACGGCCATTTCGAACTGAAGAAGGCGATCCCCGAATTCTCGCGCGCCGCGATCTTCAACGAGGTCGGCGTCAAGACGCCCACCTTCACCCGTTTCTCGACCGTGGCGGGCAGCGCCGGATCGCCCGATCTGGCGCGCGACGTGCGCGGTTTCGCCACCAAGTTCTACACCAGCGAGGGCAACTGGGACCTTGTCGGCAACAATATCCCGGTGTTCTTCATTCAGGACGCGATCAAGTTCCCCGACCTGATCCACGCGGCCAAGCCCGCGCCCGACCGCGGCTTTCCGCAGGCGCAGACCGCGCATGACAATTTCTGGGACTTCATCTCGCTGACGCCCGAGGCGATGCACATGGTGATGTGGATCATGTCCGATCGGACGATCCCGCGCAGCCTGCGCTTCATGGAAGGGTTCGGCGTCCACACCTTCCGGCTGGTCAATGCCGAGGGCAAGTCGCATTTCGTCAAGTTCCACTGGAAGCCGCATCAGGGCATGCAATCGGTGGTCTGGAACGAGGCGGTGAAGATCAATGGCGCGGACCCCGATTTCCATCGCCGCGACATGTGGGATTCGATCGAGGCGGGCGATTTCCCCGCGTGGGATCTTGGCATCCAGGTCTTCGACGAGGCGTTTGCCGAGACCTTCGAGTTCGACGTGCTGGACGCGACCAAGATCATCCCCGAGGAACAGGTCCCGGTCGAGATCATCGGCACGCTGACGCTGGACGCCAATGTCGACAATTTCTTCGCCGAGACCGAGCAGGTGGCGTTCTGCACGCAGAACATCGTCCCCGGCATCGATTTCAGCGACGATCCGCTGCTGCAGGGACGCAATTTCTCCTATCTCGATACGCAGCTGAAGCGTCTGGGCGGGCCGAATTTCACCCATATCCCGATCAATGCGCCCAAGTGCCCGGTGCGGCATTTCCAGCAGGACGGGCACATGGCGATGACCAATCCCAAGGGCCGCGCCAATTACGAGCCCAATAGCTGGACCGGCCCCGCCGACGACAACCGCGAACCGCGCGGCCCGCGCGGCTGCCCGATGAACGGGTTCACCAGCTATGAAGCGCCGGTCGAAAGTCCCAAGATCCGGGCGCGCAGCGAAACCTTTGCCGATCACTACAGCCAGGCGCGGCAGTTCTATGTCTCGCAGACCGAGATCGAACAGGGTCACATGGCCAATGCGCTGACGTTCGAGCTCAGCAAGGTCGAGCATGTCCATATCCGCGAGCGGATGGTCGGCCATCTGCGCAATATCGACGAGGATCTGGCGAAGGAAGTCGCCGACGGGCTGGGCATGGCCGACATGCCGGACAAGATGCCCGCCGCGCGCGAACCGATCACCGATCTGCCCGCCAGCAAGCCGCTGTCGATCCTTGCCAACAGCCCCAAGACCTTCAAGGGCCGCAAGCTGGGCCTGTATATCGCGGAAGGCGCGGATGCCGGCATGGTGTCGGCGCTGATGGAGGCAGTGAAGTCCGAGGGCGGCATGGTCGAGGTGGTCGCTCCGCACGTGACCGGCGCGAAACTTTCCGACGGCAAGATGCAGGCCGCCGACCAGAAGATCGACGGAGCGCCGTCGGTGCTCTATGACGCGGTCGCGGTGGTGATGGGCGAGAAGGCGGGCAAGAACTATGCCGACGACAAGCCCAGCATCGACTTCGTCAATGACGCGTTCGCGCATGCCAAGTTCATCGGATACGCACCCGGCGCCATGCCATTGCTGAAGGGTGCGGGCGTCGCCGGAAAGATGGACCAGGGCTTTGTCGAACTGGCCGATGCGAATGGCGCAGCCGCGAAATTCATCGACCAGTGCAAGCAATTGCGGTTCTGGGACCGCGCGGCGGTCAAGCAGGACTGACGTGAATTCCCTGCGACCGGATGCGCCATATGTGCGTCCGGTCGCGGGAACCTTTTGGCGGGTCAGCAATTGGGCGGACTGACTGCAGCGGAAATTGCAGCCTCATTTCGCAGAGAACATCATGTCCGCCATCGTCCCCGGCCCTTTCGTGCCTGCCGAGCTTGTCCTGCCGGATGGCAGCATGGTGCCGCTTTGCCTCCACGGCCTGTCCTGCGAGGATTGCATCGTGTCGGGCGCCGTGCCCGAGGGCAGCCACGAATTATGGGTCGGCGCGGTCGGCCCGTTCCATTTCGCGCGCGATCCGCAGCGGGATGACAGGCTGCGGTTCACCGGCCCGATCCATCCCGCGATCGTGCGGCATTTCAACAGCGTTCTGGCGATGGACAAGGCCTGAGCGGCCCGTCCCTGACGGCCCGACCCTGACAGCGCGTTCAGCGCTCAGCCCTTCGACAATTCCTCGCCCAGCTTCAGGCTTCCCTCGCCGTAGAGATAGGCCGGGTCGAACTTGCCCGCCTGCTCCAGCCGCGCGCGGTCGAGGATGGTGACCCGCCCGCGCGTCAGCTCCATGATCCCGGCCTCGCGCAGGCTGCGCACCACGCGGTTAAGGTGGATCGGCGTGGTACCGCAGGCGTCCGCGATCTCCACCTGCGTCAGCGGCAGGTTGAAACCGTCCTCGTCGCCCAGGTCCACGAAGGACAGCCGGTGCCACAGCTCGGCCATCAGATGGGCGAGGCGGCCCTCGATCGGCAAGTGCTCCATCGTCAGGATCCATTCGCGGTGGATCGCGGCGTCGAGCAGGGTGGAGAACCACAACATCCGCCCCAGATGCGGGTGGGTGGCGATCAGCCGTTCAAGCTTTTCATGGGTGACATAGCCCACCTTGGCCGGACCGATCGCGACGACCGTGTGGTCGAGCCGTTTGAGCGCGAAGGCATGCAGGTCGACGAAATCGCCCGGCACATGGATCGACACAATATGCCGCCGCCCGTCACGCTCAATCGTGCGGGCCATATAGCCCTCGACAAGAAAGGTGCTGCGGTCGACGAGCTGCCCCGCCTCCAGGATGATCTTGTCGTGCGACAAGCGTTCGAACGGGCCCATCATCTCTTCGATCAGCTGCCGTTCGTTCGGCGTCAGCGCGTGACGCGCACGCCCCCGCAGGAAGCGCCAGCTGTTGGGATAATCCTCTTGCATGGTCGCTTCACCGATCCCGTATCGAATTGCGCGTAAAGCCGCGTGGCAAGAGAGACGTATAACCCATTATCAAATGATAATCGCTGATCATCGCTTTACAAGCCTCAGCCCGCCGCAGTCACGGCAGGCTGCGCGGCGGCTGCGTCCGCCTCCAGCTGGCGCAACACCGACGCGCTGCTGGCATAGGGATGATGCGCCTGCTGGCGGGTGAGTTCGAGGTCCTCCTCGCGCGTGTCGCGGCACCGGGTCCAGCCGGTCTCGCGCGGTTCGGCGAGCCCCATCAGGCGAAAGGCGCGCAGCCAGTGCTGCATCGTCGGTTCGCCCCATTTGCGGCGGAAATATTCGGCATTGCGCAGCACGCTGTCGAGGTGGTGGACCGGCGGCATGTGATGCGGATGATACTGGTGATAGGCCTTCGCCCCGCGCACCCACCAGATATCCATGCCCGCCGCCGCGCAGCTTCGCCCGAAATCGGTATCCTCGCCGCCATAGCCGACATAGCCCTCGTCGAAGCCGCCGACGCTGCGGAACGCCTCGGCGCGCATGGCGAAATTGAGCGACCAGAAGCAGCGATAGTCGCGGCAGGGTCCGACGGCCTGCTCGGGCGGGCCGGGGCGTTCGGAATGGCGCACGGCGACGGCGTCGAGCGCGGCGAAATCCAGCGTTTCGACCGGCGCGCCCCTTGGCAGATAGCCGACCTCGCCCATGAACAGCCCGTCGGCCCCGTTCGCTGCGTCAGACCGGTCCATCGCGGCGGCGTAATCGCCCAGCAGTTCGGGATGCGCCATGCAATCCACGTCGAGGAACACCAGCCGGTCCCCGCGCGCCGCCCATGCCGCCGCATTGCGCGCGGCGGAAAGCGCAAGGCCGCCTTGGCCCGCGACGATCTGGCGAACGGGGAAGTCGCAATCTGGCAGGTCGTAGGGATCGTCCTGCAGCACCGCGATCACCAGCTCGCCGGGGCGGGTGCGGCTTGCGCGCAGGCTGCGCACCAGATTGCGCAAGTGACCGGCGCGCCCATGCGCCAGCGTGCAGACCGAGATCATGGCATCGCTTCCTTTTCCAGCGGGACCGGCGAGCCTGCGCCTTCCCACAAATCGCGCGCCAGATCGTCGAGCCAGCGCGCCGCCTTGCGGTCCGCCTGCGAGTCGATCCAAGGCTCTGCATCGCCGGTGCGCGCGGCCCGGGCCTCGTCCCACAGCGTTGCCCAGCTGGCGGCATCGGACGGCCACGTCGGTCGCGAGGCGCAGACCCCGGCGCGGGCCAGCGCCTCGGCCTTGCGTTCCTGCTCTGCGAAATAGCGCCATTCGGGGATGGCGATCCACGGCTTGCCGGTCTGGATGATCTGATGGACAATGGTGTTGCCGCAGCTTGATACGATGCGGTCGGCGGCGGCGATGTGATCCGACGCATTGTCGACCCAGCCGCGCAGTTCCAGATTGCCGGGCGGCGTCTCGTGCCATTCGCTGAAGGTCTCGCCAATGACGATCCAGTGGGTATCCGGCTCGGCCCGCGCGCCCAGCGTCAGCGGCGCGGTGGGCGTGCCCTGTCCGCCGCCGCCCGCGATGACGAGCATCAGTTCGCGGTCCCTCGGCGCGCGAATGCGCTCGCGCGCGCCGTCGCTCGTCTGCAAGGGCGCGATCCCCAGACCGGGGGCGTGGAAGATCTTGCTCAGCAAATGGTCGGGGCGGCCCGGCTGCTCCAGCCTTGCGTCATAGGGGGCGAGCAGGCCGACAGCGCCGTCATAGCTGGCGCGGTGCGCGGGGTCGTCGCGGTCGCCATGCTGCAGCACTGCGACATGCGGGACCGAGGCGATGCGGCACAATTGCCCGATCTCTGCCGAGACGTCGGTGACGAACAGGGCAGGGCGCGCGCTGGCAAACCAGCCGGTGATTTCGGCCACTGCCTCGGTAATGCCGTGCCACCCCAAGGGCGCGCAATGCAGCGTATCGGGCACCGGCATGCCCGCCAGCCGCGGCGCTTCGCTACCCTGCGCCTCGAACAGCGACGGGATGGTGCGAATCTCGATTCCCGGATTTAGCGGCGGGAAGATATCGTCCCTTGTGCAGAACATCGTGACGGGCCGCCACTCCACCACCGCATTGGCGAGATGCGCGCAGCGTTCGGCATGCCCGCGCCCCTGGTGATGCACGAAGATCCCGACGGGACGCGTGTCAGGCTGCGGCATCCTCGGCCTCCTTGGCGGGTGTCGTTGCAGAAGCGGGGCGGCGGCGGTCGCGGCGCGCGTGCCACAGCATGCCTTCCAGCACGCCCGCCGCATGCGAGCGGCGCGCGGTATAGACATGGGTCAGCCCCGCGATGCCTCGCACTTCCTCGTGATGGTTGGCGACCAGCACCGCGCGCTTGCATTCGGCCAGCATGTCGGCGTCATTGCCGCTGTCGCCTGCCGCGATCACGCGGTCGGGCGGCAGATGCAGCACCTTCGCCACATGGGCCAGCGCGGCATGCTTGCCCGCCCGTTCGGGCAGCACGTCGAGCAGCCGGTCGTGGCTGAGGATCGCGCGCGCGGTCAGGCCTGACGCGTCCAGCCTGCCCCGCACCGCCGCCAGCACGGCGGGATTATCGGCAAGGAAACTGCACTTGAAGCGGCGCTGCTCGATCGCGGTCTGCCGCGAAAGGCCGCTCACGCCGTCCAGCGCTGCGAACACGCCTTCCCGGTCCCAGCCTTGCGCAATCGACGCAGCATAGTCCTCGTCCAGCCGAAAGCCGCCGTCCCGCCGCCAGTAGATTTCCGAGCCCACCGACGAAATCAGCACATCGGGCGAGGGCATGTCCCATTCGCGCAGCAGCCGCCGCGCCTCGACGAACGAGCGCCCCGTCGCCACGCCGAAACCGACGCTGGCGCGGCGGCGCGAGAGAAAGGCCGACAGGCGGCGCGCGCCCGAACGGCAGCCGGTCAGCGTGTTGTCGATGTCGCTGACCAGCAGGCTGCCCGGCGCGGCGGGGGCATTAACGGCCTGCGAACCGGCCACATCCTGCGCGATCGACAGGAAACCGCGCGCGTAATCGTCCCAGTTCATCGCCCGCACATTGGCCCGCGCATTGTTCGAGCAGCGCTGCCACAGCATCTCGTCCTGCAGCAGCCGGGCCATCGCGCGGCCCATGTCGGCGATGTCGAGCGGATCGACCAGCAGCCCGTGCTCCAGCTCAGCCAATATGTCGCTGGGGCCGCCGTTGCGCGTCGCGACCACCGGAAGCCCGTGCGATGCCGCCTCGATCAGCGTCAGGCCATAGGGTTCGGTCAGCGCCGGATTGACGAAAATCCCGCGCGTTCGCCGCGCCAGCTCGTACATGCCCGCCACGTGCCGCGTGTCATGGCGCGAAGGCCATGCGACCGATCCGTGCAGGGCGTTGCGGTCGATGGCGTCGACAAGGTCGAGCAGCACTTCGCGGTGTTCCTTCTCCCCCTGCTTGAACCCGCTGCGCAGCCCGGGAAGGATCACCAGATTGGCTTGGGCGCGCAGCATGTCATGCGCGGCAAAGGCCTCGACCAGCCGGACGAGGTTCTTCTTGTGCACCGGCCGCGCGATGGCGAGGATCATCGGCCGGTCCATGTCCTTGAGGAAAGGCTCGATCAGGCCGCGCGCGCGTTTGACGTCGCCGTCGGCGGGATCGGCGGTCTCGACACCGGGACGCAGCCGGTGGATCCGGTCGAACCGGGCGGAGGGATAGGCGACCAGCTGCCGCTCGCACTCGTCGCGCGAGGAGGCGACGATGGCATCCGCGCTGCCGATGGCGCGGTCTTCCTCGCGCAGGCGCGCGGCGAGGTCGGCGTTGCAATCCAGCATGGCGGCCTTGTCGCGGCCCAGCGAATGCGCGGTGTAGATAAAGGGAATGCCCAGCGCGTCGCGCACGCGGCGCGCGACATCGGCGGCATCGGCGAAATGCGCATGGATGATGTCGGGCAGATGGTCGGCGCCGCGCAGATGCGCGATCAGCGCGCGGGTGAATGCGTCGCGGTCGCGGGCCAGATCCTCCTTCGCCAGATAGCGCCGGTCGCCGCTGTCGATGCGGACGATCTCGGATTTGGGGCCGATGCTCTCGCGCGTAGCGGCGTGGATGCGGCCAAGCGCGGGTTCGTCGAACAGCCGCGTCGCGATATCGGCGCGGGTCACGCGCGGATCGCGTGCAAGCGCCGCCATGGCCCCGAGGATATAGGCTATGTGACCTCCGGTATCCTCGGTCATGCCGTAGGGTACGGGAGGCGCGCGCAGGCAACCGCCCAGCGCAATGGCCAGAACACGCATCGGCCCTGTCTCCGAATGAAATGGTTAACGCAGGGTCAATGTCTGTCGAAGCCAATCGGTTCCGAAAGCAATATTATTAATCTTCACGCAATTATCATATGTGAAGAACCGGGTGCTTGTCAGTCCGCCATGGCCGCGGTGCGGGCAGGGACGGTCGCCGGCGTTGGCACGGCGGCGCCATAGGTTACCCGCCACACCGTGTTCGACACATCGTCCGCGATCAGCAGCGCGCTGCGCTGCGCGTCCCACGCAACGCCCACCGGGCGTCCGCGCGCATGGCCGTCATCGCCGATGAAGCCGGTGACCACATCGACCGGCTTGCCCGATGGCGATGCGCCGGTGAACGGCACCCACACCACCTTGTATCCGGCCAGATCCTCGCGGTTCCAGCTGCCATGTTCACCGATGAAGGCGCCGCTGGCAAAGCGCTGGCCCCATGCGCCGCCGTCGGCGAAGGCAAGGCCCAGGGGCGCGCGATGCGAACCCAGCGAGTAATCGGGCACCACCGCCTGCTCGACAAGGTCGGGGCGGCGCGGGCGGACGCGCGGATCGACGTGCTGGCCCCAATAGCTGTAGGGCCAGCCATAGAACGCGCCATCGCGGATGCGGGTGAGGTAATCGGGCACCAGCTGCGCGCCCAGCTCGTCCCGCTCGTTCACGACGGCCCACAGCGCATCGTCGGCGGGGTTGATCGCCAGCGCGGTGGGGTTGCGGATGCCAGACACCAGCTGCCGGTGCATGCCGGTCTGCGGGTCGATTTCCCAGATCACCGCGCGGTCCTCCTCCACCTCCATGCCGCGCTCGCCGACATTGGAGTTGGAGCCGATCCCGACATAGAGCCGCGACCCGTCCGCGCTGGCGGTCATCGCCTTGGTCCAGTGATGGTTGATGCGCGAGGGGAGCTTCGCCACGATCTCGCCCGGCGCGGCGATGCGCGTCTGCCCCTCCTGATAGGGAAAGCGCATCAGATTGTCCTGGTTGGCGACATAGATCGCGCCATCGGCATAAGCGAGGCCATAGGGCGCATCGAGGCCGGTGATGAACTCGCTGACCAGCTCGGCCTGTCCGTCGCCGTCGGCATCGCGCAGCAGCGACACGCGGTCGCCGCCCTTGACCGACGTCTTGCCCTTGCCCTTGATATAGCCCGCGATGACATCCTTGGGCCGCAGCGCGGGCGCATGGCCGCCCGCACCCTCGGCTACGAGAATGTCGCCATTGGGCAGCACCAGCATCTGGCGCGGAATCTTCAGCCCGGTGGCCAGCGGGGTGATCGCAAAGCCCTGCGGCACGGTCGGCAGATCGCCGTCCCAGCCTGCGGGCGTCGCGATATTCATCGCGGGCAGCAGCGCGTCGCTCTGCGGCGGGAGGACCGGGTCGGGGCCGGTCTGGTCGACATCGGGACCGGCATTGCCGCAAGCGGACAACAGCAGGGACAGGGCGGCAACGGGCACGACGGCGGCGGTTCGGGACAGCATGGCGCGCAAGTTCATCGTGCGATCTCCCGGTCATGAACGACTTCATGGGCGGCGCGCGCGGAATAGCCGATGAAGCCCGCGACCAGCGCCAGCAGCGCGCCCGCGACCGACAGCACCAGCCCCAGCGTCTCGACCGACCACCACGCGTCGCGGCTGTGCTGGAACGAATTGACCAGCCCGACCGCGAACAGCAGCAGCACGACCAGGAAATAGATCAGCGCCCGCCCGCCATATCCCGACCGCCCGGACCGCACCAGGGTCACGAAGGCCCCGATCAGCAGCAGCCCCGTAAACAGCTCGCCGCCCGCCAGCAGCCATGCGGAGAAATTGCTCCACTGCATCTCGGCGGTGTTCAGATAGGTGATGTCGCTTACCAGCGCGGCAGGGAACAGCGCGACGGGAAAGGCCAGCAGCAGTGCCTGCAGCGAACCGATCATCGGACCGGAGGCAGTGCGGACATGATGAGCGGAAGGGGGGCGTCGATCGCGGATCATCGGGTACTCCGGTCGTGTCGGGAGGCGCCACGCCTCGTCGCACTTTCATCTCGTTCAATCCCCACATGCGCGCGACGTTCCCCGGAAATGCTGTTCCGCGCGCAACAGGTCTTGTGGCGTTCTTGTGACCGGCGGGGCTTTCGGATGGCAATTCACAAATCTGTAACTAAGTAACTGTCCCGTCATGTCCGATTCCCTCCCCGCGCCGTTGCCGACCCGCCGCCATCTACGCCGCTTTCGCGCCCTGCTGTGCGGCGGCGCGCTGATGGCCGGCGCGTTTTGCGCAGGCAGCGCCGCCGCGCGCGAGATCGAGGGCGGCGACGGGCGGATCGACTTCGATTTCTCGGACGACGCCTTCGATGCAGAGGTCCAGCCCTATGAACGTCCGGCCGCGCCGGGCACGCGCTGGCTGTCGGCGTCGGATGCGGAGCAGTGGGATCTTGCCGTCATTGCCGACCAGCAGGATGGCAGCGGCAGCCGCCCGCACGCGCTGAGCCATTTCGCACAGGTCAGTTCGGAACAGGCTGGCTTGGGACAGGCGGAGCCCGTGACCGCCGCCCTGCCGCCGCCGGCGTTTTCCGAGGAGAACTACGTCCCCGGCATGGTGCCGACGCGCTGGGCCGACCATGTGCCGCGCGAATATGCGACCCATCCGACCTTTGGATCGCAGGTCGGCGCCATCAAGACCGAGGCGCTGCTCATGTTCGGCTATTTCACGATCCGCGCCGGGTCCAAGCTGTTCGGCGAAACCGACGGCTTCAAATTCAAGGACGAGGGCTGGTTCGGCAAGGATACCCAATATGTCGGCGTCGACAAGTTCGCCCATGCGTGGAACACCTATCTCGCCGCCGAAATCCTCCACAACCGGCTGCACCGCAATGCCAATGCTTCCGAAGGCGACGCATTGACCGCAGCGACGCTGGCCTTCGGCTTCATGGCCTATAACGAGATTTCGGACGCGATCGAACCGGACAGCGGCTGGTCATGGCAGGACATCACCATGAATGGCCTGGGCGCGGGCTTCTCGGTGCTGCGCAACACGGTGCCGGGCTTGAAGGAAAAGATCGCCTTCAAGATCGAGATCGTCCCGAACGAGGAATTCTGGACCTACAGCGGCCCGCGCCGGTTCGAACAGCAACGCTTCATGTTCTCGCTGAAGGGATCGGGTTTCCCCGAATTGCACGACACGCCGCTGCGCTTCCTCGACCTGCAGCTGGGCTATGGCGCGGACAAGTTCGAGCCTGCGGACCGCGCGGCCGGGATCGAGCCGGAGCGTCACGTGTTCGTGGGCGTGGGCCTCAACGTCGGGGAATTGCTGTTCGGCGGGTCGAAATCGAAATTCGGCAAGGCGGGCTGGTCGGCGCTCGACTATTTCCAGGTGCCCTATACCTCGGTGCGGGTGGATCAGGGCGGCGATCTGTACTTCTGACCGCTTTGCGGCCCTTCAGTTGCTGCGCCGCTGGCGCATGTTGTAATCGATCCGGATCCGCACCCAGCCGCCCACAAGGGACTTGCCGCCCAGCCGCGGCGGGCGCACCTGGAACTGCCATGCGGCGGCCAGCAGCGCGCGATTGATGTTCGAACCGCGCGGCCATTCGTCCACCGCGACGCAATCCTCGACGCGGTAATCGGGCGCGGTCTTGCAGGCGATCATGCCCCATCCCGGCCCCTGCGCGGTCGACAGATAGCCGTCCAGCTCTCCGTCGCGCGGGCGGCGATACCATTCCGCGCCATAGAGAGGCTCGCCATTGGGCGCAGTGCCCACGCGCGGGCTGTCGGGAAGCGCGGATCGCCTCGGCGGTGCGACCGGGCCATAGACCTCCTGCGGCGGCGCAGGCTCAGGCGGGCGCGGCGGCGCGGGCGGAGCGGGCGGCGCCTTGGGCGCGGGCGCGGGATTGGGCGTCTTCACCACCGGCGGCGGCAGCACGGGTTCGGGCCGCGGCGTCTCGACTGCGGGCGGAGCGGGTTCGGGGGGAGGTTCGGGCGGGGTCTCTTCGACGGGCGGTTCGGGCTGGTCGGGTTCCGGCTCTGGCTCGGGTTCGGGTTCGGGTTCCGGTTCGGGCTCTGGCGCGGGGGGCGGGCTGGCCTGGATGTCGACGCTGGTCAGGTTCTCGCTCGGCTCTGGCGTGCCGACGATCGAACTGCCCAATGTCAGCAGCATCAGGATCAGCAGCACTTCCAGCACGATGGCGAGCGCAATGCTCAGCCCGCGCGGGCCGAACCGGTCGATCAGGCGCTGGAAAGCAGAAACGTCGCGCGAAGACATGGACCCTCGATCATCTCGTCAAGCAGTCGATGTCCCCCTCATCCGCCGCTGCGGGCTGCGATAGGCGGGTGCGGGATGCATCACAAGGGGGGTGAGGGACAGGGCGGGCCAGCGAAGCGGCGGATTCCGCCCGCATCCTTGTCGGCCTCAGCGCTTCAGCCTTGCGGCGGCTTCCTGTTCGATGACGGTCAGCTCCTCGATCGTCAGTTCCAGCGCCACGCGCTGTTCCTCAAGCTCGGACAGCCGTTCGCGCACCTTGTCGATCAGGCGCTGCATCTGTTCCTGATGCTCGGGGTCGGCGTCGTACAGGTCGAGGAATTCGCCGATCTCGCGGATCGAGAAGCCCAGCCGCTTGCCGCGCAGGATCAGCTGCATGCGCGCGATCTCGCGCCGTGTATAGACGCGGGTGGTGCCCACGCGCTCGGGCTTTATCAGCCCTTCCTTTTCATAGAAGCGCAAGGTGCGCAGCGTGACGCCCAGCTTTCGCGCGACGTCCTGAATGCCCATCAGCGCATTATCCCCGTCCGCGCCCCCGTCCGCGCCGTTCGCCAATGGCGTATCCGCCGCGCCGCTTCCTTCCGCGCTGCTCGGGTTGCTGGCCCGCAAGTCGTGCATGTTCACCGTGTCGTCCGCCCCCGACCGGCCCTTTCGCGATCCCATCACGAAATCCCCCGGCCCATGTGCCTGACGCCACTATGGCAGACTGGAACGCGCCGCGCCATCAGGCGTGCTTTTTCCGCTCTTCCTCGACCAGCTCCTTCTTGGACAGCTTGCCGATCATGGTCTTGGGAAGGCTGTCGCGGAACTCGAACTCGCGCGGCAGCTCGATCTTGCTCAGCCGCTCGGCAAGGAAGGCGCGCAGCTCGTCCTCGCTCAGCGTCTCGCCCTCGCGCAGCGCGACGAACAGCTTGGGCGACTGGCCGCGATATTCGTCGGGGATGCCGATCGCGACCGCCTCCAGAATGGCGGGGTGGTGATAGGCGGCATCCTCGATCACGCGGGGATAGACGTTATATCCGCCGCACAGGATCACGTCCTTGATGCGGTCGACGATGAACAGATAGCCTTCCTCGTCCAGATAGCCGATGTCACCGGTGCGCAATGCGCCGTCGGTGAACACTTCGGCGGTCGCATCGGGGCGGTTCCAGTATCCCTTCATCACCTGCGGTCCGCGTGCGCAGATCTCGCCGCGCTCGCCCTGCGGCATCAGGGTCTCGGGGTGTTCGGGGTCGCGGATCTCGATGATCGTGCCGGGGAAGGCGGGGCCGCAGCTGTTCGCCTTGACCGGCCCCTGCAACGGGTTGCAGGTGATGATCGGCGCGGTTTCCGACAATCCGTATCCCTCGACCACGCTGGCGCCGGTGCGCTTCTCGAACATCTCGCGCACTTCCAGCGGCAGCGGCGCGCCGCCCGAAATGCAGCAGCGCACGTTCGACAGGTCGGGAATGCGGCTTTCCTCCAGCGCGTTCATCGCGACATAGATGGTCGGCACGCCGAAGAACTGGGTGGGGGGCTTGCGTTTGATGGTCGCCAGCACCTGGTCCATCTCGAACCGGGGCAGCAGCACCATCTCGGTCCCCGTCTCGACCGAGTAATTGAGCACGCTGGTCAGCGCGAAGACATGGAACATCGGCAATACGCCCAGCGTGCGTTCCTGCCGTTCCTGCCAGCCCGGCTCGTCCGGCCATGCGGCGGCGACATGGTCCACCATCTGCCCGCTGTTGGCGGTGAGGTTGCCGTGGGTCAGCATCGCGCCCTTGGGCACGCCGGTCGTGCCGCCGGTATATTGCAGCACCGCGACGTCGCCGGGCTTTACATCGACGGGATCGGGCGCGGCATCGTTGGCGAGCAGCGTCTTCAGCCGCAGGTGCAGCCCCTCGTCGCGGATATTGGCGTGGTCCTTGCGCTTGAACAGGTTGAAGCCCACGCCCTGCAGCCACGGCAGCATCTCGCTCATCGGGCACAGCACGATGCGGTCGATGCCCGAAGCCTTCGCGACGGTCTCCACCTTGTCGTGGATCATGGCGAGGTCGGGCACCGCGATGAAGCGCGTGCCCGAATCCTTGATCTGGTGGGTCAGCTCACTCTCGGTATAGAGCGGGTTGAAGTTCACCACGACCGCGCCCGCGCGCAGCGCCGCGAAATACAGCACCACGAAATAGGGACAATTGGGCAGGCACAGGCCGAACCGGTCGCCCGGTTTCAGCCCGGCATCCTGCAGGCCGCGGGCGGCGCGGCGGACAAGCTCGCCGATCTCGCCATATGTCCAGCAGCGGCCCATGAAGTCGATCGCCGTCCGTTCGGGAAAACGCGCCACCGTGCGGTCCAGCAGGTCGGGGACGATCCGGTCGCCATAGACCGTCTTGTCCGCCTGCATCGCCTTCATGTTCGCCGCTGCCGTCATTGCCCTTGTCCCTCCGTCTCGTCCGCTCCTTCGGTTCAGAACGCCACGCGCCCGCCGACCGAGAAGATCAGCGCATTGGCGTCGTTCGCGCTGCCGTTCACGATGATCGGCGTCTGCACCGGCGATCCGGCATAGGCGGCCGTCGTGCGGTCGATGCTGGCTTTCTCGATGGCGAGATAGTTGAACGCCGCGTCGATGGAGAAACCGGGGCTGACGGCATAGCTGGTGCCCAGCGCAAAGTTCCAGCGGTCGCCGTCAGGCACGCGCGCATCGCGGTCGCCGTCCTGCGTCGGGGTCTCGTCATACTGGATGCCGCCGCGCACGGTCCATTGCGGCGACACCGCGTAGTCGATGCCGGTCGCATAGCTCCAGGTGTTGCGATAGTTCTCGGGGATCGCCGAATTGATCGGATCGCCCAGGCGGATCGCGTCGAATTCGCCCCAGCCGATGCGGTTGAGCTGCGCGTTGAGGGTAAGCTGCGGCGTCATCGCATAGCGCGCGCCGACCATCGCATGCCACGGCGTGCGGAAGGTCGCGCCGGTCTCGATCACGCCGTTCTGTCCCGCCAGCGGGCCAAGCAGGCCCGACTGCGTCAGCTCTCCGCTCAGCTTGTGCTTCACGCTGGACTTGTAGGCCGCGCCCAGCATCAGCGGGCCGCTGCGATATTGCACGCCTGCCGACCAGCCGAGATCCCAGCCGTCGCCTTCCAGTTCCTGCAGGCCGTCGGGCAGCTGCGCCGACAGGTTGGGCAGCGCATTCGTCAGCGTCGCATCCGAATATTCGATGTTCAGCGCCGCGCCGACGCTAAGTTCGGGGGTGACCATGTAGGCGACCGAGGGCTGGATGTCATAGGTGCGCAGCTTGCTCTTGAGCGCGGTATAGCGCACCCAGCTGGTGTCGTCGTAATCGGTGGTGAAGCTGTAGGGCGAGGATACAGCGACGCCGACCGACAGGCGATCGCCGATGGGCACCGCGATGGCGCCGGCGGGAAGGATGCCGGTCTCGATCGGGTCCTTCGACAGCTGGTCGCCGCCGACGGGGGCGGGGGCCTGCTGCGGGCGCACGATCAGCGTGTTGTCATTCTCGATATCGGCGCTGGGCACGATGATGCTGAGCGCGAAGTGGCCCTCGATCTCGTCGATGCCGCCGATGGCCGCGGGGTTCCACCACAGCGACGCTGCGCCGGTGTCGGCGACTTCGCCCGAAAAGGCGCGGCCCGCACCGCGGACCGACTGTTCCTGCAGATAGAAACCGCCCGCGCTGGCGATCTGCGGAACGGCAAGCCCGCCCAGTACGGTCGAGGCGGCAATCAGTTGTTTCAGGCGTTTTTGCACGGGGGATACTCCTGGAAAATTCTGTCGGTGTGCGGCGGCGGAATGCGTGGGGGGCTGCTCCGCCGCCGATCGAACGGGGTTCAGCGGATGCGGGTCCACGTCTGCGTCTTGCACAGCGGCCACACGATGCAGCCCTTCAGCTTGAGGTGGTTGGCATCCTGCATGGTGATGGTGGCCTTGTACGTGCCGCCATCCTCGGCATTATAGATCGAGCCGCCGGACCATTCGTCCTTCTTGCGCTCGAAGCCCTTGAGGATGGTCAGGTTCTTCAGCGGACGGCTGCGCAGGCTCTCGTCCTTGTTGTTCACGTCCTTGAGCGAAGGGTTTTCCTTCAGCCCGTCGGACGAGACGAGCCTGCCGCAGATCGACTGGCCGCATTCGGTGATTTCGATCACGCCGCCGCGGCTTTCCGCCTTCCAGCGGCCGATGACGTCGGCGGGGGTTGCGGCGGCGGCCGATCCTGCTGCCAGCAGGGCGAGTATCATGGACATGCAATTCTCTCCACTTGCGCGCCGGTCTTGGTGCGGCGTCGCATCAGGGTCCCTTCGCCATCAATCACGGCGAATCGGGGTTCTCCCCATTACATCTAGGTGACGTATAGGTTAGTCAAGGCGTCAAAGCGTCACGACGATCACTAATGCGACGGCCTGCTGCCCCAAATCCTCACATGCGTCCGGAACGACCAGGGGGCGAGCGCGGTTCCGGCCCCCATAACGAAAGCGTAACGAAAGCGTGACGAAAGCGTGGTGACGGCGCGGCGAAAGACTTGATCGCACGCGGCTACTTGACGTATAGGTAAATCAAGCCACCTTAAGGTCACTCCCGACTCGAATTCCGAGTCACGAAACATCCGGAGAGGTTTCGATCCATGCGTAACACCGTCATCGCGGGCTATGTCCGCTCCCCCTTCCACCTTGCAGGCAAGGGCGCTCTCGCCCGCGTACGGCCCGACGATCTGGCCGCGCAGACCATTCGCGGACTGGTCGAAAAGACCGGCGTGAAGGCCGAAGATATCGAGGATATCGTGATGGGCTGCGCTTTCCCCGAGGGCGAGCAGGGCTTCAACATCGCGCGCCTCGTCGGCCTGCTGGCGGATCTGCCGATCTCGGTCGGCGGAATGACGGTGAACCGGTTCTGCGGCTCCTCGATGAGCGCGATCCATATCGCGGCGGGCCAGATCGCCATCGGCGCGGGCGAGGCGTTCATCTGCGCAGGCATCGAATCGATGAGCCGCGTGCCAATGACCGGCTTCAACCCGATGCCCAATCCCGAACTGGCGAAGAAAAGTGCTGCCTACATGTCGATGGGCGAGACCGCCGAGAACGTAGCGCAGAACTATAATCTGACCCGCGAGGAGCAGGACCAGTTTGCCGCGCGCAGCCAGGCCAAGGCCGAGGCCGCGATAAAGGCGGGCCATTTCACCGACGAGATTATCCCGATCGCCACCAGGAACGGCACCGTCGACACCGACGGCACCCCGCGCCCCGGCACCACCGCAGAGGCGCTGGGCGGGCTGAAGCCGGCGTTCGACCAGAACGGCACCGTCACGGCGGGCACGTCCTCGCCGCTGACCGATGGCGCCAGCGCGGTGCTGGTCACCAGCGAGGATTATGCGAAGGAGCACGGCCTGCCGATCCTTGCGCGCATCAAGTCGGTCGCGATCTCGGGTTGCAACCCTGAGACCATGGGCCTCGGCCCCATCGAATCGAGCCGTAAGGCGCTGGAACGCGCGGGCATTAGTGCCGACCAGCTCGACGTGATCGAACTGAACGAAGCCTTTGCCAGCCAGTCGCTCGCGGTGATCCGTGACCTCGGTCTGGACGAGAGCAAGGTGAACCCCGACGGCGGCGCGATCGCCATCGGCCACCCGCTGGGCGCGACCGGTGCGCGCATCGTGGGCAAGGCGGCGGCGCTGCTGAAGCGCGACGGCGGCAAATACGCGCTCGCCACCCAGTGCATCGGCGGCGGGCAGGGCATCGCCACCGTGCTGGAGGCGGTGTGATGTCAGCTAGCACTATCGAAAAAGTCTGCGTCATCGGCGCGGGCACCATGGGTGCGGGCATCGCGGCGCAGGTCGCCAATGCAGGCGTGCCGGTGCTGCTGCTCGACATCGTGCCCAAAGACGGCGACGACAGGGACGCGGTCGCCAAGGGTGCGGTCGCCAAGATGCTCAAGACCGATCCCGCCCCCTTCATGTCGAAGGCCGCGGCGAAGCTGGTCGAGACCGGCAATATCGAGGATCATCTCGAACGCGTCGCCGAATGCGACTGGATCGTCGAGGCCATCGTCGAGCGGCTCGACATCAAGCAGAACCTATACGCCAAGCTGGAGAAACTGAAGAAGCCCGGCGCGGCTGTCTCCTCCAACACCTCCACGATCCCGCTGGAGAAGCTGATCGACGGGCGCGGCGAGGAATTCCGCAGCAGCTTCCTCATCACCCATTTCTTCAATCCGCCGCGCTACATGCGGCTGATCGAGATCGTGCGCGGGCCGCATACCGATGCCGCCGTGGCCGACCGTGTGGTCGATTTCGTCGACCGCAAGCTGGGCAAGCGCGTGGTGCCGACCAAGGACACCCCCGGCTTCATCGCCAACCGCATCGGCACATACTGGCTGGCGGTCGCGGTCAATGCGGCGATGGATCAGGGCCTCACCATCGAGGAAGCCGACCAGATCGGCGGCAAGCCGATGGGCGTACCCAAGACCGGCATCTTCGGCCTGATCGACCTTGTCGGCATCGACCTGATGCCGCTGCTGACCGAGAGCCTGACCGCCAATCTGCCCAAGGGCGATCCCTATTTCGACACCGTGCGCGACCAGCCGCTGATCGAGCGCATGATTGCGGAAGGGCGCACGGGCCGCAAGGCGGGTTCGGGCTTCTACAGCTTCGAAAAGAAGACCCGCACTAAGCGCGCGCTGGACTTCGCAACCGGCGAATATCGCGATCCGGTGAAGCCGCAGCGCCTGCCCCCGCGCGCCGAGGGCGATCTGCACGCGCTGACCAATGCGCCGGGCAAGACCGGTCCCTATGCGTGGGAGATCCTGGGCAAGGTGCTGGCCTATTCCGCCTCGCTGGTGGGCGAGGCCGCCGACGACATCACCGCCATCGATGACGCGATGAAGCTGGGCTACAACTGGAAATACGGCCCGTTCGAGCTGATCGACCGCCTCGGCCCCGGCAGGCTGGCCGAGCGGCTCGAGAAGGAGGGCCGCGAGGTTCCGGCGATTCTGAAGACCGCGGGCGAGCGCCCGTTCTACCGCGTGGAAGACGGCCAGCGGCAATATCTCGGCCTCGACGGCACCTACCACGACGTCGTCCGCGCCGAGGGCGTGCTGATGCTGGAAGACATCAAGCGCAAGTCGAAACCGCTGATCAGGAACGGCTCCGCCGCCTTGTGGGATGCGGGCGACGGCGTCGCGGTCCTCGAATTCACCGCCAAGATGAACGCGCTGGACGGCGAGGTCATGAAGCTGATCGGCAAGGCGGTCCCGCTGGTGGCCGAGAAGTTCAAGGCGCTGGTCGTCTATAACGAGGGCAGCAATTTCTCTGCCGGTGCCAATCTGGGCCTCGCGATGTTCGCGGTGAATATCGCGGCGTGGAGCGAGATCGAGAAGCTGATCGCGGGCGGGCAGGATGCCTACAAGGCGCTGAAATACGCGCCGTTTCCGGTCGTCAGCGCGCCCGCGGGCCTTGCGCTGGGCGGGGGGTGCGAGATCCTGCTCCATTCCGACGCGGTGCAGGCGCATGCCGAAAGCTATATCGGCCTGGTCGAATGCGGCGTGGGCCTCGTCCCCGGCTGGGGCGGCTGCGGCGAGATGCTGGATCGCTGGCGCAATATGCCGAAGCAGCCCAAGGGCCCGATGCCGCCCGTGACCAAGGTGTTCGAGATCGTCTCGACCGCCACGGTCGCGAAATCGGCGGCGGAGGCCAAGGGCTACGGCTTCCTGCGCGAAAGCGACGGCGTCACCATGAACCGCGACCGCTTGCTGGCCGATGCCAAGGCCAAGGCGCTCTCGCTGGTCGACGGCTATACCCCGCCCGAAGCGCCCGAGTTCAAGCTGCCCGGCGCGGGCGGCAAGGCGGCGCTGATGCTGGCGGTCGACGGCTTCCGCAAGCGCGGCATGGCGACCCCGTATGACGCGGTGGTGGCGGACGCGCTGGCAGAGGTGCTGACCGGAGGCAACGCCGATCTGACCGACACCGTGACCGAAAAGAACATGCTGGCGCTGGAACGCGAGCATTTCATGAAACTGGTGCGCGATCCCCGCACGCAGGCCCGGGTCGAGTCGATGCTCGAAACCGGCAAGCCGCTGCGGAACTGAAGGAACCCACGCGATGCAAGTCTATAACGCTCCACTGCGCGACATGCGCTTCGTATTGAACGAGCTTCACAATGACGACGGGTTCGGCGACCTGCCGGGCATGGAGGAGTTCGACACCGATCTCACCGATGCGGTACTGGAGGAAGCGGCCAAGTTCTGCCGCGACATCTTGCTCCCCCTCAACCGCTCTGGCGACGAGGAAGGCTGCACCCATGAAAACGGTGTGGTCCGCACGCCCAAGGGCTTCAAGGACGCCTACGACCAGTTCACCGCCGCCGGCTGGGCCGCGCTCGCCAGCGATCCCGAATATGGCGGGCAGGGCCTGCCCGAGGCGCTGAACAAGCTGGTCGAGGAGATGATCTGTTCGGCGAACCTGTCGTTCAGCCTCTATCCCGGCCTGACCCACGGCGGCACCACCGCGATCAAGGGGCACGGCAGCGACGAGCTGAAGGCGAAATGGCTGCCCAAGATGATCAGCGGCGAATGGTCGGGCACCATGTGCCTGACCGAACCGCATTGCGGCACCGATCTCGGCATGCTGCGCACCAAGGCGGAGCCGCAGGAGGACGGCAGCTTCAAGGTTACCGGCAACAAGATCTTCATCTCGGCGGGCGACCATGATCTGGCCGAGAACATCGTCCACCTCGTGCTCGCGCGGCTTCCCGATGCGCCCGAGGGGGTGAAGGGGATCAGCCTGTTCCTCGTGCCCAAGTATCTGCCGAAGGACGACTTCTCGGTCGGCCCCGCGAACGGCGTGACCTGCACCGCGATCGAGCACAAGATGGGCCTCAAGGGCTCGGCCACCTGCCAGATGAGTTTCGACGAATCCACCGGCTGGCTGGTCGGCGAACCCAACAAGGGCATGGCCGCGATGTTCACCATGATGAACACCGAACGCGTGTCGGTCGGCATCCAGGGCCTGGGCGTGGGCGAGGCGGCGTATCAGTCCGCCGTGTGGTACGCCAAGGACCGCGTGCAGGGCCGCGCCTTGTCGGGCGCCAAATATCCCGAACAGGCGGCGGACCCGATCATCGTCCACCCCGACGTGCGCCGCATGCTGCTGACGATGCGCGCCTATAACGAGGGCTGCCGTGCGCTCTCCGCATGGGTGTCGCGCGCGTTGGACGCGCAGAAACATTCGGCCGATCCCGAGGTGCGCCAGCGTGCGGAGGAATTCACCGCGCTGATGACGCCGGTGGTGAAGGCCTTGTTCACCGATCTCGCGACCGAGAGCGCCAATCTGGCGGTGCAGGTCTATGGCGGCCACGGCTACATCCGCGAAAGCGGCGTGGAGCAATATGTTCGCGACGCGCGCATCTGCCAGATCTACGAAGGCACCAACGGCATTCAGGCGCTGGATCTGGTCGGCCGCAAGATGGGCGCGAATTTCGGGCGCAACCTGCGCAGCTTCTTCCACCCTGTGTCGAACTTCATTGAGGAATCGAAGGGCGAAGGCCCGATGCAGCCGATGATCGAGGCGCTGGAAAAGGCGTTCGGCGCGCTGCAATTGTCCACCGCGACCATCGCGCAAAAGGGCATGGCCGACCCTGAGGAAGCGGGCGCGGCGGCGACCGAATATCTGCGGCTGATGGGTCTGGTGGCGATGGGCTATTGCTTTGCCAAGGCGACCAAGATCGCCGGTCTGCAGATCTTCTTCGGGTCCGAAGACAAGGCATTCTACGAGACCAAGATCAAGACCGCGACCTTCTTCTTCGAACGCATCTTGCCGCAGGCGACCGCGAACTTCCTCGCGATCCGGTCGGGCAAGAAATCGATGATGGCGTTCACCGAAGATGAATTCTGAGGCTCCGGTGAAGCCCGCAACCGGTCTCGACGAGATCAGGCTGATGATCGAGCGGGGGATCAAGCCCCCGATGATGGACCTGCTCGATATCGACCTGACCGCCGCGGAGGAGGGGCGCGTGGTGTTCACCGCCACCCCTTCGCGGCGTGTCTATAACCCGCTGGGCATTGCGCATGGCGGCTTTGCGGCCACGCTGCTCGATTCGGCCTGCGGGCTGGCGGCGAAATCGGCGACCAAGGATCTGACCGATTGCGTGACGCTGGAACTCAAGATCTCGTATCACGCCGCGCTCGACGAAAATGTCGGCGAGGTGCGCGCGATCGGCACGGTGGTCAGTATGGGCCGCCGCGTCGCGCACACTACGGCGAAGATCGTCGATTCGGACGACCGCCTCTATGCCACCGCAACCTCCACGCTGCTGCTGGCCGCGCGGCGGACCCGTGACGAAGGATGATTCAATGCAGGTAACAGTTCCCCACGGCCTCGGCCGCGCCGAGGCGAAACGCCGCCTGGAGGCGGGCCTTCCCAAGCTGGAACAGCATATTCCGGGCGGCGGATCGCTGACCTCCGATTTCGCGTCCGACAGCCAGCTTCTGCTGGTCATCAGCGCGATGGGCCAGAAAATCCCCGTCGATATCGCGATAGAGGACGACCGCCTCGAGGCCGATGTCACCGTGCCCCCGTTCCTCAAGATGATGCAGGGCCAGATCGGAGACTTCGTGAAGACCAGTGCCGAAAAGATGCTGCAAAAGCCCTGAGGCTATTCACACGACCCTAAACGCAAACGACCCCGACGCCGGTAAGGGCATCGGGGTCGTTTAGCGGTTCGCGCTGTCTATCAGACGCCGGCGGGGATCCGCGCAGTGTCCTTCAGATACACCCTGTTGTCATCGATCTTGTCGACATCGTCGAGCGCGATGAAATGGTGCATGTTGTCGCCCGCGTCGGACTTCGTCAACTTGATGCGGTCGTTCTCGACCTCGTCCACCGTACCGACATGCTGTCCGGCCGAATTGGCGACTTCCATATGTTCCTTGATGCGTAGCTTCTCAAACATGAATTTTGCCTTTCCGGGTCTGTCGCTGCGTCGTCACCGCTGCGTTGTAAACCATTGATTTAACGTTCATATATAGAACGGATGAAAGGCCGATTCCGTTCCTCGGTCCATCGACGGTCAGGCACGGCTCACGCGGATCGGCGCTACATTCCGCGACATTCCGGCACTTGATCGCCGCTTGCCCCCTCTTCACAGCGGCCATCTCGATCTGTCCGCTCGAAAGGAGTCGCCCCAAATGCGCAAATGGCACCGCTGGATCTCGGTATTTTTCGGCATATTCATGCTCTGGATCGCAGCGACGGGGTTTCTCAGCCAGGTCGCGGTTCTGTGGCCTGCAGGTGCCCCCTCTGCCGAGCTTGCCGCCGCCAGCACTCCGCCGGAAGGATTTGCCTGTCCCGAAGGATGGCGATGCATGCCGCCGCGCGGGGACACCGGCATTCGTTCGATGGTCGGCACTTTTCACCATTTGCATTCGGGCGAAACATTCGGGCCGATCGGCACGGCGATCTCGGTACTGTCCGCACTGGCGCTGATTTTCTTCAGCATCTCGGGCATCTGGCTCTATGCGCAGATGTGGCTGAACCGGGGGAAGCGCAGGATGAAACCGCGCTGGTTCTGGAAATAGCCTCACCGGCCCGTTCCTGACTCAAAGAAACCCCTCCCCGCACGCAGTGGTGGGGGAGGGGAAGGTCATGGCCCCGAACCGCCAGAAGGGCCATGCACTATCTGCATGATCGTCGGTCCTGTCTTGGGTCGACCTCGGCGGACCGAGCGTCCGGGTCGATATTGTCAAACTCTTACCGGTCGCGGCGGCAGCGCTCTGTGTCCTTGGCGCGAATGACCGTATCGTCGCTCCGCGTTCCCCAGCCGCCGCGCGACAATTCGAAACGCGCGCCTGCGGGCGGGGCCGCACCCAAATAATGACCGCCATGCCAGTGCACGGCAGCATCGGCGGGGGCGGGCGTGACCGGCGCTGCGCTGCGAAGCGTCAGCACCTTTCTGCCATTCGCCCTAGCTTCTGATCTGCCATCGGGCTGCGGATCCATGGTGACCCTGTCGTGGGCCATCTGCTCTCTCCCATGACCCCCTCCTGCGACCATCCCGCATGCCCCTGACGGGGAATGTCGGGTGCCGCCCGACGCGAAGGGGATGCACGACCGGGCGGCTTGCAATGAGAACGACCGATGCGCCCGACACGTTCCTTGAATCGGATGCGAATCCCGCCATATTCACCATGTTATGCGGCAGGATGCCGAGCATGCGCGACGAACGGCCGGTCGCAGCGTTAACCACCTTGCCGGACAGCCATCGCCGCCATCAAACCGCCATGTTTCCGCCGCGCCGATGACCGATTTGACGCCGCCTGCGATACGGACTTCGCCCGAACGCCATCCCGCAACCAACACGCCGGGACATGCACCGCGCAGTTGGGGATAAGCGATTTTTCCGCGCGTCGGCGGGGCGCATGGCGGGGGATTTGATGCTAGATATTGTGGTTCGTTCAGGGGGCTGGGCACATATTGCGGCGTTTGACTCGCCGGAAATCGCGCCCTCCACCCCGCCTACAGGCCGACTCGATAAGGAAAGCCCATGCCGCTGCTCGAAGCCCGCAAGACCTACAAGCCGTTCGAATATCCGTGGGCCTATGACTTCTGGAAACGCCAGCAGCAATTGCACTGGCTGCCCGAGGAAGTGCCGCTGGGCGAGGATTGCCGCGACTGGGCGCAGAAACTGTCCGACCACGAACGCAACCTGTTGACGCAGATCTTTCGCTTCTTCACCCAGGCGGATGTCGAGGTGCAGGACTGCTATCACGAGAAATACGGCCGCGTCTTCAAACCGACCGAGGTGAAGATGATGCTCACGGCCTTCTCCAACATGGAGACGGTGCATATCGCGGCCTATTCGCACCTGCTCGACACCATCGGCATGCCCGAGAGCGAGTACGGCATGTTCCTCGAATATTCCGAGCTGAAGGACAAGCACGACTATCTTCAGATGTTCGGCGTCGACACGGACGAGGATATCGCCCGCACGCTCGCCATGTTCGGCGGCTTTACCGAAGGGCTGCAGCTGTTCGGCAGCTTTGCGATGCTGATGAACTTCCCGCGCTTCAACAAGATGAAGGGCATGGGCCAGATCGTCGCATGGTCCGTGCGTGACGAGACCTTGCACTGCGAAGGCATCATGCGCCTGTTCCACGCCTTCTGCGCCGAACGCGGCTGCCTGACCAAGGCGGTGAAGGAAGACATCGTCGACATCTGTCAAAAGACGGTGCGGCTGGAAGACGCGTTCATCGACCTTGCGTTCGAGCAAGGGCCGGTTCCGGGGATGAGCGCCAAGGAGATCAAGAAATACATCCGCTATATCGCGGACTGGCGCCTGGGCCAGCTGGGCCTGCCCGCGGTCTACATGCAGGAAGAGCACCCGCTGCCGTGGCTCTCCCCGCTGCTCAACGGCGTCGAGCACGCCAATTTCTTCGAGACCCGCGCGACGGAGTATTCGAAGGGCGCAACCAAGGGCGACTGGAACACCGTCTGGGCCAACTTCGACAACCGCCGGAAAGCGGCGAAGGGCGACGGCGCCAACGATCTGATCGAGAGCGACGGTCCGGGGCTGTTCGGGGATTCTGAAGCGGCGGAGTGATGTAGAGGGCCAAATACATGCCCATAGGTAATTATGATCCGCGAGTTGTCGCAAACTACATTGTAAAAAAAGCTGGAAGGCCGGTTAGGCAAATTGCTCTGCAGAAGCTCCTATACTTCTCTCATGGTCTCTTTTTGGTGAGGCATAAAGAGCCCTTAGTAAAAGGAAGCTTTGAAGCATGGCATTATGGGCCAGTCCATCCAGCGATATACCAGTCTTTCAAAAAGTACGGCAGTAATCCTATTAGTGAATTTGCCCAGTCTAAGGATCTGCGAACAGGTGAGATGAAGCCTCTGCCGGAGTTAGAAGACCCCGAAGTCATGCGAGTTGTCGATACGGTACTGCATGCATTTGGAGATTTGACAGATGGACAGTTGGTAGACCTCTCTCATGCGCCAGCCGGTCCTTGGGATGTGATTAAGCAACGAGCCAAGAACGAGCGAATGGTTGGTCTGCGAATAAGTAACGAATTGATCGCTCAACGGTTTGGGAAACACAAATTATCGACGTGCACACTCACTAGTTCTGGAGATGTTTACGATGGCAAAGATGCGCCAATTGCCTATCACGGATTTGGCTAGGGTATCTGTTCTCGAAAGGTCGCTACGTCGGCCTGCTCTTGAGCAGGTTAAAGAGGGTGGCGGGCGCGGCAGTTACCGCCCTACGCGAAAGACTCTTGGCGACATCGTTAATCGGCAACCAGGCGTATTCTCGCTTCCACGCCCATCGTGGGTAGTTATCTCTTCCGAAGTTAAGAAGCTTTCAAAGAACGAAGTTGAAGAAAAGATGAATCTCCGCTCTGCGCGAGCCATCTTTGACTACTGCGAAGTTGAAGGTGTCGAAGCTCGTGAGCTTGAAGCCTTTCCGCTTTCCTTCAGCATTGGATTGAAGCTTACCTGTTGGTCACCTGCATTGTTTGTCTATCCGGATCGGATCGCCATTCCGTTCTTTGACATGCGCAGGACATACGCTCTCACTCCTGATGCCGCACGCTTCATGATGAGCGTCATGCATATCGCATTGAGGGAGAGTAACCCGGACTATGAGAACGTAGAACTCGAGATACTCCGGTTGACGAACACCGATGCTCGGACTGTTCACTCGATACAGAAGATTCCCGGCTCGCTCTATTCGTACGAGCAACTGGAGGAGATGGTCTGGGAAACACAGAGCTTGTGGGTCGATATCCAGACGGAACGGCAAGATCGACGCCGCCGTAGCGGTGACAAGTGGGGAGAGGGCGACCTGTTCGCTTAATTATTTTCCTACACCCCCACACCCTGCCATAGCGGACGCTGGCTCCTTCCCATCGTCGTCCCTCGCAGTCACATGCGTTTTTCCCGCACCCCGCGCGTGTCACTTTTCGCCTGAAACCCGCCCATTTCCGCCGCGTGAGGCTGGGTGACAGCCCCTGTAGGACGTGTCACCTTTGTCACTTTTCGCAGGGAATTGATCAGCCCCGCCGCACCAGCAGCGGGATCAGCGCGAAGAGGATCTGGCCCGCAAGCCCCGCCAGACCGGCAGGGGTGGACATCGCGGCCGGCCAGCCTGCCACGCCCTGTCCGGTCAGCAGGAAGCCCAGCGCCGCTTCGGCCAGCATCAGCAGCACGAAGGCGAACCCGCCCATCGCCAGCGCCTGAGCGGCGGTAAGGACCTGCCCCGCCAGCATCCGCCGCCGGATCAGCCAGCGCGCCACCAGCCAGCTTGCCCCCAGCATCACCGGCAGTTCCACCAGCACGGCGGGCAGCGCGCCCAGCGCCCCGGTCAGCCACAGGGCGCGCACTGTCCCCAGCACGAAGCCCAGCGCAAAGATCGCCGCGAAATAGAAAGCGCCCGCCTTGAGCGCGCCCGGCCATCCCCGCAAGGACCAATCCCCCCGATCAATCGTCAATCGGAAACGGCGGGATCGGCTCCAGACGGTCGAATTCCTCGCCGTAAGGTTCGTGGCCCAGTTCGGGCCAGTCGATCGGCTCGGGCGGCACGTCGGTGTCGGGCAGGCGGTCCAGCAGATTGCGGATCAGCGTCAGCCGCCCCCGCTTCTGGTCGTTGAAGTCCACCATCGTCCACGGCGCCCAGCCGCTATGCGTCTCGGCAAAGATCGCCTCGCGCGCCGCGGTATAGTCGCGGTATTTCGAACGCGCCTCGATATCAGTGGGTGACAGCTTCCAGCGTTTCAGCGGGTCTTCCAGCCGTTCCCTGAACCGCTCTTCCTGATGCGCCTGATCGCAGGACAGCCAGTATTTGAACAGGCGGATCCCGTCGTCGACCAGCATCTTCTCGAACACCGGGGCCTCTCGCAGGAACTTGGCCACCTGATCCTCGCTGGCCCAGCCCATGACGCGCTCGACCCCGGCGCGATTGTACCAGCTGCGGTCGAACAGCACGATCTCGCCCGCCGTGGGCAGGTGTTTCACATAGCGCTGGAAATACCACTGGCCCTGCTCGTCCTCCGACGGCTTGGTCAGCGCGGCGATCCGGCACTGCCGCGGGTCGAGGCAGCCCGCAATCGCCTTGATCGCACCGCCCTTGCCCGCGGTGTCGCGCCCCTCGAAGATCACCACGATCCGCTCGCCCTTGGCCCGCGCCCATCGCGCCATGCCGACAAGCTCGTGCTCAAGCTCTTCCAGAGCGTCGTAATAATCGGATTTCTTGATGTCGCCCATGGTCGCCGCCCGTCATCGCCAAAACACGCAGTCTAGGCGACCGCCGCAAAGGCTCAACCGGGATTATCATGGAAGGAGAAAGCGAAATCGGCCGGACGGCGCCGCACTGGGGGGAGGGGGAATGCGTGCGGGCCATCCGGCCTTTCATCGTCCGGCTTTGGCTGCGTAGGCCTCTGCCGGGTCGCTTTCGAATATGGCGGCCTTTTTGTCGGAGAAAAGGCTGAAAGCGGCCAATGGTTGCGCTCTATCGCCGGTTTGAGAGTGTTCATCCGGGGTTTATCGCAGGTTCACCTGGCAGCAACACGCCAGACATGTTCGGGGCGCAAACACGGTGGGGCGGGGCGCTCGGCCCTTGCGATTCGCCCCGCTTTCCCGCAAGTGCCGCGGCATGGATACCATGATCGCCGACACGCTGCGCGAGGCAGCCGCAAGCTCCAAGGCCTGGCCCTTTCAAGAGGCGCAGAGGCTGGCCAAACGCTATCCCGGCGGGAAGCGCGATGCCGATGGCAATCTGGTGCCGGTGCTGTTCGAAACCGGCTATGGCCCCAGCGGCCTGCCGCATATCGGCACGTTTCAGGAAGTGCTGCGCACCACTTTCGTGCGCCGCGCCTATGAAGTGCTGACCGGCGGCCACCCGACAAGGCTGGTCGCGTTCAGCGACGACATGGACGGCCTGCGCAAGGTGCCCGACAACGTGCCGAACAAGGAGATGCTGACCAAGCATCTGGGCATGCCGCTGAGCCGTATACCCGATCCGTTCGGCAGCAATGACAGTTTTGGCGGGCGCAACAATGCGATGCTGCGCGAATTTCTGGACCGCTTCGGCTTCGACTACGAATTCGTGGCGGCGAGCGAGCGGTACAACAGCGGCGGGTTCGACGAAGCGCTGAAGAACGTGCTGCGCAACTTCGACGCGATCATGGCGGTGATGCTGCCCACCCTGCGCGAGGAACGCCGCGCGACTTATTCGCCGGTGCTGCCGGTCAGCCCCACCACGGGCGAGGTACTGCAGGTCCCGGTCGAGGTGGTGGATGCCGAAGCAGGCACGATCCGCTTCACCGACAGCGACGGCCAGCAAGTCACGCAGTCGATCCTTGGCGGCAAGTCCAAGCTGCAGTGGAAGGTCGACTGGGCAATGCGCTGGGTCGCGCTGGGCGTGGATTACGAGATGTGCGGCAAGGATCTGACCGACAGCGTCACCCAGTCGGGCAAGATCGCGAAGATCCTGGGCGGGCGGAAGCCCGAGGGGATGATCTACGAGCTGTTCCTGGATGCGAATGGCGAGAAGATCTCCAAGTCCAAGGGCAACGGGCTGACGATCGAGGAATGGCTGCAATACGGCACGGAGGAGAGCCTCGGCCACTACCTCTACGCCAATCCCAAGAGCGCCAAGCAATTGCACGCAGGCGTCATCCCGCGCGCGGTCGACGAATACTGGCAGTTCCGCGAAAAGCTGCCCGAACAGCCGGTGGAGCAGCAGCTGGGCAATCCGGCATGGCACCTGCTGGGCGCGAATGGCGGGCATGGTCAGGACGGCCTGCCGCCGGGTGCGGGGGACAGCCTGCCGGTCACCTATGGCTTGCTGCTGAACCTAGTCGGTCTGCCGGGCATCGGTACGAAAGAAATCATCTGGAGTTACCTTCGTCAGTATCAACCGGGTCTTACGCCAGAGACGCATCCAGAACTTGACAGGTTGGTAACCTCGGCTGTGAACTATGGCTGTCAGTTTGTTGTCCCCACACTGCAACGCCGCGGGCCCGAGGCGAACGAAGCGGCGGCGCTGAAAGCTCTGGACGAGACGCTGGCCGGTTTCGCCGACGACATACCGGCAGAGGACCTGCAGACCGCGGTGTACGAGATCGGCAAGCGCGAGGAATTTGGTTTCGGCAATCTGCGCGACTGGTTCAAGGCGCTTTACGAGACGCTGCTGGGATCGTCGCAGGGGCCGCGCATGGGCAGCTTCATCGCGCTTTACGGCGTCGCCAACACCCGCCGCCTGATCGCCGAGGCGCTGGAGCGCGCGTGACCGGCACGCGCATCACCGGCGAACCGCCCAGCGCCTCCGATCTGGAGGCGCTGGCGATGGCCGCGATGGCGCGCCTGCCCGATGCGTTCAAGCCCCATGTCGAAGGCGTGGTCGTCCAGATCGCCGACTTCGCCGAGGACGAGGTCCTGCGCGAATTGGGGATCGAGAATCCGTGGGAGCTGACCGGCCTCTATCACGGCCGCCCGCTGGACCAGCAATCCATCTGGGACAGCGGTGACATGCCGCCCGTCGTCACGCTGTTCCGCCTGCCGCTGCTGGCGGAATGGGTGGAATCGGGCGGCAGGCTGGATGCGCTGATCTTTCATGTCGTGGTGCATGAGATTGGGCATCATTTCGGGCTGTCAGACGACGACATGCATGCGCTGGAGGATGGGGCGGGGGATTGAGGCGGGATGTCAGCAGACGACCGATAACGGACATTCAGTTAGCCTCGACCCCTTATGTCTCGCCAATATTCAGCTTCGACATCGGCATCGATTTCGACTGGTATCGAGCTGTTATGCAGCCTGTCCGCACCGTCTTTCCGAGGACCTGAAATCCAGAAGTGATCACCGTTGTCGTCAGCAACATGATTGTATTTGTAGCCGCTACCCACCTTACTGAAGGTTCGGCCGTCATAGTGCACCGACCGACCTGACTTAGAAAACGTCACACGACCAATCCGAGCAGGTCCGTCCAGACCTTCAGACTTGTTTTCAATATACATGATGCGAGTTTTCGGGATAGGCATGCTCACAACTTTAGCGAAAGTGGCGGCACGAGCAACGTCAGCTTTCCTCCCCATTCCGGTCATAAGCCCACGAAGTCCCAACGCCCGATAGCCGCAGCAGGCGCGCCAGAGCCGCGGCTGTCACGTCGAACGACTTGCGGCGGGCCTGATTGCCCTTGCAGCCGCCGACCGAGGCGCCGCCTCAGGCGCATTAGCGCTGCGCTCGCTGCGCGATGCTCGCGCTACTGCGCGGGCGGCCGCCCCTCAATACCAACGCCGCCCGCGATACCAGCGGGTCACGACATATTTCACGCCCTTCACCACGGGCGTTCCGGCGTGCAGCGTGTCCATGTTGGGCTTGCCGTTCGCCAGCACATTGCTCCACATAATCAGCGTGCCCGGCTGCGGGGGGACAGAGATGTCGACCTTGGGGAAGTCGGTGTTCCCGCCTTCCTCGACCTCGTTCAGATAGACCATGAGCGTCCAGGCGCGCTGGCCGCCGCTGGCGACGTCGCCTTTCCAGTATTCCTGGCTGGTGTCGAACCAGTCGTGATGCGGCTTGAATTCCTGCCCCACCTCATAGCGCTGGCCCTGCAAGGTCTCGCCAAACTGCTCGTCGACGCCCAGCAGGTCGTCCATGCGGCGGTGCAGGCTGCGCACGAAGGGATCGTTATGGTTGAGATCGCCCGAAAAGCTGGTGCGCGCCTGCCGTCCATAATCCACCTCGAAGACCGGCGAAGGACGCGCGCACATGTCGATCATGCCCATCAGCCGTTCGCATTCCTCTGCCGAGAAGAATTCGGGAATGCCGAACAATTGCAGCCCGTCGTCGCACAGCACCTGCACGCTGTCATCCGCGCGGACGCGGGCCAGCGTCGCGGCGTTCATGTCCTGCAATTGCTTGCGATTGGTCTCGTCGATCCGTGCGACTTTCGCCATGGTCCTGTCCTGCGGGCGCGATAAGATATTATGCGCTGCTAAAGCACAGGCGCGGCGGCGCGATCAATGCAAAAGCAAAGGCCCCCGCCGCCAGACGGGGGCCTCGCTTCCGGCTGGCCCCACCTTACGGTAGAGGTCTGCCACCCTGGGCCTACCAGAAGAAATCGTAGATCACGTCCACGACCTGTCCGCTGTACATATCGACCAGCAATACGTCGTCGTAGTACCGCACCCAGCGATAGGGTCCGTATACTTCGGGCAAGCGATAGCGCCACGGATCGTTGATCCAGTACCGCGAGCCGTAGAACAGCGATCCCAGTGTGAAGCCGACGCTTATCCGGCGATAGCTCCAGTTACGGTAAGGGACGTAATACGCACCGGCGCGATATAGGTTCCGGTTGTGGGACCGGTAACGATACCAGTCATAGCGGTTGTTGCCGCGCCAGCCACGATCCCAGCGACGGTGGTCGCGGCGCTGGTCGCGATAGTCGTGACGCCAGCGATTGTCGCCGTAACGCCGACCATCATTGCGCCAGCGGTCGCCGTCCCGCCTGTAGTCGCGATAACGGTCCCGGTCCCTGTCGCGATGCCTGTCGCGATCGCCGTCCCAATGGCGTCCATCGCGCTGGTCGCGGTTCCAGTTGCGTCCGTCGCGCTGATCGCGGTCGCGGTTCCAGTCGCGCTGATCCCGGTCGCGGTCCCGATCGCGGTCGCGGTTTCCATTCCGGTCGCCGCGGTCGGCATAGCTGCGGTTGCGCTCACGGTCGGCATAGCTGCGGTTGCGGTCGCCATCGCCCCGCGCGGGTGCATTCACCGCCGGATTATTGGCTTGGGGTGCACGCCACGGACTAGCTTGCGAGCGGTTGGCCGAAGGGTTGGATCGCATGGCCGTCCGATCGGGGCGTTCGCTGCGTGAAGCGCGCGGCGTATCGGCGCGGCGTGTAGGACGCGGCTGCGACCGCGGTTCGCTTCGGCGGCTGGCCGAAGGGTTCTGCGCCTTGCGCTGGGCACGGGCCCACGGGCCGTTACCGCGTACTTGCGGATCGGCCAGGCTGGCCGAGGGCGTCATCGGGGGCGCCGTCAACGGGACAGATGTCTGTGTGGCAGCGGCGGCCTGCAGCGCGGTGCGGGTATCCGCGGCCTGCGCGACCGGCGCACCGGCAAGCATGGTCGTCGCCAGTGCCAGACCGGTCAGCCTCTTTAAGCTCTCAACCCTAATCATGGCATTCTCCGATATTGTGAACGCGGAGGGTTTTGGCTGTGACAAGACCTCGCGCCGTTGCGTCATGAATGCTGTCCTACATGTAACCGTCTGTCGCAAATCTGAACCGGTCCGCAGTCATTCATTAATATTGCCATTTTTCTGAACGTCGGTGCTGCCTTGGTTGTTGGCCCTGTTTTCGGGGGTGGACGACTCGCGATGCGGCCCATAGGTGGCCCCAATGTTGCGCAATCGGCCATCCGGTCGCCTCCTGCCGGACCATGTTTCAGAACTGCTGATCGGCCGCCGCGAATGGGGGCGCCGTGTCGCGACGCTGATCGGCGCGGTGATGGTCGGCATTATCGCCATCCTGTTTGCGCGCGCGGCGGATGCGGCGCATCTGCTGTTCCTGCAGGTGCGTGGGATCAACCCCTATATTCCGCTGGTGATGACACCGGCGATCTTCGTCGGGATCACGCTGCTGCAATCCCGGCTTGCCCCCGAAGCGCGCGGATCGGGTATTCCGCAGGTCATCGCCGCAAGCCGGCAGCCGCGCGGGCGGGCGGCGCGGGCGCTGGTGTCGATGCGGTCGGCGGTTGGCAAGATTGTCCTGACGCTGGGCGCACTGGCGGGCGGCGGCGCGGTGGGACGCGAGGGGCCCACGGTGCAGCTGGGCGCGGCGATCATGGTCGCGGTGCACCGCATGTTGCGCGTGCCGATGACGCCGGGCGTGCTGATCGCGGGCGGCGCCGCGGGCGTTGCGGCGGCCTTCAACACGCCGCTGGCAGGGATCGCCTTTGCTATCGAGGAACTGGCCGTCGCCTATGAACAGCGGGTTGCGGTGCTGGTGATGGGCGCGGTGATGATCGCGGGCCTGACTGCGCAGGGGCTGGCGGGCAATTACGTCTATTTCGGCCAGATGGGCGGCGGGCTTTCGATCGGCACGGTTCTGATCGCAGCGCCGCTGGCGGGTATTGTTGGCGGCGTGCTGGGCGGATTGTTCACCCGCGCCATGCTGGCCATGCGCGGTCCGGGTTCGGCGCTGGCCGCAAGGCTGAAGGCGCGGCCCGTGCTGACGGCGCTGATCTGTGGGATTGTCGTGGCGCTGCTGGGTCTGGCGAGCGGAGGTCTGACGGCAGGCACCGGATATGAACCGACCCGCGCCATGCTGGAGGGTGAGGGCGGTCCATTATGGTATGGCCCCGCCAAGTTCGCGGCGACGCTTGCCACCAGCGCCAGCGGGATCGCGGGCGGCATCTTCGCGCCTTCGCTGGCGGTGGGTGCGGGCTTTGGCGAATTGATGACCCCGCTGTTCCCGACCGAGCGGGCGGGGCTGATCGTGCTGCTGGGGATGGCAGGCTATTTCACCGGCGTGGTGCGCGCGCCGCTGACCGCGGTGATCATCCTGAGCGAGGCGACCGGCAGCAGCCATGCGATCCTACCGCTGTTCGCGACCGCGCTGATCGGAGACTGGGCAGGTTCGATGGTATGCCGCAAGCGGCTCTACCACGAGCTGGCGCGCGATTTCCTGCCGCGTTCGGTTCTGTCCAAGGCCGAGGGCAAGACGAAGCGGGGCGAGCCCGCCGCCTAGCGCCTTTCGAAGCTGGCGAAGCCTTCGGATTCGACGTCCTCGCGCTCGATGCGGTCGACCCGGGCGCGGGGCGGGCCGTCCTGCATGGCCGCGATCATGCGGTCGATGACGGCGTCCTCACCCTCCAGCCATGCCTCGACCGTGTCGTCGGGCAGGTTGCGGACCCAGCCGGTCAGGCCGAAATCGCGCGCGGCGGAAACGGTCCAGTCGCGATAGAACACGCCCTGAACCTTTCCGTGGAGGATGAGCCGAACCGCCGCCAAGCCGCCCTCAGCGCGTCAGCTTCTTGTATTGCAGCTTGGTCGGACGGTCTGCCGCGTCGCCCAGGCGGCGGCGTTTGTCCTCTTCATAGGCCTCGAAGTTGCCTTCGAACCATTCGACGTGCGAATTGCCCTCGAATGCAAGGATATGGGTCGCCAGTCGGTCGAGGAAGAAACGGTCGTGCGAGATGACCACCGCGCAGCCCGCGAAATTCTCGATCGCGTCTTCCAGCGCGCCCAAGGTTTCAACGTCGAGGTCGTTGGTCGGCTCGTCGAGCAGGAGCACGTTGCCGCCCTCCTTCAGCATCTTGGCCATGTGGACGCGGTTGCGTTCGCCGCCCGACAGCTTGCCGACGTTCTTCTGTTGGTCCTGGCCCTTGAAGTTGAACGCGCCGACATAGGCGCGCGTCGACATGTCGTGGCCATTGACCTTCATGTAGTCGAGCCCGTCCGAGATCTCCTGCCAGACATTGTTCTTGTCGTTGAGGTGATCGCGGCTCTGGTCGACGAAGCCGAGGTGGACGGTCTCGCCGATGGCGACCTCGCCGCTGTCGGGCGTTTCCTTGCCCGTCAGGATCTTGAACAAGGTCGATTTACCCGCGCCGTTCGGGCCGATCACGCCAACGATGCCGCCGGGCGGCAGGGTGAAGGACAGATCCTCGAACAGCAGCTTGTCGCCATAGGCCTTGGAGATGTTCTTCGCCTCGATCACCTTGCTGCCAAGGCGTTCGGGCACCTGGATGACGATCTGGGCCTTGCCGGGACGGCGATCGGCCTGTGCTTCCTGCAACTGCTCGAACTTGCGGATACGCGCCTTGGACTTGGTCTGGCGCGCGGCGGGGGTCTGCCGGATCCACTCCAGCTCTTCCTTGAGAGCCTTGGAGCGGCCGCTTTCCTCGCGCTCTTCCTGCGACAGGCGCTTGGCCTTCTTTTCGAGATAGGTGGAGTAGTTGCCCTCGTAGGGGAAATATTTCCCGCGATCGAGCTCGAGGATCCAGCCCACCACATTGTCGAGGAAGTAGCGGTCGTGGGTGATCATCAGCACCGCGCCCGCATATTCCTTGAGGTGGTTTTCCAGCCATTCGACGCTTTCGGCATCGAGGTGGTTGGTCGGTTCGTCCAGCAGCAGGATCGACGGCTTCTGGATCAGCAGGCGGGTCAGCGCCACGCGGCGCTTTTCACCGCCCGACAGATCGGTCACCGGCCAGTCGCCGGGCGGGCAGCGCAGCGCCTCCATCGCGATTTCCAGCTGGTTGTCCAACGTCCAGCCATCGACCGCGTCGATCTTGTCCTGAAGCTCGGCCATTTCGGCGCCCAGCGCGTCGAAATCGGCGTCTTCCTCGGCCATTTCCATGCCGATTGCGTTGAATCGTTCGACCATGTCCGCGGTCTCGCGCGCGCCGTCCTTGACGTTTTCCAGCACGGTCTTGGTCGGATCCAGCTCGGGCTCCTGCTCAAGATAGCCGACCGTGATGTTCTCACCCGCCCATGCTTCGCCGGTGAAATCCTTGTCCACGCCGGCCATGATCTTGATCAGCGTGGACTTACCCGCGCCGTTGGGTCCGACGATGCCGATCTTGGCGCCCTGATAGAACTGCAGGTTGATGTCGGAAAGCACCGGCTTCTGCGCGCCGGGGAAGGTTTTTGTCATGTTCTTCATGACATATGCGTATTGGGCGGCCATCGGACGTCCTTCGTGACAAATTGGGTGTTCGGAAGAGTTGACCGGGCAGATAGGGGCTGCGGCGGTTTCGGGCAAGCGGTTAGCGCGTTGTGGGGAACCGGCGACGCGCCGTCTCGACAGGCGGCGGCGGGCGCATTAGCAAACTGGCCATGCACAAACCTCTTCTCGCGCTTGCCGCGCTTTCCGCCAGTGTTTCAACTCTCGCCGCCGCGCCCGCCATGGCGCAGCAGATGCCCGATGCGGACATCGCCGCCGCGCGCGACCAGGCGCTGGAGGATGACAGCGTCGCATGGGATTTCGTCGAGGGTATCACGACCGAGATCGGCCCCCGCATGGCCGGGACCGAGGACGAGGCGCGCGGGCGCGAATGGGCGATGCGCTGGCTGAGGGCGCAAGGCTTCTCGAACGTGCGGGACGAGCCTTTCACCATGCGGACATGGGTGCGCGGCGAGGAAGAGGCCGAGATCGTCTCGCCTTTCCCGCAGCCGATGCATGTGACCGCGCTGGGCAATAGCGCGTCGACCGGGACGCAGGGGCTGATCGGTGAAGTCGCGGTCTTCCCCTCGCGCGCCGCGCTGGAAGCGGTGCCGGACGGCAGCCTTGGCGGAAAGATCGCCTATGTCTCGCACGGGATGAAGCCGACGCAGGACGGATCGGGATACGGCCTTGCCGGACCGGCGCGCTGGACGGGCGCTTCGCTGGCGGAAAAGAAGGGCGCGTCGGCCATCGTGATCAAGTCGATCGGCACCGACCACCACCGCAACCCCCATGCCGGCGGCACGACGTTCGACGAGGGGCAGGACGCGATCCCCGCAGGCGCGCTGTCGATCCCCGATGCCGAAAACCTTGAGCGCATGGCGGAACGCGCCGCCGCTGCGGGCAAGCCGCTGATGCTGAAGCTGACGCTGACGCCGCGCGACATGGGCCAGACGACCAGCGGAAATGTGATCGCCGAAATCCCGGGCAGCGATCCCGAAGCGGGCGTGGCGCTGCTGGCCTGCCATCTCGACAGCTGGGACCTCGCGACGGGTGCGTTCGACGACGGGGCGGGCTGCGGCATCATCGCCGCGGCGGCCAAGCGCGTGGCCGCGATGGGTCAACCGCGCCGCACGATCCGCCTGCTGTTCGCCGGGGCCGAGGAAGTCGGCGTGTTCGGCGGCAAGGCCTATGGCGCAGCGCACAAGGACGAGGCGCATGCCTTCGCGATGGAAAGCGATTTCGGCGCGGACAAGGTATGGCGGCTCGATACGACGCGCCTAGCCATGCCGCTGGCCGACCGGCTGGCCGCGCTGCTCGCGCCGATGGGCGTGGTGCGCGGCACGCAGCCTGCGACCGGCGGTGCCGACACCGGCGCGATCGTCGAAGCGGTAGAGCCGGTCGTCATCGACCTGCAGCAGGACGGGACGCGCTATTTCGACCTGCACCACACCCCCGACGACACGCTGGACAAGATCGATCCAGCTCAGCTTCGCCAGAATGTCGCGGCGTGGACGGCGACGGTCGCATTGCTCGCCAATGCGCCGGGTGATCTGCAGGCCGAATAGGAACCAACAGGAAAGGGACGGCCACATGGACCGCCCCTTCCTACCATTTATTAGCTGAATGCCGTCAGCTGGCGGTGAAGACGCCGCAGGCGATGCGCGCACCGGCGTCGCCGCTGGGCTGGCTTTCGTAATCGTCGGGATCGGCGTGGATCACGAAGGCCGACCCGTCGGCATCCATCAGCCCTTCGAACGTACCGGTGGAGGTCCCCTCCATCGAACCGGTGCCGTCGGCCGCGATCGTCAGATTCGGCAGATCGCCCGCATGCGGATTGGGCTCGGCGCTTTCGGTGCCGTGATTGACATCGGTCGGGTTCCAGTGACCGCCCGCGCTGGTGAAATCGCTGGCCGAGCAATCGCCCGTCGTATGGATATGCGCGCCGTGCTCGCCTTCGGGCATGCCCATCGCATTGATCGAGAGCATCAGCGTCTCGCCGCTGCCTGTCGCGGTTACGGTGCCGACTTCATTGCCGTTCGTGTCGTTCAGTACGGCCGTGGCGGTCTGAGTCATCGTATCGTCCGTCGCCATGTCCATGTCCTCGGCGGCCATGTCGGTTTCTGTGGACGTCGGGTCCGGACCGCAAGCGGCCAGCGCCAGCGCGCTGATGCCTGCAAGGACCGTGGTCGCGGCAAATCGGATCGTCATGGGATGCTCCTTGGGTTTCGGCCATCGGCCTTACGGAATCGCTTGTGGCAGCGCACCGGATGCCGCTGCGTCTGATTAAAGCAATGCCCTTCGCCGCACGGTGTTCCCGCGCGGCGCTTTGCGTCCCGCCCGACGCCGCCGCGTCAGGCGGCGCGGCGGGGTGGGTGCATGGCGTGCAGGGGGGCGTGCTGGCGGGCGTGCAGGCGCGGCTCCAGCAATTCCGCCACAACGTCATATGTGCGGTCATTGTCGACGTCGATGGCCTGGCTGCCGTCGGGCAGAACGACCGGCACGATACGATGGCCGATGCGGCGGGAAATCCGCTGCAGCCCGCCGTCCAGCGATACCAGCCTTGCGCGCAGCATCAGCAGGTTGACCAGACCGAAGGCATCGACGATGCGGCGCGCCTTCTTGGCGAATTGCCCGCCGCCGCGAAAGATCTCCGCCGCGGACAACGCCTTGCGGCTGCCGATGCCGTAAAGGTTGCAATTGGAATAGCCGCCATCGCGGAAGCCGTAGAAGCGGCGCTGCCCTTCGGGATGCGCGGCGCGCACCGATTCTTCCTGCGCGAGGGCCATGGCGGCATCGCACCGGTCCAGCGCCTTGGCCATCGCCGCGATCGATCGCTCGGTCAGCAGGGCATTGTCGGCGGTGGTGATAAGGAACGGCCCGTCATGATCCTCTGCCGCCGCAATCACGCTGTCGGCGATGTTAGACTGCGCGGCAATAGGCCGGACCCGCCCCGCAAGGCCGAGATGCGCCGCGATCGCCGCGATCTCGGAGAACTGATCTTTCTCGACCGACACGACGATCTCGCCGACATGCGCGCTGGATCCCAGCGTTTCGAGCACATAGGCGATAAGCGGGCGGCCGTGCAGCGGAATCAGGCACTTGTGCGTGGTGCCGAAACGCGCGGCCAGCGGGTCGAGCGCGCCCTGACGCTGTGCGGCAAGGACGATGGCGCGAAGCCGTGCGCTGGGCGCGGGGCGGGCGTTGAACGAATGGCTGTTCATGCTGCAAGACTCTCCGAGATTTCGAGCAGCCCGTGGCGGGTCAGGCTTTCGCAAAGGATCGTTTCGATGAGGTCGCCATGGCTCCAGCCCAGAAGCGCCGCCGCGACGCCGAACACTTTCTGCGACCACAGATTGCAGTTCAGATTGACCTCGAGGAACCGGGCCTGTCCCGTTGCCGGGTCATAGCGGAATTCGAACCGGCCATAATCGAACGGGAAAAAGGTGCCTGCCATGCGCCTTGTATAGTCGGCAATCTGCGCGGCGGCGGCTTCGTCCCCGAACGGGACCAGCCGGTATTTCTGTTCGCGCTCCACCAGATCGCGCTTTTCCTGATAGGTGCGCAGATGGGTGGGATCGGCCTGTTCGAACAGCATCATCGGCAGGATCGCGGGGTGACCGCCGCTGGTGATGACGGGCACCTCGACATCGCTGCCGTCAAGGAAAGGCTCGACGATGGCGTCATGGCCCTCGTCGTGGATTTCCTCGATCGCGCGGCGGGCTTCGCTCCAGCTTCCCGCATCGCGCACGCCCCAGCTGGCCGAAGAGGCATTGGGCTTGATGACCAGCCTCT
The DNA here is from genome assembly GCF_983967925.1 of Croceicoccus sp. NCBI lineage: Bacteria > Pseudomonadati > Pseudomonadota > Alphaproteobacteria > Sphingomonadales > Erythrobacteraceae > Croceicoccus > Croceicoccus sp. The sequence continues at coordinate 21,846 of NZ_CFETID010000007.1, read as the reverse complement.
CGCCCTCGGGACAATGGGCCGGATCGACGGGCGCGCCGCGGCGGAAGATGCCCCAGGGCGCGGTGGGAATGCCGCGGGCGGCGGCCTCGAGCTTTGACAGGTGCTTGTCGTCGGAATGGCCGCGCAGGATCGGGCTGGCGCCTAGGAACGGAATGCCCAGCCGGGTGGCGAGCAGGGGCAGCATCATTTCGGAATTGAGGAAGCCGCCGCGATTGAGCAGCGGGAAGATGAAGTCGCAGCCCGGATCGGCGAACAGAGCCTCGTAACCGTCGGCAAGCGAGACGCTGATACCCATGTCCTCGAGGCATCGCCGTATCTCGCCATGATAGACGGCGTGATTGCCGTCCTCATGGTGCAGGCCGCCTTGCCAGAAGACGTGCTTGGCGATGAACAGGACATGGAGGCGCGATTTCGCCTCCGCCGGAATGCGGGCAATCTGGGCCGCGCCGAAGGTCAGGTTCTGCATGACGCCAAGGATGAGGGCGCTATGTTACAGGCCCGAGTGGTTTGCGTCAGCGCGGTTACAGCGGGCGCGCTTTTTGCCTCGTCACGAAATTCAGGGCGTCACGAAACCGTCGCCGTTGCCGGTTAGGGCACGGCTGCAACATTGCCATTCAATCGCGGAGCTTGCGCGTGGCTGCAGCCCAATTCCTGTCCCGCTTGCTGACCCTTGGCGGTGACGACCGGATCACCGTGCCCGGCGGGCAGAATACCAACCGCTATGGCGCGTCGCCCTTTCCGCGCTCGACGCTGGGTTATGCGTCCTCGACCGCCAACGACATCTCTCTGCCCGCGTTCCGGCATCTGGCCGGGCTGATGGAACAATGGCCCGAAGATGCGCTGTCGGACGACGGGTTTTACGCCGCCGCGCTGGAAGGGATGCGCGGACGGATCAGGCAAGGCTGGGGGCTGGACGACGGCACCGCCATCGTGTTCGCGCCTTCGGGCACCGATCTGGAATATGTGCCGCTGGCGCTTGCGGGCGGGCCTGTCGTCAACGTGCTGATCGGTGCGGACGAGGTGGGAAGCGGCTGCGTGCTTTCGGCGGCGGGCCGGTATTTCGCGGACCGGACCGCGGTGGCCGAACGGACCCAAAGAGGCGCGGTGGTCGAAGGGCTGGAAGGGACCGGGCTGGTCGATATCGCGGTGCGCGAGACCTGCGGCAGGCCGCGGTCCAGTGCCGACATCACGCGCCGGATCGAGGACATCGCGCTTGCCGCGCATCAAGAGGGCCGCGATTGCCTGGTCCATGTCGTGTATGGATCGAAGACCGGGCTGGTGCTGCCCGATCTCGCCGATCTCGACCGGTTGCGCGCGCGGCATCCCGGCATGCGTTTCGTGGTCGATGCCTGTCAGTCGCGGCTGTCGCCCGGCGATCTGGGCGCGCTGATCGAACGGGGCTGCATGGTGCTGCTGACCGGATCGAAATTCATGGGCGGCCCTCCGTTTTCGGGCATGGCGCTGGTGCCTGCAGAGTGGACGCCGCCGGCCAGCCTTGCGCAAGGGCTGGCGGCCATCTTCCGCCGGGGTGAATGGCCGGCAGACTGGAGAGCCTGCGATCATCTGCCGCGCGGTGCCAATCCCGGCCAGCTGTTGCGGCTGGAAGCGGCGCTGTTCGAACTGGAGCGATTCAGGGCGCTGGACGAAGCGAATGTCCGCGAAGTGATCGCCGCCTTCGCCAGACATGTCGCACTGCTGTCCGACGCGCTCGGCACCGCGCTGGTCGCCCCGTGTCTTACGGGGGACGGGCTTCACACATCGACGCTCGCCACCCTCGATCTCAGCGTCCTGCCGTCGGCGCCCGATATCGCCGTGGCGCAGCGCTGGCACCGGGTGCTGGCGGCGCGCGGTCTGCGGCTGGGCCAGCCGGTCAAGTGCATTCCTTTGCCCGGCGGAGGCTGGGGCGGCACGCTGCGGATCAGCCTGTCGATGCCGCTGATCGCAGAGCTGTCGTGCCTTTCGCCGGGCGCGCTGGATGCGCGGCTTGCAGGCGACATGGGCATGATCCGTTCGGTGCTGTCCGCCGCGCAGAAAGGCGTTGCCTGACGCGGCCATGCACGCATGAGCAATATCTTTCGCAATATCGGATGGCTGCTGGGCAGTCGCGGCATCAATGCGGCTTTCAGCCTGGTCTATCTCGGCCTAGCCACCCGCACGCTGGGTATCGAGGGGTTCGGCGCGTTCGCGATGATCCTTGTGCTGGCGCAGGCCGTTGCGGGCATTGCCAGTTTCAACACGTGGCAGATGCTGGTCAAATGGGGGCATTTCGATGGCGATGCGGCGCCCGCGACCGGCTTTGCCATGGCGCTCGACCTTGCCAGCATGGCGGGCGGTATTCTCCTTGCGCTGGCTGCCGGTTTTACCGCCCCGCTCTGGTTGCCATTGCCGCTGGGCAGCGGAGCGCTGATCGTCGCACTGTCCGCCGCGGCGCTGCTGGCGCTTCGGTCGACGCCGACCGGTATATTGCGGCTGCACGACCGCTATGACTTGTCCACCGCCGCCGAGGCGAGCCTGCCGCTGACCCGTGCGGCAGGCGCCGTGGCCGCCGCGATCTGGGTCCCGACACTGGCAGGATTTGTCGCCGCATGGGCGCTGGCGGAACTGATCTGCGCCGCGGCCTACTGGCTGCTGGCCGCGCGATTTGTTTCCGTCCGCTTATCGGATGTGTCGCTGGCCCGATTTCCTTCCCGCTATCCCGGTATCTGGCCTTTCGTCGTCGCTACCAGCCTGTCGCGAACGCTGGCGGTCGTATCGAAACAGGTCCTGCTGCTGGGCGTGGGCGCATTCGGCGGGGCGGCGCTGGCAGGCGGTTACCGCGTCGCATCGCAGCTGGGTCAGGCGCTGGTGCAGCTGGGCGAGGCGGTGTCGCGCGCGATCTATCCCGAATTCGTGCGCAGCGCGGACAGTTCCGCCGCGGTCACACGCCGCATGGTCGCGCTCGCCGCATTGACGGGCGCCCTGTCCGTCGCCGCCGCGGTGATGGGCGGGCGGTTCGCGATTGAGTGGATAGCTGGCGCAGCATTTGCCTTTGCCTATCCGGCGCTGGTGATCCTGTCCTTCGCCGGCGCGATAGAGCTTGCAGCATCGAGCTGGGAAGCGCTTCTCGTGGCGCGGCAGCGGGCGGGCAGGGCGCTGGCCATGCGGCTGGGGCCGCTGGTGCTGGCGTTGTCCGCCATGCCCTGGGCCATCGCCGCCTATGGGCTGATCGGTGTCGCGGCCTGCATTCTTGCCGCCAGCGTGCTGACCTTCGCGGGGCTGGCGCATGCCGTTTCCGCGACGCGCGGCCAGTCAGGCGCCGCTATCGGCTCCATCGCCTGACCGCCGGGTCAGAGATCGGGAACGGACAAGCGAGGCGCGGCCAAGTCATATTCGTGGCACCCGCGGCGCTTGTCACCTGCGTGTAGCATTCGTTGCCTAGCGCCCTCTCTTCGCCCGGTCTGTTTCCAGCCGATGTCGCGTGCGCGGTGCAGGGCCTGAAGATCGTGGGCGAGTTTGGGGGCAGACGATGGCATCGCAACTGAATCTGGGGACGCAAAGGACGGGCGGTTTCGCCTTCAGCCTGACCGATGTGGCGTTTGCGCTGCTGCTTGCCGCCGCCAGCGTCGGCTTCATGGTCTGGGGCCTCGATTATACGGGTGGCGGCAATGTCGCCATCTTTCTGCTCGCGACCGCATTCGGCCTGTTCATGGCCTTCAACATCGGCGGCAACGACGTCGCCAACAGCTTTGGCACCAGCGTCGGCGCGGGCACGATCACGGTCAAGCAGGCGCTGGCTATCGCGGCCGTCTTCGAAGTCAGCGGCGCGGTGATCGCGGGCGGCGAGGTCACCGACACGATCCGCAGCGGCATCGTCGACCTTGGCGCCATGCAGGTGCAGCCGATGCAGTTCGTCTTCATCATGATGGCGGCGCTGCTGGCGGCCGCGCTGTGGCTGTTGTTCGCGACGAAAAAGGGCTGGCCGGTATCGACCACCCATTCGATCGTGGGCGGCATCGTCGGCAGTTCGGTGATGCTGGGCTTCTCGCTTGGCGGGGGCGATGCGGCGCTGGCGCTGGTGCAATGGGACAAGATCGGCACCATCGCGGTGTCATGGGTGCTGTCGCCGGTGCTGGGCGGGCTGGTGTCCTATGGCCTCTTCTGGATGATCAAGCGGCATATCCTGGCGTTCAACGACATGATGAAGGCGCATCTTGCGCGGCTGCACGAGGAACGCCGCAGGCTGCGCGACGAGCACAAGACGCGGTTCGAGCGGCTCTCCGACATCCAGAAGATCAGCTATACCCATATGATGATCCGCGATGCCGAGGCGCTGGACGAGGACGGGTTCACGCCCGACGACCTTGAAACCGATTATTATCGCGGCCTGCACCAGCTGCGCACGCAAAAGGCGGATCTGGCCGCGCACAAGGCGCTGCAGAACTGGGTGCCCGTCGTCGCGGCGTTCGGGGCCGCGGTCATATCGGCGATGCTGCTGTTCAAGGGCCTCAAGCACATGGAGCTGGGGCTTTCCACGCTGCACAACTATCTGATCATGGCGATGATCGGGGCGGCGGCATGGATGGCGACCTATATCTTCGCCCGTACGCTCAAGGGCCGTTCGCTCGACACCTCGACCTTCCTGATCTTCAGCTGGCTGCAGGTGTTCACCGCCAGCGGCTTTGCCTTCAGCCACGGCGCCAACGACATCGCCAATGCGATCGGCCCGTTCGCCGCCATTCTGGACGTCCTGCGCAATGGCAGCGTGGGGCCCAGTGCGGCGGTTCCGCCGCCTGCGATGATCGCGTTCGGCATCGCGCTGGTCGTCGGCCTTTGGTTCATCGGCAAGGAAGTGATCGCGACCGTCGGCCATCACCTGACCACCATGCATCCCGCATCGGGCTTTGCCGCCGAACTTGCCGCTGCCACGGTGGTCATGCTGGCCTCGACGCTGGGCCTGCCGGTGTCGAGCACGCATATATTGATCGGCGCGGTACTGGGGATCGGCCTTGCGAACCGGCAGACCAACTGGCGACTGATGAAGCCGATCGCGCTGGCATGGGTCATCACCCTGCCGGCTGCGGCATCGATGGCGGCGCTCTCCTTCGCGGCTTTGGATGCGCTGTTCTAAAGGCGGGACAGCGGGTTCGCGCGGCTTTATTTCCGCTGCTGGCTTCCGAATGCCCAGCGCAGCGTCCTGCCCATTGCGAATGTGCCGGCCCTGACGGGTAGCGCCGAAAGCAGGGGCCGCCGCAGGCCCAGCATGGATATCGCGAAGTTCGGCAGCAGATCGACCGCTGCGGCGGCAAGCAGCGGCTGAACGGCCAGCGCAGCGCCGCTCTGCCCGCGGGGCGACAGGATCTCGGCGGCCACCTTCCGGGCGTCGGCGCTCCCTTCCAGATCGCCGCGCATCTCTCGCATCATATCCCGCGCCTCGTCCTCGGTGGTCGGCACCGGATCGGCATGCAGGCGGCGCGCGATCTCGGCGAACTGGGCGAAATAGATGTCGCGATCGCGCCGCGGCATCGCAGGCCGGACATAGCGCAGATGCGCGTCGAGAAAGCAGGTCGCCTCGGCCAGATGGACCCAAGCCAGTACCGATGGCTCGGTGGCCGAATAGGGCGTTCCGTCTGGCAGATGTCCCGTCACCGTGCGGTGAATGGCATTGACGCGCGCGATGGATTTTTCGGCATCGTCGCGGTGGCCATAGGTCGTGACCGCAATAAAGCGCGCGGTGCGGCGCAAGCGGCCATGCAGATCGCTGCGAAACGTCGAATGATCGAGCACGCCGCGCAGCGCGTGCGGATGAAGCATTTGCAGCAGCAACGCCGAAATGCCGCCCACCATCATCGCCGTCACATCGGCATGCACCATGCGGATCGGGGTATCCGGCGCAAACAGCGCTTCGTCCGAAGGCGCCACCGGCTGTTCGCCCGCCGCGGGATCGTTGAACACCGCGCGCACATTGCGCACGATGGCGCGGCGTAACGGGTGCGGGGGATCAGACGGCACAGCGCATGGCCCCGGCAATCGCTATCCAATGCTGGCGAGGTGATTCCGACATACTCTACGCTTACCACCCGGCCGAGGGTATTCCCATGCCGATTGGATCGCAGGCCCGGTCCGGGGGCGTCCAGATCTGGCCGGATGTCGAGGAAATGGTCGGGGAGACAGGATTCGAACCTGCGACATCCTGCTCCCAAAGCAGGCGCGCTACCGGACTGCGCCACTCCCCGACGCTTTGCTGCCTGCTAGAGGCGGATGGTGGGCCCGGCAGGATTCGAACCCGCGACCTAGCCGTTATGAGCGGCCAGCTCTAACCGCTGAGCTACAGGCCCATCGCGCAGTGCGGTTAGCCGCCGAGCCCGGGATTGGCAAGCGGGCGGTTGGGTTGGCGCGCAGAATTCGCCTTCAGGCCGCGTTCGCGCTTTGCGGGGCGCCCTCCTGCCGGGCGAGGGGAAGCCGCACGAGGACGCATTCGTCGTCATGGCTGAAGCTGCCGCCCGCCGCCCGGACCTCTGCCGCGACCAGCCGCATGGTGAAACCTGCGCCCAGCATGCCGAGCATCGGCTCGCCGCGTTCGCTGATGCCGATTTCGGCGTCGAACAGGGCTTTATCGTGCAGCGCGCGGGGCAGAGTGATCGAAAGCTGCGCCTGTCCGCCGTCGTGCAGCACGACATCCAGCCTTTCGCCCGGATCGGCGGCGGCGGACAGCGTGGCGAGCAGGCGCCACAGCATTGTCTCCGCTTCGCCTTCCGCGACGGGCACGACCACGTCGGCGCCGGGCGCGTCCAGCACGAATTTCGCGCCATTGCCCTGTTCGATGGAGGCGAACTGGTCGACCAGCTGGCCCAGCATGGCCGCCAGCGCGGTTTCTCCCTCTTTCAGCGCGGTGCGGCCCTTGCGCATGCGGACGAGGCGTTCGATTTCCTCCAGCCCGGCAAGCAGGCGCGCGCTTTCGGCTGCGATGTCGGCTGCCTGCGCGCGGTAGCGGTTGGGGACTTCGCCGAACAATTGCTGCTGGATGATCTCGGCAAAGCCCTGGATCGCGCCAAGCGGCGTGCGCAATTCGTGAAGCGCCTGCCGGATCTCGTCACCGCGCGTGTCGCTTTCCTCCTTTTTCTCAGGCTGGCGCGTCAGGCGGGCGTGATGGCCGAGGAAGCGTCCCCCTTCGTCGAAGCGCGGCACCGCATCGAGCCGCCAGCGTCCCTGCATCGCGGGTGCGCCCTCTATCAGCGCTTCGCCCGAACGGACCACTTGCTGCCGCCTGAGGGCGACGGCCGTGCGCCGGTCGATGCGAGCCTCGGCCTCTTCCGCAGCCGAGAACGCGAGGCCGGTGAACAGCGAAGGCAGGCTGCCCGCCCAGCCGATCCGGCAGTCGGGCCCGATGCGGCAGTCGACGGTCGCGGGGCGGATCTCGCCGACCGTTTGCGCGACTTCGTCCGATGCGGGTGCCGCGCGGTTGGCGCGCTGCTCGCGGTAATCCTCGATCCGCTGGACGAGGCTGGCGATGTCCGCGGTGCCGGTCTTGCCGTCGCCGCGGCGGCGCCATTGTGCCGAAGGCGCGCGCTGTGGTTCCGGGCGCTTTTGCGCCTTTGGGCGCGCCTGCTGCGGAGCGGGCGCGGGTTCGGGCTTTTCCTCGGGCCGGGCGGCGGGCTTCTCGCTCGCTTCCGGGTCGGGGATGGCCGCATCGGGTTCCAGCACCAGCACGCCCTCGTCGCCAGTCCGTTCATCCTCGCCAGACTTGGCTTCAACCGATGCCTCGACCGGCGCTTCGACCGGCGTTTCGACCGACAGGGCCGCGCGCCTTGCCTGTGCCCGGTCGCTGAGGCCGTTGCGCAGCATCGGAATCACCGCATCCCAATCCGCAGCATTCAGCGCGGCCGCATCGATCGCGGCTTCTCCCACCGTGACATCGCCTTCGCATAATTGCGCCACCAGCGATGCGGTGCGCAGCCGCAGACCCGGTTCGCGCAGGATCGCCACCCGTTCCGCCGCGGGAAGCCGCCGCGACAGGACCGACAGGCGAAGGAAGGCGGAAGCGACAAGCTGGCCGTCCGCCACGGTTCCCCCCGAACCGAGCAGGTCGACAAGCTGGCGATACTGGGCAAGCGCGGCACGTTCGCCGTCAACGGCGACCCCCAGAACCGTGCGCAAGCGATCGTCCAGTGTCATCAAGCCCCCATGCTGTCCGAACCCCGAACGGGGCCGTCGCGGCAAGACCAGCGGGGGCGAGGAATCGCGCACCCGTGCTGCCGCAGTGCCACAGGTAAACAATATCTTAACATTGCAAAACTGCGTTCGCGGGCACGTTGCAATCTGGAACAACCGTCACGCAGTTTGCGTTGATGTTAAAAAATTGCGGAGAAAGACGCCGAAAACTTTGTTATGTGTTTTGGCATCCGTCCCGCCCGGACCCGGCTTCGCACCGGGATGCGCCGCCGGGCCTAGAAGACGGCGAAGGAAGAACGCTTTATGATTCTGGATGAAATTGACCGTCATCTGCTGGCCGAACTGCAATCCGAAGGCCGGATCACCAATGTCGAACTGGCCAGCCGAGTCGGGCTGACCGCGCCTCCCTGCCTGCGCCGCGTGCGCGCGCTGGAGGAGGCGGGGATCATTCGCGGTTACCACGCCGAGCTCGATGCCGCGGCGCTCAGCTATACCATCACCGTGTTCGCCATGGTCAGCCTGAAGAGCCAGGCCGAGGAATCGCTCAAAGCGTTCGAGGAGCACATGAACACGCTGCCCGAAGTGCGCGAGTGTCACATGCTCAACGGCGAAATCGACTTCATGCTCAAGATCGTAAGCCACGACCTGCAGAGCTTTCAGGAATTCCTGACCAGCAAGCTGACGCCCGCGCCCAATGTCGCCAGCGTCAAGACATCGCTGGTCATCCGCACCGCCAAGAACAAGCCGGGCGTTCCGATCAAGGGGCGCTGATCCGGGCGGCGCCGAACACGCGCCGCCTGCGAAGCCAATCGCGATACGAATCCGACCGCGAAAAGTGACAAAGGTGACACGTCCTACAGGCGTGTCATCCTTGCGTCGTGCCCGAATTCCTGCAGGTTTCGGGCCAAAGGTGACACAGGGCACCCCGCGGAAAAAATCGCTGCGCAAACACCATCTCAAAGAGCCGTAGCGCCGCGCGGGTCTGGCGGGGATATGCGCTGGATGCCTGAAAAGGTGCGTGTAGGACAGCACCTTGCGAGGGGGCGCGTCAGACCTCCGCCTCGATCTCGCGCAGGCTGCGGCCGCGGGTTTCGCGTCCGCATAGGCCGATCGCGGCAGCCGACAGGCCGAAGGGCACGATCAGCGCCGCCGCGACGCCGCCCATCGTGGGGATCAGCCCCGCCAGCGCCGTGACCTGCACGACGACTCCGCCCGCCTTGCTGCTGGCCGCGATCAGGCCGGTCGCGCGGCCCCTGATGCCCAGCGGGTAATTTTCCGCCGCATAGGGCAGCAGCACCGCGATCAGCCCGTTCGAGCCTGTCACCAGCATCGCGATCACCGCGATCAATATAGGCGGATGCGCCAAAATCGCGGGCGGCAGCAGGGCGCCCGCCAGTCCCACCATCGTCAGCAGCACCGTTCCGACCAGCGTGCGCACGCTGCTCCACCGGCTGTAAAGCAGCGCGGCGAGCGCGATGGTGGGCAGCGCGAGGAGGGTCGAACTGGCGATGATGCCGCTGGCCAGTTCGGCGTCGAAACCGCGGTCCTGCAGATCCGACGGCAACCACAGCAGCAGGCCGAAGGTGACGAAGCTCCACGACAGGGCGGCCAGCACGAGGGCCGGGGTCAGGAAGCGGTGGCGGCCGATTACGACCGCCTCTGGGATTTGTGTCGCGGAAGCGGGCAGGCGCGGACGGGGCACGATGCCGAAGCGGCGCGCCATGTCGGCCAGCTCCGCGTCCATCCCGCGCTCTGCCAGAAAGCGCGGCGATTCGGGGATCCAGCGCGCGAGCAGCAGCAGCAAGATGCCCGTCGGAAAGCCCTGAAGCCACAGGCTGCGCCAGCCATAGACCGGTTCGAACAGATGCGCGGCTCCGCTGGCGGCGAGATAGCCGCCGACGAGGCCCGTCCCCCCGACCAGCACCAGCACCCAGTTGCGATGGCGCGGGGGCATGATCTCTGCCAGCAGCGTATAGACGACGGGCAGCATGCCGCCTGCCGAACTGCCCATCAGGAAGCACATCACGAGGTTCCATTCGAACGAGGGCATCGCCCCGCAGATCGAGGTGGAAACAAACAAGATGGTCGACAGCAGGATCGACACGCGCCGCCCATAGATATCGGCGAGCCAGCCCCAGACGAAGGATCCGACCACGGTGCCGGTCAAGGCAACCAGCGGCAGCAGCGCGGCGGTGGAGCGGGCGATCCCGTATTCGTCCCGCATGCCGGGGATTACGAAGCCCAAAGTGGCGGGCTTCATCGTATCGATCACCAGCGCCAGCACCAGCACCGCCAGCACCGCCGCGTGCGAGCGGGTGAGCGGCGTATCGTCCGCCGCTTCATAGGATGTGCCCGCGCTGGAATCGTGCTGGGGCCGCCGTTTGGGCAGGGCGCCGAAGGTCGCGGCGGGAACGCCGACGCCGATCAGCGCCATGCCCAGATACATCCACCCGTCCATGGCCATGCCCGACAGGTGGCCTCCCATGCGGTGCTCCATCGCCAGCATCGGCAGATGAAGCAGCACGCCCGCCGCGATCGCGATGCAGCCTGCACAGAACAGGGGCCAACGCGGGCCGATGATCGAATGCTGCGAAAACGAATACACGGCCAAGCACGCTCTCCCTTCGGAACCTTGTGCTACTTCGCGCCGTATCGGGCGCAAAGATTAGTGCGCGAGTTGTTCGTCCATAAACGCGGCCACGTCGTCCAGCGCGACATCCTTTGCCAGATATGTCCGCCCGATCCCGCGCATCAGCAGGAAGGGCAGGTTGCCCGCGTCCATCTTCTTGTCGTGCAGCATGTGGTCGACCAGCCGGCGGCCGTCGCAGGTCAGGTCCAGTTCGGTGATGTCGGCGCGCATGTCCATCGCGCGAAAATGGGCGGCGATCCGCTCCGCGTCCTGCCCGTCCATCTCGCCCCGCCGCACCGAGTAGCGCGCGGCCAGCACCATGCCCATCGCCACGGCCTCGCCGTGGAGAAGGCGGCCCGAATAGCCGCATTCCGCTTCCAGCGCGTGTCCGAATGTGTGGCCGAGATTGAGCAGCGCGCGTGTGCCGGTCGTCTCACGCTCATCCGCGGCGACGACGCGCGCCTTCGCCTCGACCGAGCGTCGGACGGCCTCGGCGCGCAAGGTTTCGTCGCCGGCCAGCAGGGCCGCGCCATTCGCCTCGCACCATTCGAAGAAGGCGGGATCGTCGATCAGCCCGTATTTCACCACCTCGGCATAGCCTGCGCGCAGCTCGCGCGGGGGCAGGGTGGCAAGCGCGCCGATATCGGCCAGCACCAGCGCGGGCTGGTGGAACGCGCCGATCAGGTTCTTGCCTGCGCGCGTGTTGATCGCGGTCTTGCCGCCGACGCTGGAATCGACCTGCGCCAGCAGCGTGGTGGGAAGCTGGATGAAGCCGCAGCCGCGCTTGAGCACCGAGGCGGCGAAACCGGTCAGATCGCCGATCACCCCGCCGCCAAGGGCCAGTATGTGATCGCCCCGGTCGACCCCTTCGGCCAGCAGGAAGTCGCACAGCTGTTCCAAATGCGCCCAGTCCTTGGTCGATTCGCCCGCGGGCAGCACCAGCCAGCGCGCCTCTTTCCCGTCAGCCGCCAGCGAGGCGTCGATCGCGTCGCGCCACAGCGGCGCGACATGGGAATCGGTGACGATGGGCACGGCTTGCTTGCGCAGCAGCGGGCCGCACTGTGCGGCGATGTCGGCCAGCAGGCCGCTGCCCACGCGCACATCATAGCTGCGGCCCGCCAGCGCGACGGGCACGGTTTCAGTGGTCATGCAAGATAGTCCCCCAGCGCGGCGATGATGCGCGCGACGCCATTCGATTGCGGTCCGGTGTCGCTGGTGACGCGGATCGGCGCCTGCGCATAGGCGGGATTGCGCCGTTCCATCAGCTCGCCCAGCACCTTGCGCGGGTCCTTGCCGGTCAGCAAGGGCCGCGTGTTCTTGCGCGCGACGCGCGCGACCAGCGTGTCGAGTTCGGCATCCAGCCAGACCGCGATGGCGCGCTCGAGGATCAGCGCGCGCGTCTCGTCATCCGCGAAGGCGCCGCCGCCCGTCGCGATCACGGCGGGGCGGCCCGCGTTATCCTCTATCAGCCGGGCGATCACGCGGCGCTCGCCGTCGCGGAAATAATCCTCGCCAAAACGGTCGAATATTTCGGGAATGCTCATCTGCGCGGCCTTCACCACCTCGTCGTCCGCATCGACGAAGGGGGTGCCGAGGCATTGCGACAGGCGGCGTCCGACGGTGGACTTGCCCACGCCCATCAACCCCACCAGCACCACCGGCCGGTCGAGCCGCTGCGTCAGATCCGCCAGCGCCGCCGCGTCGGGCAGGGCGGGGGCGCCATCCCGATCGGCGGGATCCGGGGTGTCCGGATCCGGAATGCCTGACTCCGGCGTGCCTGAATCCGGGGCGCCTGAATCCGGCGTGTGCGCATCGCGCGGTGAATTGCGGGGCTTGGACATTGAGCAATGCCTATAGTTGGGCTAACCGGTCATGCAAGCGCGCGCCGCCGCTTCCCCTGATACCGCGATTGAGCAATAGGGGGTTCAGCGGCGATCCCGCATGTCGCGCGCAAAGCAGGTGATGGTGAGTACGATTTCGCGCAAGTCCCCGAACAAAGCAGCGCTGCCGAGATGGGTCTGGATCGCAGGCGCCGTCGCGCTGGCGGTGATCGTCTATGCCTGGATCGATGGCGGCTACCGCGACGTGCGGCCCATAGAGCAGCCGCTGGATCCCGTGACCGCAACCGATGCAGCAGGTGAAGACGCATGAGGCTGCGCGCGCGGCTGATGCCCGCGGCGCTGCTGGCGGCGACGCCCGCGGCGGTGCTGATGGCGCAGGAATCGCCCGAATCGCTGTTGCCGCCGGGCTTCGACGATCCCGCGCCCGCTCCGGCGCCTGCGCCCGCTCCGCGCCCTGCGCCCCGGCCTTCGCCCGCACCGACCGCCGCGCCGCGCCCGTCGCCTGCGCCATCGGGCGACGGATCGGTGTCGCAGCCCGTCGTGCAGGATGCCACCGGCACTTCGGGTGAGGCGGAAAGGCCGCGTTCGCGGGCCGAGCAGGCGCGCGAGATGCTCGACCGACTGCCTTCGCTGGAAGAGCTGGAGGCGATGGACACGGACGAGTTGGACGAGTTGCTCGGCCTGAAGCCCACTTTCGACATTCCGCCCGCCGCGCGCCGGTCGACCGACCGGGTCGGGCTGCTCAGCCGCGAAGAAGGCGGCATGGGCGCGACCGCGCTGACCAATACGCGCGCCGCTTTCGTGCGGCGGGTGCTGGCGGGTACGCGCGGGCCGCTGGTGTCGCGCTGGGGGCATATCGTGCTGCGCCGCGCATTGGCGACGCGGATGGCCGCGCCTGCCGGAATGACCGGGGTCAGCTTTGCCGCCTTGCGCGCCAACCTGCTGAACCGGCTGGGCGAGCCGGTGGTGGCGCGCGCGCTGGTGCAGGAAATCGATACCGCCGAATACAGCCAGCCGCTGATTTCGGCGGCCTATGCATCCTATCTGGGCACCGGCGATTTCACCGGGGCGTGCCCGATGATGCGGCTCCACGGCGCGTCGCGCGAAGACGAGCAGTGGGAATTGTGGCGCGCGATTTGTTCGACCTATTCGGGCGAGAGCGGCGGCATGGACCGGATCGAACGCGTAGTGCGGCGCGGCGGCGAGGGGCGCTTCGACGCCTTGCTGGCGCAGAAATATGCAGGCGCGGTCGGGCGGCAGCGCCGCGCGGTCACGCTGGAATGGGATACGGTCGATGCACTGTCGCCGTGGCGCTATGCGCTGGCGACCGCGACCGGGGCCGAGGTGCCCGAAGGGCTGCGCGCGGCGGGTGGGCAGCGATATCTGCTGATGGCGGCGCATTCGCCGGCGGTCGATATCGTAACGCGCGCCGATGCGTCTGATCTGGCCGGGCGGCGCGGCATCTATTCCAGCACCGCGATGGTCGATCTCTATTCGCAGATCTACGACGACACCGAATTGTCGGGTGACGAGGCGGCGCGCGCCTCTCTGCTGCGCGAGGCCTATGTCGGGACCCCGGCGGAGCGGCTGGAAGCGATGCGCGACATCTGGGGCGGGGACGGCGAGAGCCGCTATGCGCGTCAGGTGCTGACCGCCTATGCCGCCGCGCGCATGCCGGTGAACGAGGAGATGGCCGATGCGGCGGGCGATCTGATCGCATCCATGCTGTCGGCGGGGCTGGACCGCAATGCGATCCGCTGGTTCAGCGTGGTACCGGTTGGGAGCCATGGCTGGGCGCAGCTGGTGTTGGCGGTGCCGACACGCAACGCGCCGGTCGAGGAAGGTTCGATCCGCAGCTTCATGGAAAACGACGGCGAGGGACTGCGCTCGCGGTTCCTCGTCGCGGGCCTTGCGGGGCTTGGCCGGATGACGCCTGCCAACGTAGACGAATTGTCGGGCGATCTGGGCTTCGACCTGTCGCGCCAGACGGCGTGGACGCGCGCGATCGCGCGAGCGGGCGAGCGGGGCAATCCGGTGCTGGTGACGATGCTGGCAGGCCTTGGCATGCAGGGGTCCAGCTGGTCGAAGATGACGCCGCTTCATCTTTACCACATCGTGTCGGCGATGAAGGCCGCGGGGCTTGAGGCCGAGGCGCGCATGATCGCGGCCGAAGCCGTCGCGAGGGCGTAAGGGACGCGTGCGCGCATGAGCCGCGCCGAAATCCGCGAATTCCTCGCCCATCTGGCGGCGGAGCGCGGGGCGGCGACCAATACGCTGGCGGCCTATGCCCGCGAACTCGATGCGGCGCGCGAACTTGTGCCCGATCTCGTGCATGCGGACGGCGAGGCGCTGTCGGGGCTGGGCGGCGAATGGGCGCATCTGGCGCCTTCCAGCTTGGCGCGGCGCTGTTCGGCCTTGCGGCAATTCTACGGTTTTCTGGTCGACGAGGGCGTGCGCGAGGACGATCCGTCGGACGCTCTGCCGCGCCCGCAAACCCGCCGTCCGCTGCCGCGCCTGCTGACGCATGACCAGATCACCGCGCTGTTCGCCGCCGCCGAGGACGAGGCGCGGACCGAAAAGCCCGAGGCGGTTCGCATGCTGGCGCTGCTGGAACTGCTGTATGGATCGGGACTGCGCGCGACCGAGCTGGTGTCGCTGCCTTTGAACAGCGTGCCGCGCGATGCGCCGCTGCTGACGCTGACGGGCAAGGGCGGCAAGCAGCGCATGGTGCCGGTCTCGACCCGCGCGCGCCATGCGCTGTCGGCATGGCTGGCAAAGCGCGTCGTTCCGGCCACGAACGACAAGGCGGCGCGTTTCCTGTTCCCTTCGCGCACCGGGCATATCAGCCGGGTGCGCCTGTTCCAGTTGCTGCGCGCGCTGGCGGGGCGGGCGGGGATCGATCCGCAAGCGATCAGCCCGCATGTGCTGCGCCATGCATTCGCGACCCATCTGCTGGAGGGCGGGGCGGATCTGCGCGTGCTGCAGACCCTGCTGGGCCATGCCGACATCTCGACCACGCAGATCTATACCCATGTCGATTCGGCGCGGTTGGTCGAACTGGTGAACCAGCGCCATCCGCTTGCGCGCGGGGTGGGCGGCGGTGCACGCTGAACGGCAGCCTCTTGCCGTTTCCCCCGACTGCGGTTAGCGCACCGGCCATGATTTCCTATCTCGAATTCGAAAAGCCGCTGGCCGAGCTGGAAGCGCAGATCAAGGCGCTGCGCGACACGTCGGACAAGGACGAAGTCGTCGACATCAGTTCCGAGGTGTCGAAGCTGGAGGCCAAGGCCGCCAACCAGCGCGCGCAGATCTATCGCAACCTGTCGCCCTGGCAGAAGACGCAGGTCGCCCGCCATCCGCAGCGCCCGCATTTCAAGGATTACGTCGCGCATATCGCCGACGATTTCATGGCGCTGGGCGGCGACCGCAGCTTTGCCGACGATCAGGCGATCCTGGGCGGTTTCGCCACGCTGAAGACCGGGCAGAAGGTCATGCTGATCGGCCATGAAAAGGGCCATGACGTGCAGTCGCGGCTCCGGCACAATTTCGGCATGGGCAAGCCCGAAGGCTATCGCAAGGCGGTGCGGCTGATGGAGATGGCGGGTCGTTTCGGCCTGCCGGTCGTCACGTTGGTCGATACCTCGGGCGCGTTTCCGGGGATCGAGGCCGAGGAACGCGGTCAGGCCGAGGCGATCGCCCGCGCGACGCAGGCCTGCCTCGACCTGCCGGTGCCGATGGTCGCGACCATCGTGGGCGAGGGCGGATCGGGCGGCGCGGTCGCGCTGGCCTCTGCCGAGCGCGTGATGATGATGGAACACGCGGTCTATTCGGTGATCAGCCCCGAGGGCTGCGCATCGATCCTGTGGCGCACGGCGGAAAAGGCGCCCGATGCGGCCGAGGCGATGAAGGTCACCGCGCAGAACCTGAAGGAACTGGGCGTGATCGACCGGATCGTGCCCGAACCTCTGGGCGGCGCGCACCGCGATCCGGCCGCGGCGGCAGAGGCGCTGGGCGCGGCGATCGACGAGGAGCTGACCGGTCTGGCCGGGCTGGACGCGGGCGAGTTGCAGGCGCGGCGGGCGGATCGGTTCCTGAAGATCGGATCGTCCTTCTAGCGACAGGTTCGGCGGGTGCGTCCAGCACAGGCGTCCGGCACCGGCGACCTTTCCATCCCGTTCAGGCTGCGGGAACAATTGCTGTCATATCTTGGTTTTACCGGACATGGGGACTTCAGCGCCGCTCGGTCAGGGGCGGCGCTGATTGCTTTCCCGACCAATGAATCCGCCCGTGAGAGCAGGGAGCCGATGCCGATGAACCGCCCTAAGTTTTTTCATAAGAATATCCGTCGCCGCACCGGTCTGGCGCTGGCCTCTGCCGGTGCGCTGGCGATGGCGCTGACAGGCTGTGTCGGCGCGACCACCGCGCCGGTGACGCCGGGGCAGGCCGGCGCGATCACGGCGCAGGAAAAGCAGTACGGCGCCGAGGCGCATCCGCAATTGCTGCAACAGTTCGGCGGCGCATATAACGCGCCGGTGTCCAATTACGTCGAGCGCGTGGGCAAGAATATCGCCGCGCAGTCCGGCCTCGCCAGCGCGCGCGATGCCTATACGGTGACGCTGCTCAACAGCCCGGTGAACAACGCCTTCGCGATCCCGGGCGGCTATATCTACACCACGCGCCAGCTTGTCGGGCTGATGGATAACGAGGCCGAGCTGGCCGCCGTGCTTGGGCACGAGGTCGGCCATGTCGCCGCCCGCCATTCGCAGCAGCGCCAGCAGGCGGCGCAGCAAAACTCTCTGCTGGGCGTGCTGGGCGCGGTGGTGTCGGGCGTGCTGCTCGGCAATTCGCAGCTGGGCCAGCTGGGGCAGGAACTGGCGATGCAGGGCTCGCAGCTCCTTACCCTCAAATACTCGCGCAGTCAGGAAATGCAGGCCGACGACCTGGGCGTCGCCTATCTGTCGAGCGCGGGTTACGAGCCGATGGCCATGGCGTCGGTTCTGGAAAGCCTTGCGCAGCAGAACAATCTCGACGCGCAGCTGATGGGTTCGTCCGCGTCGAATCAGGTGCCCGAATGGGCCAGCACCCACCCCGATCCCGCCAGCCGGGTGCGCGATGCGGCGCAGGATGCGCAGGGCAAGCCGGGTTCGGTGACGAATCGCGACGCGTTCCTTACTGCGATCAACGGCATGCTGTACGGCGACGATCCCAAGCAGGGCATCGTCGACGGGGCGAGCTTCGTCCACCCGGACCTGCGTTTCGCGTTCCAGGCGCCGAGCGGCTTTTTCCTCGTGAACGGCACGCAGGCGGTGTCGATCAGCGGCCAGTCGGGTCGCGGGCAGCTGTCGTCGGGTCCCTATTCGGGCAATTTGAACAACTACATCAACAGCGTGTTCGGCGCGCTGACGGGTGACGGGCAGGCGCAGGTGCAGCCCGCGCAGATCCAGCGCACGACGGTGAACGGCATTCCGGCGGCCTATGGCACCGCGCGCGCCAATACCGGAAATGGATCGGTGGACGTGACGGTGTTCGCCTATGAATTCTCGAACAGTCAGGCGTTCCATTTCGTCACGATCACGCAGGCCGGGCAGGCGGGCGTGTTCAACCCGATGTACCAGTCGATGCGCCGCATTTCGGCAAGCGAGGCGGCGAATGTGAAGCCGCGCAAGATCTCGGTCGTGACCGTCAAGTCAGGCGACACGATGCAGGGTCTGGCGAGCCGGATGGCCTATGACAACGGAAAGCTGGAGCGCTTCATGGTGCTCAATTCGCTGTCGCAGAACTCGACGTTACAGCCGGGGCAGAAGGTGAAGCTGGTCACCTATTGATCGGCTTTTCCGGCGAACCCCTTTTCCGGGTAACCAACGACAAAGGGGCGGCAGTTTCCTGCCGCCCCTCCGCTCAGTAACGGTTGCCCGTAAATTAGGGAGCGGTCGAGGCGTTGGCGCCCTTGAGGCCAGTGTCGACCGTGCCGAAGGTGTTCGAGAGCGAACCGCCCAGCGAGGTCAGCGCGGTGATGCAAGCCACGGCGATCAGAGCGGCGATCAGGCCGTATTCGATCGCGGTCGCGCCGGATTCGTCGTTCAGGATTTCGTTGAAAAGCTTCATGGGTATTCTCCTGGTCAAATAAAGTACTTCAATTCACCAGCTCTTTCCCGATTTGGCAGAAGTCATTTCTGAATTCCGGTGCCCCCAAAGTCTGGATCAAGCCCTCTCTTCCTAGTTTAAGATCCTGAATTATTCGTAAATTACGGTGCCGCAGCGTTGTTTTGTGCGTCCAGGCTCTTGCTAGAAACGTTCATCCACATGGTGATGGTCGATCCGGCAAAGGCTTGCATCGCGCTCATCGCTGCGATGGCCAGCAATGCGCAGATCAGGCCATATTCGATGGCTGTCGCGCCTTGCTCGTCTTGCAGCAGCTTTTGAACGATGCTCGTCATTGCTAATCGGGCCTCCTCGTGTGGTCCGATCATCAAAATCGCTCGCAGGAATTAAGATTTGGTTGATGCGGAGGCATGAGTTGAAAACTGCACCGACAGATGGAGGCGCGAACAGCTCCGAAAGCGCCGTGTTGCCGCCGCTGCTGGTGGTGGCGGGTGCGCTGATCGATGATCACCGCCGCGTGCTGATGCATCGGCGTCCGCCGGGTAAGCATCTGGAAGGATTATGGGAATTTCCCGGCGGCAAGGTCGATCCGGGCGAGACGCCGCCTGCCGCTTTGGCCCGCGAACTGCGCGAGGAGCTGGGTGTCCTGATTTCGGACAGCCATTTTCGCCCCTGCGGATTCGCGTTCGAGACACGCGATTTTTCACCGCCGAAGCCGCCGCGCGGGATTGTATTGCTTCTTTACACCTGCCGAATCTGGGACGGCGAACCCGCGCCGCTGGAGGGAGGCGGGCTGGGCTGGTTCAGGGTTGGCGAGATCGATTCGCTGGATCTGGCGCCGCTGGACCGGGTTTTGCTGGGGCAGCTGAGGGCCGGGTTTGTGGGGTGAGCGGGGGGATGTGTCGGCGGGGGTCTGAAGAGTTGGTGTGTGCCGTGGGGCGCCCGGAAGGATTGGCCGCCGCTTCGCTCTGGCCGTCTCCGGCGCTCACGCGCCTCCGACTCCGAACGGTTCGTATCTGCCGTGACCCGACAACAAAACACCCGGCCCCTCTGTGAGGAGCCGGGTGTTTTGTTGGCGCGCCCGGAAGGATTCGAACCTCCGGCCACCTGATTCGTAGTCAGGTACTCTATCCAGCTGAGCTACGGGCGCGCTCTGGAGGGCGCCCAATACGGCGGGGTTTACACCTTGGCAACCCCTTGCGTCGGTGTTTTCGGCAAACGGGCTAAAAAAGAATGGCACATCGCCGATGACGGATCGCGGCGTCGCGGCTATTCTGCGGGCCGACGGTGATGCATGCATGCGGCAATGCAGAGGGAGACGGTTTTTGGCCGATAGCGACAGCCCTGCCGAATCGCGGCGGGCGATATTCCGGCACCGGCTTGCGACGCGGCTGTGGCACTGGACCAATGTGCTGGCCGTGGTGGTGATGATCGGCAGCGGGCTGATGATCTCGAACGCGCATCCGCATCTCTACTGGGGGCAGTTCGGGGCGAATTTCGATCCGGCCTGGCTCGATCCGCCGCGTTTTCCGGGGTGGATCACCATACCCACCGATTATAACCTCGCCATGGCGCGGCGCTGGCACCTGACATTTGCGCTGCTGTTCGCCTTTGCGCTGCTGGTGTTCATGCTGGTCAGCCTGATCAATGGCCATGTCCGCCGCGACCTGCGCATTCGGGCGGGCGAGGTCGCGCCGTCGCATCTGTGGGCCGATATCAAGGCGCATCTGCGGCTGCGCTTTCACGATCCCGACAAGCCCGATGCCTATAATATCCTGCAGAAGCTGTCCTATGTGGCGGTGATCTTCGTGCTGCTGCCGCTGCTGGTGTTCACCGGGCTGGCACTGTCGCCCGCGATGGATGCGGCGTGGCCGTGGCTGCTGGATGTGTTTGGCGGGCGGCAGTCGGCGCGGTCGATCCATTTCATCGCCTGTTGGCTGCTGATAGGCTTTATCATCGTGCATCTGGCGCTGGTGCTGCTGGCCGGGCCGGTGAACGAGATCCGGTCGATGATCACCGGACGCTGGAAGGTGCCCCACCGATGAGCCGAAAGACCGACACGATCCGCCCCACCCCACTCACCCGACTCACCCGCCGCGCCGTCATCGGCGGCATCGCGGGCAGCGCGCTGGCCGGATGCGACGCGTTTCAGGAAAGCGAGGCGGGCCGCGCGATCCTGTTCAGCGGCGAAAAGGCGCATATGGCTTTGCAGCGCACGATCATGGACCGGAACGCGCTGGCCCGCGAGTTTACCGAGGCGGAGATGTCGCCGGTGTTCCGCGCCAATGGCACGCGCGATCCCGATACGCCCAGCTATAACGCGTTTGCCGCGCAGGATTTCGCAGGCTGGACGGTGCCGATCACCGGGCTGGTCGACCGGCCGATGACGCTGACGCTGGCCGAGATCCGCAACATGCCCGCGCGCACCCAGATCACGCGCCACGACTGCGTCGAGGGGTGGAGCGCCATCGGCAAGTGGCACGGGCCGCAATTGTCGCTTCTGCTCAAGGCGGCGGGGCTGAAGACCAATGCGCGTTACGCGGTGTTCCGCTGTGCCGATCTGTACAATGGCACGGCCTATTACGAATCGATCGATCTGATCGACGCGTTTCATCCGCAGACCATATTGGCCTGGGCGATGAACGATGCGCTGTTGCCGGTGGCGAACGGCGCGCCGCTGCGCCTGCGGGTGGAGCGGCAGCTGGGATACAAGCACGCCAAATATGTGCAGGGGATCGAGATCGTCGAATCGCTGGCCCCGATCGGCGGCGGCAAGGGCGGTTACTGGGAGGACCGGACCGGATACGAATGGTATGCGGGGATCTAGCCTTCTGCGCGCCCGCTAGGGCACCAGCACCGTGTCGCGCGGTTCTGGCAGCGCCTCGGGATAGTCCAGCGTGTAGTGCAGGCCTCGGCTTTCGTGGCGTTTCAGCGCCGCATCGACGATCAGCTCTGCGCACTGGTGCAGGTTCCTGAGCTCGATCAGGTCGGTGGTGACGCGGAAACTGCCGTAGTAATCCTCGATCTCCTGCCCCAGAAGCGCGATGCGGTGCGAGGCGCGTTCCAGCCTTTTGGTCGTGCGCACGATGCCGACATAGTTCCACATGAAGCGGCGGATCTCGGTCC
>NZ_CFETID010000006.1:0-131414 GCF_983967925.1 Croceicoccus sp. | reverse complement strand
TCATCGCCATCAACAAGGACGAGGACGCACCCATCTTCCAGGTCGCCGACATCGGCTTGGTTGCGGATCTGTACAAGGCCGTGCCGGAACTGACCGAGAAAGTTTGAAGAGGATAAGAGCATGGACAAGCAATTGAAACTCCTCATCGGCGGATCGCTGGCGGATGGCGGCGCGGGCACATTCGACGTGGTGAACCCCGCCACCGGCAAGGCCTTCGCGCAGTGCCCCAAGGCGAGCGAGGCGCAGCTGGACGAAGCGGTCGCCGCGGCGAAGGCGGCGTTTCCCGCGTGGGCGGCAACCGATGCGGGCGAACGCGGCGCCATGCTCGCCAAACTGGCCGATGCGCTGGAAGCGCGGGTCGCCGAATTCGCCTCGCTGCTGACGATGGAACAGGGCAAGCCGACGCGTCAGGCCATGGGCGAAATTATCGGCAGCACCTATGTCCTGCGCGCCTTTGTCGACAAGCGGGTTGAGCCTGTCGTCCTGCGCGACAAGGGCGGCAAGACCGTCACCGAACATCGCACCCCGCTGGGCGTGGTCGCGGCGATCACGCCGTGGAACTACCCGGTGATGATGCTGGTGCAAAAGCTCGCGCCCGCGCTGGTCACGGGTAACACCATGGTGCTGAAACCCGCGCCGACCACGCCGCTCACCAGCCTGCTCTTCGCCGAGCTTGCCAGCGAGATCCTGCCCGCAGGCGTCTTCAACGTGATCTGCGACGAGAACGATCTGGGCGGCAAGCTGACCGCCCATCCGGGCGTCGCCAAGATCGCCTTCACCGGATCGACCGCGACGGGCAAGAAGGTGATGGCCTCCGCCGCCGCGATGGTAAAGCGGGTCACGCTGGAACTGGGCGGAAACGACGCCGCCATCGTGCTGGACGACATCGACGCCAAGGCGGTCGCCAAGAAGATCTACGAAGGCGCGATGACCAATGCGGGTCAGATCTGCGTCGCGATCAAGCGCGCCTATGTGCCCGCCAATATGTACGACGCCTTTTGCGAGGAAATCGCCCGTCTGGCGAACGAGGCCATCGTCGACGACGGATCGAAGCAGGGCACCACGGTCGGCCCGATCCAGAACCGCCAGCAGTTCGAAAAGGTCAAGGAACTGGTCGAGGATGCCAAGCTGCACGGCAAGGTGATCGCGGGCGGCGAGGCGCTGGACCGCGACGGCTATTTCATGCCGCCGACAATCGTGCGCGACCTGCCCGACGACGCCCGCCTCGTTCGCGAAGAGCAGTTCGGGCCGGTGCTGCCGGTCCTGAAGTATGACGACATCGACGATGTGATCGCCCGCGCCAATGCGTCGGAATACGGCCTGGGCGGCTCGGTCTGGGGCAAGGACCTGACGCGCGCGACCGAGGTGGCGCAGAAGATCGACACCGGCACGGTCTGGGTGAACCAGTATCTCGCGATCGATCCGCGCATCCCGTTCCGCGGGTCCAAGCAATCGGGCCTGGGGACCGAGCTGGGCGATGAGGGCATGCTGGAATATACGCAGGCCCATATCGTCAACGCCGTCCCGTTCGAGGACGCCTGATACGGGCCGCACCGACGCGCAGCACCGTTTCGCCATCGGCCTTGGGCCGCTGGCGATCCGGTCTTGCGTGTTGAACGCGGGCGGCTTTTCTTTATGGCCGGGATCATGGAACCCAGCGACATCTCCCGCCCGGTCAATTTCTGCCAGACATGCGCGGTGCGCAATCGCGCGATCTGTGCCGACCTCGACGATGGAGAGATCGGCCTGCTCAACAGCATCGGTCGCCGCCGCAAAATCGAGGCGGGCGAGCAATTGCTGTGGGAAGGGGACGACGCCGTCCTCGTCGCCAATGTGATCGAGGGGGTGCTCAAGCTGTCCTCGGAAACCGCGGGCGGCAAGGAGCAGATACTGGGTCTTGCCTATCCCTCGGACTTTCTGGGGCGCCCGTTCGGCGAGACCAACAGCTATGGCGTGGAGGCGCTGGTCCCGACCGAGATCTGCGTGTTCTACCGCGCCGATTTCGACCGCTTCGCGCGCGAACACCCCAAGCTGGAACACCGACTGCTGGAACGCACCCTGTCCGAACTCGACCGCACGCGGCGCTGGATGCTGCTGCTGGGCCGCATGAATGCCGAGCAGAAGCTGGCGAGCTTCCTGCTGGAAACGGCGGAAAGGCTCGCGCCCGCCTCTTGCAGCTTCGTGGGCGAGGCGCCGCGCCGGATCGAACTGCCGCTTTCGCGCCAGCAGATCGCCGACGTGCTGGGCCTGACCATCGAAACCGTCAGCCGCCAGTTCACGCGCATGAAGAAGGAAGGGCTGATCGACATTGCCGGCCGCCGCGATGTCACCATCCTCGACTGGCAGGCCCTGTCGGACCGCGCCGAATGAAACGCACCGGGACGCCGCCGGTCGGTAAGCGGCGCCCCGGTGCTGCCTGTCGCTTCGTTCATCCCCCGATTCAGAAGCGCCAGGCAATCCCTGCACCGATCACCCATGGGTCGAGCTTGTGCTCGGTCTGGATCGCCAGCGTGTCGCCCGCATACCAGCGCGCCGTGGTGTCGATGAAATAGCGCTTGGCATCGATGCTGAGCGCAAGGCCGCTGTCGTTCAGCGGAATGTCGACGCCTGCCTGCAGCGCGATGCCGAATTCATCCGACATGCGGAAATCGGTCACGCCCAGCGGCAAGGTCGCCGCGCCCGGCTGTTCGTCTATCCAGATGAAATAGGCCGGACCCGCGCCGACATAGGGCTTCACCGCGCCCAGATCCGCGTGATATTTCAGCGTGAAGGTCGCGGGCACCAGCTTGGCATCGGACACCAGTTCCGCGCCGGGCAGGCCGGTCGTGCCGTCGACGTCGTGCTGGGTCAGGCAGCAGATCGTTTCCAGCGAGATCGCATCGGTAAAGAAATATTCGATGGCGATCGTCGGCACGACATTGTCGTTGGCCTTGGTCTGGGTATCGGCGGGCAAGCCGACGATATCGGTTTCGACATCGCTGATCTTGCCGTCGGGCAAGACACCGGTGACGAACGCCTTGACCTGCACATGGCCCGCGCGATCCTGCGCATGGGCGGCAACGGGACCGGCGGCAGCGGCAAGTGTGAGCGCACCGATCAGGAGTGGCAGTTTCATCGAATATTCCCGGCGGCGCAGTGACCGCCCCATGCGGCCCAGGATTGTTGCGTCGCTGAGGGGCAGATGCCTGCGCCTGTCCGCGCTTTCATTGACCCACATCAATGATGCGCCGCGCCTTTGGGAACAGCGTGCGCAGGATGCAGACCCTTCGAGCCGCCCCGCCAGCGAATTGCGATCAACTCTTCGGCCGCTTCGTCGCGGATGTGCTGCCGCCCGAAGCCTCTCAGGCAGCGCGGATTCATCTGCGTGAACTGGCGCAGCCCGTCAGTGCAGTCGGCGGCGAAGCGGTCTTTTCCTCAACCACCCAGGCGCGCGTGGTCCATATCGCGCGCGGATCGGTCAGGCTGGTCGCGCACGCCTCGCAGCAGCGCGACCAGGTGCTCTCGTTCCATTTCGCGGGCGATCTCGTGCTGGTCCCCGCGCGCGGGGCGCACGGCTATACGCTCTATGCGCTGGGCGAATGCGAGATGCTGGCCTTCGCCGCCGACCCGCTGTTCGAACTGGCGCGGAAGGAACCCGGCCTGGGCCACGCATTGCTGACCCGAACGCTGCGCGCGCTCGCCCGTTCGCGCGAAAAGACCATCGCGCTGGGCCGCAAGACCGCGCAGGAACGGGTGGCGAGCTTCCTCGTCGGCATGGCGCAGCGCATCGGCGTGCCGGACGACAAGGGCTGCCTGCTCGACCTGCCCATGTCGCGCCGCGACATCGCCGACAGCCTTGGCCTGACGATCGAGACGATCAGCCGCCAGCTGGGCGAATTGCGCGATGCCGGGCTGCTCGCGACCTCGGGACGCTCGCAGATCCGCCTGCTCGATCTGCCGGGTCTTGCGGCGCGCGCGGGCCATTTGCCGGCGGGCGCGCTGACAAAATCGTCAATTTGACCTGCATCAACGAAACGCCCGCTCGCGCTCCCTAGGGCACACCCAAACGGACGGAGATTTCCATGCACGCGGAAGCTGCAATCGGCCGCACCGGACTTTGGTTCGCGGTCCTGATCGTATCGATACTGGTCTTCATGACGGCGGCGGACAGCGGTTTCGCCGCCCATGCGGTGATCGTCGGCATCACCGCCTTCGCGCTGATGGCGATGAGCGCGGCGCGCTTCGACCCGCTGGGCAAGGCGCAGGGCTTCTTCAAGATGCCCGAGGGACCGTCGAAATATGACGACGATGTCATTCGCTGGGGTGTCATCGCGACGATGTTCTGGGGCATGGCGGGGCTGCTGGTCGGCGTGTTCATCGCTTCGCAGCTGGCCTTTCCGCAGCTGAATTTCGAGCCTTACCTGAACTTCGGGCGGGTGCGCCCGCTGCACACCAGCGCGGTGATCTTCGCGTTCGGCGGCAATGCGCTGATCGCGACCAGCTTTTACGTCGTACAGCGCACCTGCCGCACGCAGCTGGCGTTCCCCGCCCTCGCGCGCTTCGTGTTCTGGGGCTACCAGATGTTCATCGTGCTGGCGGCGACCGGCTATCTGCTGGGCATCACCCAGTCCAAGGAATATGCCGAGCCCGAATGGTACGTCGACCTGTGGCTGACCATCGTGTGGATCGCCTATGGCGCGGTGTTCATCGGCACCATCATCCGCCGCCACGAACCGCATATCTATGTCGCGAACTGGTTCTATCTGGCGTTCATCGTGACCATCGCGATGCTGCATGTGGTCAACAATCTGGCCATCCCGGTCAGCTTCGTCGGATCGCGCAGCTACAGCGCCTTTTCCGGGGTGCAGGATGCGCTGACCCAGTGGTGGTACGGGCATAACGCGGTCGGCTTCTTCCTGACTGCCGGCTTCCTGGCGATGATGTATTATTTCGTGCCCAAGCAGGCCGAGCGCCCGGTCTATAGCTACCGGCTGTCGATCATCCACTTCTGGTCGCTGATCTTCCTGTATATCTGGGCGGGGCCGCACCACCTTCACTACACCGCGCTGCCCGACTGGGCGCAGACGCTGGGGATGGTGTTCTCGGTCATGCTGTGGATGCCCAGCTGGGGCGGCATGATCAACGGCCTGATGACGCTGAACGGCGCATGGGACAAGGTCCGCACCGACCCGATCATCCGCATGATGGTGATGGCGCTCGCCTTCTATGGCATGAGCACCTTCGAAGGGCCGATGCTGTCGATCAAGAGCGTCAACAGCCTGTCGCATTATACCGACTGGACCATCGGCCACGTCCATTCCGGCGCGCTGGGCTGGAACGGCATGATCACCTTCGCCTGCATGTACTACCTCGTCCCGCGGCTGTGGAAGCGCGAGCGGATGTATTCGCTGCGCATGATCAACTGGCACTTCTGGCTCGCCACCATCGGCATCGTTTTCTACGCCGCCAGCATGTGGGTGGCGGGCGTGACCCAGGGGCTGATGTGGCGCGAATACGGGGCCGACGGCTATCTGGTGAACAGCTTTGCCGACACGGTCGCCGCGCTGCACCCGATGTATCTGATGCGCGCGTTCGGCGGCCTTCTCTACCTCTCCGGCGCCGCGATCATGAGCTTCAACGTCTGGATGACGCTGGCCGGCAGGCTGCGCGAGGAAGCGCCGATGAGCGATGCGCCCTACGACCCGCAGGCCGACCACCCGATCGTCCAGTCCGCCGCAACCGCCGTTCCGGCCGAATAAGGAAGGCCGACCATGAGCATGACCGAACGCCACAAGAAGCTTGAGCGCAACATCACGCTGCTGTCGGTGGCCACCTTCGTGGCCGTCGCCATCGGCGGGCTGGTGGAAATCGCCCCGCTGTTCTGGATCGACAACACGATCGAGGAGGTCGAGGGGATGCGCCCCTATACCCCGCTGGAGCAGGCCGGGCGCGACATCTATATCCGCGAAGGCTGCTATTCCTGCCACAGCCAGATGGTCCGCCCCTTCCGCGACGAGGTGGAGCGCTATGGCCATTACAGTCTGGCCGCTGAAAGCATGTACGACCACCCGTTCCAGTGGGGATCGAAGCGCACCGGCCCGGACCTCGCCCGCGTGGGTGGCCGCTATTCCGACGAATGGCACGTCCAGCACCTCGAAAACCCGCAGAGCGTGGTGCCCGAAAGCGTGATGCCGCAATACGGCTTCCTGCTGGAAAGCGAGCTTGAGGTGCACGATCCGGCGGCGAACCTGGTCGCGCTGCGCCGCGTCGGCGTGCCATATTCGGATCGCGACATCGCGCAGGCGCGGGAGGACATGATCCTGCAGGCCAATCCCGACGCGGGCGGCGATGTCGACGAA
Source organism: Croceicoccus sp. (assembly GCF_983967925.1). NCBI lineage: Bacteria > Pseudomonadati > Pseudomonadota > Alphaproteobacteria > Sphingomonadales > Erythrobacteraceae > Croceicoccus > Croceicoccus sp. The sequence continues at coordinate 125,076 of NZ_CFETID010000006.1, read as the reverse complement.
TTCCTCTCGCGCTATCCCAAGGCGCAGGTCCGCGATTTCGACGGGCAGCCCCAGCAGCTGACCGAGATGGATGCGCTGGTCGCCTATCTGCAGATGCTGGGCACGCTGGTCGATTTCGGAAGCGCCGCCGCTCAGGAAGAGCTGGCCGAGGAGACGGGCCGATGAGCGTCTACGAAACGCTGCGCCATTTCGCCGACAGCTATGCGCTGGTGGTGATGCTGGCGATCTTCGTGACGCTGTGCGCGTGGCCGTTCCGCCCCGGCGCGACCCGCCATAACCGCGCCGCCGCGCATTCAATCTTCAAGGACGAGAACGATGGCGAATAAGCGCCCAACCGGGAAACGGATCGACGAGCCGACGGGCACCGAGACCGTCGGCCACGAATGGGACGGGATCGAGGAGCTCGACACCCCCATGCCGCGCTGGTGGCTGTGGACCTTCTATCTCACGATCGTCTTCGCCATCGGCTATGTCATCGCCTTTCCCGCCTGGCCGATGGTCGACAAGGCGACCGAGGGCGTGCTCGGCTGGTCCAGCCGCGGCCAGCTGGCGAAGGAGATCAGCGCCGCCGACCTCGCCCGGCAGGGCGTACGCGACCGGCTCGCCCGCATACCGATCGAGCGCCTGCCGGACGACAGCGCGCTGATGGCGCAGGCGGTCGCGGGCGGCAATGCCGCGTTCAAGGTTAATTGCGTGCAATGCCACGGATCGGGCGCAGCGGGCAGCCAGAACCTGGGCTATCCCAATCTCAATGACGACGACTGGCTGTGGGGCGGCGATCTTCGCGCCATCGAATACACGCTGACCCATGGCATAAGGCAGGCGGGCCACGACGAAACCCGCATGAGCATCATGCCCGCGTTCGAGGGGATGCTGGAACCCGCGCAGGTGGAAGCGGTGGTCAGCCATGTCCTGTCGCTGAGCGGCAAGGCCGAGGGCAGCGCGCTGGGCGCGCAGGTTTTCGCCGACAATTGCGCGGTCTGCCATGGCGCGCGCGGAGAAGGCAGCCGCGAATTCGGCGCGCCCAACCTGAGCGATGCGATCTGGCTGCGCGGCAGCACGCGCGAGGATATTCGCAGGCAGGTGCTCACCCCGCGGCTGGGCATGATGCCCAAATGGGAAGGGCGACTGGATCCGGTGACGATCAAGATGCTGGCCGCCTATGTCCACTCGCTTGGCGGCGGCGAGGATTTCGTGGAGGTCGCCGAGGACCCGGCGGTCGAGGTCGATGAACAGCCCTGACGGCCCGGACAGTGACGACGGGCACCGCGACGATGCCGTCCTGGTGAAGGACGGCATCGCCAGGACGAACCGCCCGGTCAGCAGCGCCGTCGCCGATCCCGGTGCGGCCACCCACCGCCACGAACCGCACGAGCCCGAGCGCACCCATCTGCCCGAAAAGCTCTATGAAAAGCGCCAGGCGGTGCACAACAAGCGCATCGACGGGCCGTTCCGCCGGTTCAAATGGGCGATGATGATCGTCACGCTGGTGATCTATTACGTCACCCCGTGGATCCGCTGGGATCGCGGCCCCTATGCGCCCGATCAGGCGGTGCTGGTCGATCTGGCGAACCGCCGCTTCTACATGTTCGGCATCGAGATATGGCCGCACGAATTCTATTTCGTCGCGGGGCTGCTGATCATGGCGGGAATCGGCCTGTTCCTGGTCACCAGCGCGGTAGGGCGGGCATGGTGCGGCTATGCCTGTCCGCAGACGGTGTGGACCGATCTGTTCCAGCACGTCGACCGCTTCGTCGACGGCGACCGCAACGCGCGAATGCGCCTCGACGCCGCGCCGTGGACCTGGAGCAAGGTTTTTCGCCGCGCGTTCAAATGGACGATCTATGCCGCGATCGGCTTTGCCACCGGCGGCGCGTGGATCCTGTATTTCGCCGATGCACCGACCCTGCTGCGCGACTTTTTCGCCGGGAATGCGGCCCCCGTCGCCTATGTCACCGCCGCGGTGCTGACGCTGACGACCGTGGTGCTGGGCGGCTTCATGCGCGAGCAGGTGTGCATCTACATGTGCCCATGGCCCCGCATCCAGAGCGCGATGCTGGACGAGAAATCGCTGATCGTCACCTACAAGGACTGGCGCGGCGAACCGCGCGGCAGCGTCAAGAAGGCGCAGAAACATCCCGGCCAATTCGGCGATTGCATCGACTGCAATCTGTGCGTCGCGGTCTGCCCGACCGGCATCGACATCCGCGAAGGGCCGCAGATCGGCTGCATTACCTGCGCCCTGTGCATCGACGCCTGCGACCGGGTGATGGCCGATGTCCGCCGCCCGCGCGGCCTGATCGATTATGCCACGCTGGAGGATTGCGAGCGCGAGGCGAGGGGGGAAACCCCGCGTTCGCCGTGGCGCACGCTGCTGCGGCCGCGCACCATCGCCTATTCGCTGATCTGGGCCAGCATCGGCCTTGCGCTGCTGTTCGCGCTGGGCGTGCGCAGCCACGCGGGCCTCACCGTCTCGCCCGACCGCAACCCGCCCTTCATGCTGATGAGCGACGGGTCGATCCGCAATTCCTTCACGCTGAAGCTGCGCAACATGGAAAGCCGCCCGCGCGACATGGAAATCGCGCTCGAGGGGCTGCCCGGCGGCGTGATGTGGTCCGACACGATTCGCCGCGGCGACGCCGCGCCCATGCAGACCGTCACCGTGCCCGCCGACCAGACCCGCACCGTGCGCGCCTATGTCATGGCGCCTGCCGGGACGGGCGAGCAGGACTTCGCCTTCCGCATCACATCTCAGGACGAACAGCGGGAGACCGACAGCGTCGAAACCCGGTTCTCCGCGCCCGAAGCCAGCCAACCGCGAGACAGTCAATGAAAAGCGAATTCACCGGACGCCACATGACCGCCGTGCTGGTCGGCGGCTTCGGCATCGTGATCGCGGTCAATCTGGCGATGGCGACGCTGGCGACCCGCGGCTTCGGCGGCGTGGTGGTCGAGAATTCCTATGTCGCCAGCCAGAAATACAACGGCTGGCTGGATGAGGCGCGCAAGCAGCAAGCGCTGGGCTGGAGCGTGGATGTGAAACGCCAGAGCGGCGGCACCATCGCGATGGCCCTGCACGGCGTGCCCGATGGCGCGGACGTCACCGCGCAGTTCCGCCGTCCGCTGGGCGAGCCCGGGACGACCGAACTCGCCTTCGCCGCCGCCGCGCCTGGAAGGCTCGTCTCGACAACCCCGGTCGCGGCAGGCCGCTGGATCGCGCGCATCGCCATCACCGCGGGCGGCGATCGCTGGACGCAGGAGGTCCACATCGAATGAACGCGCCCGCCGTTATCGACACCGCCGCCGCCGCGCCGCTAACGGACACGCGCCTCACCGTGCCCGGCATGCGCTGCGCGGGCTGCATCGCCAAGATCGAGCGCGGGCTGAACGCGCTGGAGGGCGTCTTCCAGGCGCGCGTGAATTTCTCCGCCAAGCGCGTGGCGGTACGGCACGGCCCCTCGCTGGACGAAGACGATCTGGTCGAAGCGCTGCGCCATCTGGGTTTCGAGGCGCAGGCCGTCGCCGCCGATCCGCTGGTCCGAGACGGCAAGGAAACCCGCGCCCTGCTCCGCGCGCTGGCGGTGGCGGGGTTCGGCATGATGAACATCATGCTGCTGTCGGTCAGCGTCTGGTCGGGCGCGGGCGGGGTGACGCGCGAGCTGTTTCACTGGCTGTCCGCGATCATCGCCCTCCCGGTCGTCGCTTATGCGGGGCGGCCCTTTTTCGCCTCCGCCGCCATGGCGCTGCGCTATCGACGGACCAACATGGACGTGCCGATCTCCATCGGCGTGCTGCTGGCGACCGGCCTCAGCCTCTATGAAACCGTCACGGGCGGTCAGCATGCCTATTTCGACGGCGCGGTGATGCTGCTGTTCTTCCTGCTGGCGGGCCGCGCACTGGATGCCGCGATGCGCGGCCGCACCCGCGCGGGCATTGGCGCCTTGCTGGGCCGGATGGGCCGCAGCGCGGGCGTGGTCCAGCCCGACGGATCGATCCGCCGGGTCGCCGCCGACTCGCTTGAGCCGGGAATGCTGATGCTGGTCGCGGCGGGCGAGGCGCTGGCTGCCGACGGCGTGCTGGAAGATGTCGCCGCCGCCACCATCGACAACGCGATGCTGACCGGCGAAAGCCTGCCCGAACAGGTCGCAGTCGGAGCCGATATCCACGCGGGCGCGATCAATCTGATGCGCCCCATCCGCGTGCGCGTTACCCGCACCGGCAGCGACACCGCAATCGCCGAAATCGCGCGGCTGATGGACGAGGCGGGGCAATCGCGCAATCGCTACGTCCGCATCGCCGACCGCGCCTCGCGGCTCTATGCGCCTGCCGTGCATGCGCTAGCGGCGCTGGCGTTCATCGGCTGGATGATCGCGGGGGCGGGCTGGCACCAGTCGCTGGTGATCGCGATCGCGGTGCTGATCATCACCTGTCCCTGCGCGATGGGCCTCGCCGTCCCCGCCGCGCAGGTGGTCGCTTCGGGCGCGCTGATCCGGCAGGGCCTGCTGGTCAAGGACGGCAGCGCGCTGGAACGGCTGGCCGGGGTCGACATCGCCCTGTTCGACAAGACCGGCACGCTGACCCTGGGCGAGATGCGCGCGGACACCGGCGGCTTGTCGGACGAGCAGAAGGCCGCCGCCCTGTCGCTAGCGCAGGCGAGCCGTCATCCGCTCAGCATCGGCCTTGCAAAATCGCTGATGGCGGAAGGGATCGTGCCTGCAGCGGTAACCGACATTCGCGAAATGGAAGGCGTCGGCATTTCCGGCAGGATCGGCATGCGGGAGATCGCACTCGAACGCCCGCAGGCCGGCGGCGACGGCCCTCAGGTGCAATTGCGCGTCGGGGAAGATGCGGCCCTCATCCGCTTCGCCGACCGGTTGCGCCCCGATGCACCCGCCGCGCTGGCGCGCCTCCGCAGCCTTGGCGTCGGTGCCAGCATGGTTTCCGGCGACAGCGCCGCCGCCGTGGCGCGCATGTCCGAACATCTCGGCATCCCCGGCGAAGGCGAAGTCGCGCCCGCGGGCAAGCTGGGGGCGCTCGCAACCCTCAAGGCCGCAGGACACCGACCGCTGATGGTGGGCGACGGGCTGAACGACGGCCCAGCGCTTGCCGCCGCTTATGCCTCGATCGCGCCGGGCACCGCCAGCGACGCCAGCCAGCAGGCCGCCGACGCGGTCTTCATCGGCGAAAGACTGATGCCCGTGGCGCTGGCGGTGCAGGTCGCACGGCGCACCATGGCCATCGTGCGGCAGAACTTCGGCTTCGCCATCGGCTATAACATCCTCGCGGTCCCGCTGGCGCTGGCGGGCATGGTCACGCCCTTGATCGCGGCGGTCGCGATGTCGCTCAGCTCGCTGGTGGTGGTGGGCAATTCGCTGCGGCTGGCGCGCGCGGCACGGGACCACCGGGCATGAGCGTGCTGATCTACCTCATCCCCGTGGCGCTACTGATGGGCGGCGCGGGGCTGGCGCTGTTCTTCTGGGCGATGCGCGACGGCCAGTTCGAGGATCTGGACGGCGCGGCCAATCGCATCCTGATCGACGACGAGGAGGGCGAGGACGCATGATCGCGCCCCTCTTTGCCTTGGTCGCGTTGCTGCCGCTCGCCATCGGCACGCCGCCGCCCTCGGCCACGACCATGCAGGTCACCATCTGTTCGGGCGCGCAGAGCCGCACGGTCGAGGTCCCGATCCCCGGCAAACAGCCCGCCATGCCGCCGCCGTGCCCCGCCAAGGCCTGCCACGCCGGATGCAACCGCAAGCAATTTGATCCATCGCAATGACGGCAGGGGCTGCCCGCGCGAAACAGGCTGGCATGTGGCCTTATCATCCCGACCTGCTCGCGGTGCCCGTCCCGCGCTACACCAGCTTCCCGACCGCCGCCGAGTTCGTGGAGATCGAGGTGCAAGCCTATCGCCATGCGCTGGAAACGCTGTCCGGCGACGTCTCGCTCTATGTCCATATCCCGTTCTGCGAGAAGATCTGCTTCTACTGCGGCTGCAACACCGGCGCGGCGGGGCGGCGGCACCGGCTGGAAAGCTATCTCGACGCCTTGCACCGCGAGATCGAGACCGTTTCCGCATTGCTGCCCGTGGGCACGCGGGTGCGGCGCGTGTCGTTCGGCGGGGGCAGCCCCAATGCCATCGCGCCGACCGATTTCGTCCGGCTGGTCGATGCGCTGACGATCCGCTTCGGCCTGTCGGACCCCATCTGGTCGATCGAGCTCGACCCGCGCACCATGTCGCAGGAATGGGCGATGGTGATCGAACGCGTCGGCATCCAGCGCGCCAGCCTGGGCGTCCAGACTTTCGCCGCGCATTGCCAGCGCCGCATCGGCCGCGTCCAGTCCGAGGACATGATCCTGCGCACGACCGACATGCTGCGCGATGCGGGCGTTTCGTCGCTGAGCTTCGACCTGATGTACGGGCTGCCCGGACAGAGCCGCGACGATCTGCTCGACAGCCTGCAGCGCACCCGCGTGCTGGGCGCGGACCGGATCGCGCTGTTCGGCTATGCCCATGTGCCGCACGTGATCCCGCGCCAGCGCGCCATCGACGACAGCGACATGCCCGATCAGGCCGAGCGTTTCGCCATGGCCAGCCTCGGCTTCGCCTATCTGGTGACGCATGGCTACATGCCGGTCGGCTTCGACCATTTCGCGCGCGCGGGCGGCGATCCGCTGGCCCGCGCGGCGATGGACGGGGCGCTGCACCGCAATTTCCAGGGCTTTACCGATGACGACGCGCCCAATCTGATCGGGCTGGGCGCCTCGGCGATCAGCTCGTTCCCGCATCTGCTGGCGCAGAATCAGAAGAACAGCGGCCGCTATCGCATGCGCGCAGGGGCGGGACATTTGACCGCCGAGCGCGGCATCCACCGCAGCGCCGAGGACCGCATGCGCGGCGAGGTGATCGAGGGGCTGCTGTGCTCGGGCCGCGCCCATATCCCGCGTCAGTTCCTGCCCGAGATATGCCACGCGCTCGAACCGTTCCTCGACCGCGGGCTGGTGCTGCTGTCGGGCGACCAGCTTGAGATCATGGCCGACGGACTGCCCTATGCGCGGACCATCGCGGCGCTGTTCGATCCCTATCGCCAGCACTCGCCGCGGCGTTTCAGCTCGGCGGTGTGATCCGGCCCGTAAGGAGAAGTATTCATGCCGTTGTGGTTCTTTCCCGCCCTGGTCGGCGTCCTCGCCGCCGCCAGCCTGCTTGCCGGGATCTGGCTGCTGCTGCACCTGCGCGACGTGGCGGCAATGTTCGGCAGGCATTCGGGCGAAATCGCGCGCGGACCGGGCAGGCGGCGGGCGAGCAATGGCGCGGTATGGGCCGCGATCATATTGTTCAACGCCGGATGGATCGGCGCGCTGGTCGTCTGGCTGTTCGTGATGGGCGGCGATGCAAATCTCGTCACCGACGCCTCGATCTGACGGTTCAGATCGCGCCCGCGGCAATATAGAGGCCGACCGCGATCACCAGCAGCGCAAAGGCCCTCTCCATCAGCGCCTTGTGTCCCGAAAGCCTCCGACCGGCGACGATCCCCAGACCGGCCCCGCCGATCCCGCCCGCCACCAGCAGTGCGGTCATCAGCCAGTCGACATAGCCCGACAGCGTATAGGATGTCGCCGTGGTCAGCCCCAGCGCGGTGACCACCACCAGCGATGTGCCGACGGCATAGGCGAACGGCATGGCGGTCGCGGCGATCAGCGCGGGCACGATCAGAAAGCCGCCGCCGATCCCGAAGAACCCTGCCGCCAGCCCGACTCCCAGCCCCAGCGGCACAAGGCGCGGCAGCAACACCCGTGCAGTGCCGCGCGACAGCCGCACATCGGGATCGTCGGCGCGCCTGCGCCCGCGCAGCATCGACAGGCCGACCCCGATCATCAGCAGGCCGAACAGCATCAGCAGGCGCGCGCCGTCGACCGACTTGCCGATCTCGGCCCCGATGGCCGCGCCGACGATGCCCGCCGCCGCGAACACGATGGCGCAGGGCCATTTGACCATTCCGCCTTTCGCATGACCGGCAAGGCTGGCCAGCGCATTGGCGGTGACCGCCACCGCCGCCGTGCCGATCGCCGCATGGGTGGATCCGATGCCGACGACATAGACCAGCAGCGGCACGGCCAGGATCGATCCGCCGCCGCCGACCAGCCCCAGCACGGTGCCGATGAATCCGCCCGACAGCAGCGCCAGCGCGATCTGGATGGCGGTCACCCTGCGTCAGCCTGCCATGCGCCGGTTCCACGGCATGTGCCGCAGCATGGTCGCCATGCCGCACCAGCCGGTGATCCCCGCCACCATCAGCCCCGCGCCGACAAAGGCCGACAGGCCGAAGAAGCCGGGGCCGACCAGAAAGCCCAGCACCACGCCCAGCAGCGCCAGCGATCCCGCCGCGATCTGCACCTGCCGCATCAGCTCGATCGGCTGGCCGGTGTCCTTGGCCACGTCGAAACCAGCCTGCCGCCACGCGTCGAGCCCGCCTTCGATCATGTAGCAATCCGCGCCCGCCGCAGCCGACAGCCGCGCCGCATTGGCCTGCGTCCGCGCGCCCGAGCGGCAGTGATAGACCACCGGTGTACCGCTCGTTTCCATGCGGTCGATGTCCGTCACCGGCACGTTGCGCGCACCGGGGATGCTTTCGCGCGCGAATTCGTCGGGTCCGCGAATGTCGACAAGCGCCGCGCCGCTTTCGATCAGCCTCTTGGCTTCGCGCGGCGAGATGGGGGTCATGGTCATGGGATCAGTCCTCCTGACAATAGAGTTGGTAGAGTGCCGCCAGCAGCGTCTCGGTCCGCGGATCGGCGATCCGGTACCACAGCGTCTGGCTTTCCCGCCGGAACGCGACGAGACCTTCGTCGCGCATCTTCGCGAGGTGCTGCGACAGCGCGGACTGCGACAGGCGGACATCGGCGGAGAGGTCGGTCACCGTCCGCTCGCCATGTTCGACCAGCTTGCACAGCACCATCAGGCGGCGGCCATTGCCGATCGCTTTGAGTAGCTGCGCCACGCCATCGGCCTTTCGTTCGAAGGCGGCGAGATCCATCGGAGGTTTGAGCATCATACGTTCTTTCATATTAGGTATTGCTAATATAGAACACGCTAATATATAGTCAAGGACAGAAACGAGAGGTTTTTCCAATGACTGAACCCACATCCGCCAAGCCCATCATCGAGGCTTTCTTCGACGAGCCCACCAACACGATCAGCTATCTGGTCGTCGATCCGGCGACCAAAACCGCCGCCGTGATCGACCCCGTGCTCGATTTCGACCTTGCCAGCGGAGAGGTCGATGTCGCCTCGGCTCGCCGCATCGTTGCGCGGGCGGAGGGGCAGGGCTGGGACATCGCGATGGTGCTCGAAACCCATGCCCACGCCGACCACCTGTCCGCTGCGCCCTTCATCAAGGCGAAGACCGGCGCGCAGATCGGCATCGGTGAGCATATCCGCGACGTGCAGAAGATCTTCCGCCCGATGTTCGCGTTTGACCAGATGAAGACCGACGGCTCCGACTTCGACCGCCTGTTCTTCGACGGCGAGCGGTTCCCCATCGGCGAGCTGGAGGTGGAGGTGATCCACACCCCCGGCCATACCCCCGCCGATGTCGCCTATCGGATCGGCGATGCGGTCTTCGTCGGCGATACGCTGTTCATGCCCGATTACGGCACCGCCCGCGCGGATTTCCCCGGCGGCGACGCGCGCCAGCTCTATCGCTCGATGCGCCGGCTGCTCGCGCTGCCAGAGGATACGCGCCTGTTCATGTGCCACGATTACAAGGCGCCGGGCCGCGACGAATATCGCTGGGAAACGACCGTCGGCGAACAGCGCCGGCACAGCATCCACGTCCATGACGGCGTGAACGAGGACGAGTTCGTCGCCATGCGCGAGGCGCGCGACGCCACCCTGTCCGCACCGCGCCTGCTGCTGCCCTCGATCCAAGTCAATATCAGGGCAGGGCACTTTCCGGAGGCGGAAGAGAACGGCGTCCGTTTCTTGCGCATTCCGGTGAAGATCAAGGGCGACGCGCAGGACGCCGAAGGGTCGACTGGGTCCTGATCCCCCGCGAATTCGGGGCAATGCCCGATGGCCGGGGCCTTCCTGCTGCCTAACATCCCCCCGACGGCAACAGGGGCGGGATCGATATGGATTGGCGGGGAACGGGCAGGATCGGGACGACCCTATGCGCGGCGGGTGCCGCGGCGGCCCTGATCCTGCCTGCCCCCGCGTCAGCCCAGACGTCGGCGCAGGCGCAGCCGCTGCCCGAGGAATTCGGCATCGTCTACCGCGAGGCCAACCCCTCGGAACGCCAGACCATCGAAGATATCGCCAAGCGCCTTTTCCCCAACCGGCGCGATGAGATCGACGATGTAATCGATGCGATCGAGGACGAGGAAAAGGCCGAGATCGACGAGGCCAGCTTCCTCAAGGGCTGGGAAGGCGAGGGGTCCTTCGGCGCCAATCTCGACACCGGCAATACCGAGGAATGGGGCGTCAACGCAGGGGTCGAGGTCACGCGCAAGAACAACCTTTGGGAACACCGCTTTTCCGCCGACCTGAACATCCGCGAAGTGAACGACGAGCGGACCGAGGAACGCCTTGGCGCAGGCTATCGCGCCCGCCGCGACTTTACCGATTCGCCGGTCTTCGCGTTCGGTTCGCTGGAATATGAACGCAATCCGTTCCAGGGCATCTCGCGCCGCTTTACCGAGGTGATCGGCGCGGGCTACCAGATCGTCGACACCGACGATATCGACTGGGAGGCATCGGGCGGCCCGGCGCTGCGCCAGACCCGCTTTACCGACGGCACGAACGAGAACCGGCTGGCCGCCTTTCTCGACACCAGCTTCAAATGGGACATCACCGATACGCTGGCGTTCAGCGAAAAGATCACGCTGGTGCTGGACGAGGTGAACAGCACACTCACCACCTCGACCGCGGTGACGACCGACCTTTACGGCAATCTGTCCGCGCGGCTGTCGTTCGACACGATCTACGAATCCGATCCCGCGCCGGGGACGGTCTCGTGGGACACCAGCACGCGGCTCAGCGTCGTGCTGGGCCTCTGACCGCGCAAGACGTCAGCCCGCCGGAGGGCCCGCCGGAGGGACGCCCTGCCGGTCGTCGTCCTCACCCTGCTTGACGCGGAACGTGGCCCAGATCTCGCTTTCGGGCAGGCCTTCCTGAATGTCGTCGGCGGGATTGGGATCGATCCCCATGCCCTGCCGGTGCAGATGCGCCTTGGCGATCATGTTCGCGGTGATCGGCGCCGAAATGAACAGGAACAGCGTGATCAGCAGTTCATGCGCGGTATATTGCCTGTGATAGACCGGAAAATAGATCATCGACGCGACCAGCACGCCCCCCACGCCCAGCGTCGTCGCCTTGGTCGGCCCATGCAGCCGCGTCATCAGCGAGGGCAGGCGCACCAGCCCCCACGACCCGATCAGCGCGAACCCCCCGCCCAGCAGGATCAGGAACGCAATGATGATGTCGGCCGCGCCATTCATCGCCATCACTCCACGATATCGCCGCGCAGCAGGAACTTGGCATAGGCCACCGTTCCCACGAACCCGACCATGGCGAACAGCAGCGCGGATTCGAAATACATGGTCGATCCCTCCTTGATGCCGAACAGCACGATCAGCGCGATGGCATTGATGACCATGGTGTCCAGCGCAAGGATCCGGTCGCCGCGCGTCGGCCCGGCGAACAGGCGCCAGACGTTCAGCAATATGGCAAGGCCGATCAGCACATAGCCCGCCGTGATCGCGACGTTGAGCAGCGGAGAAAGCGTGGGGGCTATCTCGGGAACGGTCATCGAAAGATCCTTTTCAGCCGGTCTTCGTATCGCGACTTGATCCTGGCCACTTCCGCCGCGGGGTCGGCGGCGTCCAGCGCGTGGACCAGCAGCGCGTGGCCGTCGGCGGACACGTCGGCGGAAACGGTGCCCGGCGTCAGGCTGATCGTGCCGGCCAGCGTGGTGATCGCCTCGGGCCGGCGGATGTCGAGCGGGATCACCAGCCAGCAACTGTTGAGATCGCGGTTGCGGCGGAACAGGATCAGCCGCGCGACCTGGAAATTGGCGACCACGATATCCCAGATCACCAGCCCGATATAGCCCAGCAGCGGCCAACCGATATGCAGCAGCGGCTTGTCCCGCCAATAGGGCGCGGTGATCAGCGGCACGATCACCCCGATCAGCAGCGCCATGACGATGGTGCCCGCCGCCAGCGTATTGGCCAGCAGGATCCAGACAAGGAACAGCAGCACCGCAAGCGCGGGGTGGGGGAACAGACGGCGGATCATCGCGTGCCCTCCTGCTCTAGCAGCACGGCCGCGGCATAATCGCCGACCGAGAAGATCTGCGCCGCGGTCGCCTCGGCGTTGCGGGTGACGGGGCCTGCGAACAGGGTCAGCGCGGCCAGCAGCGCGCACAGCATCCATGCGGGCGCGGCGGCGATGGCCTTGTCGCGGGGCTGCGGTGTCTCGCCATCGGGAAACGCATATTCGTCCGCGCGCGATTTCCAGAACAGATTGCTGCCCGCACGCGCAAGGCCAAGGATGCACAGGAACGTGCCCAGCAGGATCGCGCCCCAGATCCACGCGGCAAAGCGCGCGTCGGCGCTGGCCGACAGGATCAGCAGCTTGCCGATGAAGCCCGACAGCGGCGGCAGGCCCGCCAGCGCGATGGCGGCCAGCATGAACAGCGCGCCCAGCTGTCCCATGCGCGCGAAGGGGCGGTCGGGCACCAGCGTATCGTCGGTATCGCCGCGCGCCCGCGCGACGAGGTCGGTGACAAGGAACATCAGCGCGCCCGCCAATACCGAATGCGGCAGGTAGTACAGCGCCGCCGCGATCGTGTCGGGCTGGAACAGCGCCACCGCCGACAGCAGCGTGCCGGTCGAACCGATGATCCCGAACGCCGCCATCAGCCGCATGTCCCGCGCCGCCAGCACGCCGACGAAGCCCGCCATGATGGTCAGGAGCGATGCGGGCAGCATCCATGCGGCAGGCGCCCACGCGGCCGCGCCCGCCTCTGCGCCAAAGATCAGCACGGTGGTGCGCAGGATCGCATAGACGCCGACCTTGGTCAGGATCGCGAACAAGGCCGCGACCGGGGCCGATGTGCTGGAATAGGCGCGCGGCAGCCACAATTGCAGCGGCAGCAGCGCGGCCTTGAGCGCGAACACCACGATCAGCACCTGCGCGCCCGTGCGGATCAGCGCCTGGTCGCCCGCGGGTGCGGAGGCCACCCGCACCGCCATGTCCGCCATGTTGAGCGTGCCGGTCATGCCGTACAATATGCCCAGCGCGATCAGGAACAGCGTGGATCCGACCAGGTTCACGACCACATATTGCACGCCCGCCTGCAGCCGCGCCGCGCCCTGTCCATGCAGGATCAGGCCATAGCTGGCGATCAGCAGCACCTCGAAGAACACGAACAGGTTGAACAAATCCCCCGTCAGGAACGCGCCGTTCAGGCCCAGCAGCTGGAACTGGAACATCGGATGGAAATGCCAGCCCCGCCGGTCCAGCTGCGTCAGCACCGCATGGACCAGCACGCACAGCGCCAGCACATTGGTCAAGAGCACCATCATCGTCGACAGCCGGTCGAGCACCAGCACGATGCCGAAGGGCGCGGGCCAGTCGCCCAGCCGGTACACGCGGATGACGCCGTCCGACGCCTCGGCGAACAGGGCGATTGTCACCGCCACCAGCAGCACGCTGGACGTCAGCGAGAAGATCGCCGCCAGCCGCGTGGTGCGCACCGAACGCAGCAGCGTGATCGCGGCCACCACCGCGGGAAGCAGGATCGGGACGATCGTCAGCATCAGTGGTTGGCCTCGGCGTCGGTGAGGTCGCCATCTTCCGCCGTTCCGTCGACGTGGTCGGTCCCGCTTTCGAGGAAACTGCGCAGCGCCAGCACCACCACCAGCGCGGTCATGCCGAACGAGATGACGATGGCCGTCAGCACCAGCGCCTGCGGCAGCGGATCGGTATAGTCCGCGCCCTTGGCGTAGATCGGCGGCCTGTCCACCACCAGCCGTCCCATCGAGAACAGGAAGGCGTTGATCGCATAGGACAGCATCGCGATGCCCAGCACGACCGGGAAGGTGCGGCCGCGCAGGCACAGGTATATGCCTGCCGCCGTCAGCACGCCGATGGCGCTGGCGACCAGGAATTCGACGCTCATCGTGGTGCCTCCGGTCTGGCGTCAAGGCTCTGTTCGCGGACCGCTTCCTCGCGGCTGGGGTCGATGTCCATCGCGTGTTCGGACCGCTTCTCCTGCTCGGCCCGCTGCGTCGCATTGGCCAGCTGCGCCAGCGCCAGCATCACCGCGCCCACCACGGTCAGCGCGACGCCGATGTCGAACAGCATGGCGGTGGCCAGCTCGATCTCGCCCACCAGCGGGATATGGAAATAGCCATAGGAGCTGGTCAGGAACGGCTCTCCGAATGCCAGCGATCCCGCGCCCGTCGCCGCCGCCGTCAGCACCCCGCCCGCGATCAGCGCATGACGCTCGGTCCGGCGGCGTTCCTCGGTCCATTCGAAGCCCGAGGCCATGTACTGGATCAGCATCGCGATGGAGAAGATAAGCCCCGCGATGAAACCGCCGCCCGGCATGTTGTGCCCACGCAGGAAGATATAGAGGCCGACCACGATCGCCATCGGCAGGATCAGCCGGCCCGCGACCACCAGCATCATCGGATGGCGTTCGGGCGAACGGATGATCCCGTCCATCAGCGCCAGCAGACGCCGCCCCGAGACCCCGCGCACCGCGGGCTGCAGCAGCGCAAAGATCGCCAGCGCCGCGATGCCCAGCACGATGATTTCGCCAAACGTGTCGAAACCGCGGAAATCGACCAGGATCACGTTGACGACATTGGTTCCGCCGCCGCCGGGCTTGGCCTGCAGCCAGTGATAGGCCGAGATCGTGTCGCCCTGCGGCCGGGTCATCACCGCCCATGCGGCCCAGCCGACACCCGCGCCGCCGAGGATACCCAGAAGCCCGTCGCGGAGATGGCGCGCGTTCGAACTGCTGGTCGGCGGCTTGCGCGGCAGCAGGTGTAGCGCCAGCAGCAGCAGCAGGATCGTCACCGTCTCGACCGAGATCTGCGTCAATGCAAGGTCGGGCGCGGACAGGAAGACGAAGCCCACCGACACGACCAGCCCGATCACGCTGATATAGACGAGCGAGAGGAACCGCTGGCGATGCGAATAGACCACCGCCGCGGCCCCCGCGACCAGCGCCAGCCACAGCAGCACGGCCACCGGCGGCGCGGGGATCGTCTCGCGCCCGCCCATGGCGAAACCGCCCGCCAGTTCCGATCCGAACCACATGCCTTCGAGGCCCAGAACTAGCACGAAGGCGAACAGCACGAACAAAGTGCGCTGCAGCGATCCGTTGTGGAACCCGTAGGACACGACCCGGCTGGCGCGCACCGCCGCGTCGATGCCGCGGTCGAACAGGCGTTTCGCCACCGGGATCGGCAGCGCGTTCCATACCCGGTCGAACGCGCCGAAGCGCCACAGCACCAACAATCCGCCCGCGACCGCAATGATGCTCATGAACAGGGCAGGGGTCAGCCCGTGCCACAGCGACAAGTGGAAATAGGGCGCTCCCTCGCCGGTGACGGCGGCGGCCACGACCTCTACGAAGCGCTGCGCCATCAATCCGGGCAGCACGCCGATCAGCACGACCAGCACCACCAGAATGGCGGGCGGACCCCACAGCCCGATGCCGGGATCGTGCGGCGGCTTGGGATAATCGCTGCGCTTCGGCCCGAAATAGACGTGCGCGATGAAACGGAACGAATAGGCCGCCGACAACAGCGCCGCGATGGTTGCCACCACCGGCACCAGCCAGCCGATGCCCGCCCAGCCGGTATGCGCGGCTTCCTCCAGCATCATCTCCTTGGACAGGAAGCCGTTGAAGGGCGGAACCCCCGCCATCGACAGCGCCGCGATCGTGCCCAGCGTCGCGGTGATCGGCATCAGCGCCGCCAGCCCGCCCAGCCGCCGCGCATCACGGGTGCCGACCTCATGGTCCACGATGCCCGCGTTCATGAACAGCGCCGCCTTGAACGTCGCATGGTTGATGATGTGGAACACGCCCGCCACCGCCGCCAGCCGCGTGCCGAACCCGAACAGCATGGTCAAAAGGCCCAGATGGCTGACCGTGGAATAGGCGAGCAGCGCCTTGAGATCGTTCTTGAACAGCGCCACGCCCGCGCCGATCAGCATGGTGACCAGACCCGTCGTCGCGACCAGATAGAACCACAGATCCGTCCCCGACAGCACCGGCCACAGCCGCGCGATCAGGAACACGCCCGCTTTCACCATGGTCGCGCTGTGCAGATAGGCGCTGACCGGCGTGGGCGCGGCCATCGCGTGGGGCAGCCAGAAATGGAACGGAAACTGCGCCGACTTGGCGAAACAGCCCAGCAGGATCAGCACCAGCGCCACCGGATACAGCGGCGATGCCTGCACCGCGTCCTTTGCCAGCAGGATCTGTGTCAGATCGTAAGACCCCGCGATCCGGCCCAGCAGCACCAGCCCCGCGATCAGCGCAAGCCCCCCGCCGCCCGTCACCGCCAGCGCCATGCGCGCGCCCTGCCGCCCCTCGGCCAGATGGCCCCAGAAACCGATCAGCAGGAACGACGAAAGGCTCGTCATTTCCCAGAACACCAGCAGCATCAGCACATTGTCGGACAGCACGATGCCCAGCATCGCGCCCTGGAACAACATCAGAAACGTCAGGAAGCGCGCCGAACTATCGGCGGCAGAGAGATAGCTATTGGCATAGACCACGATCAGGAAACCGATCCCCAGGATCAGCCCCGCGAACATGAGCCCCAGCGGGTCCATGAAATAATGCGCGTTCAGCCCGATCGCAGGCACCCAGTCGATCCGCGTGGTGGCGATCTCGCCCGCCAGAACCGCGGGCGCCTTGACCAGCACCAGCGCCAGCGCGGCCAGCGTGAACAGCCCCGCGATGACCGCATGGACCTTGCGCGGTGCCCGGGCCGCCAGCCCGATGGCGATCGCGCCAAGGAACGGCAGGGCGGAAATGAGCAGCAAGTCCAACGGGAACTCCGGCTATCGAACTTCGGACCTAGGGTGGGCCGGCGGAACGACCCCGGTGAGGCATGCATCGCGGCGGATGCACACATGTCCGATACAACATCGACAGCGCATGTCCATGGCCCGATCCGCCCGAAAGGGGCCTTCAGGGCGTCCACGGCCCGGGAAACGCCCGCCGCGCCCGCAAAAAGGGCGATTCGCGGATAAAGACCGCGTTAACCATCCATTCCGGTGTGTCCCGCCGCACGAGGCAAAATTTTTTTCGCCAAAGGTTAACGCGCGAATTAACCGTCTATCACCGCGAATAAAGGCACTTTGCCGTAGTCCGCCTGACATAATCGGGATTTAAACGGATGGTTAACCGGTTCGACACGGGAACCAGCCTGTGACCTTAGGGGTTTCTAGCGACAAGACACAATCTGCATGAGGTAACCCGAGCCATGTATACGCCAAGCTACCGCACGAGTTCGCCCGACCGCTGGACTCTTCCGCGCCCTTATTCCGATGCTTCTCAGCGCTTTATGAAGTTCGGCGCCGTTCAGCCGATGCATGAGCCGACCCTTTGGCAGCGGCTTTTCCGCGTCAACTGACGACTGCCGCGAACGTGCTCGAATGCGCGTTTACGAAGATTAACGGCCAGCTCCCGTGAAGGGCGCTGGCCGTTTTTGCGTTAAGATTTGAACGACGCGCCGCGCCGATTCGGATGGATCCTCATTGGCCGCGGATCGCCGCCAAAAAGGCATCGCCGCGCACCAGCTTGAAGTTCTGGGTCGCATTGCCGTCCGCGTCGGGGCCGTTGTCCCCGTCCTGCGCGATGAAGATGCCGTCCAGAAAATCCGGTCCGAAATCGCCCGCGGCGAATTCGATGCCGTCGGTCTCCACCGTCCCGTCGATCCGCGCGCCGTCGGCGATGCGCACGCGGCCCACATAGGCCATCGTGGGCAGGCTAAAGGCGGCATAGGCATTGTCGCCCTGGCTCGACGCGATCAGATAGCCACCGTCCTCGCCCATCGGCGCGATCGCCAGCCCCTCGACATCGGGCACCAGCGCGGTGCCGTCGGCACTTGCGACCAGTTCGCCCACCGGCGCCGCCTGCGACAGGTCGAAGCGGTGGATGCCGACATTTTCCTCGCCCACGTAAAGCAGGTCGGTGCGCGCATCGACGACGCAGCCTTCGCTCTGGCTGGGAATCGCGAACACGCGGGTGGACAGAACCGATGGCGCATCAGCCGTCCCGCCGATCACCGCCTCGATCACCGGGCCTTCCTTGGTCACCACATAGGCCCGTGCCAACCCGCCATCCGCGCGCGGCGGGGCCATGCAAAAGCCATAGGCCTCACCCGCATGGTCCAGCGGCAGCCGCGCGGCCTTGGTCAACTGGCCATCGGCGGCCAGCGTGAAGAACGAGATCGCTGGCCGCTCCGCTTCGGTCCGGTCGCTTGCCGCCACCAGCACCGTGCCATCCGCCAGCGTGACCAGATCGACATTGTTGAGCAGCCCCGCCGGGACGAAATCTATAACGCTGCCGTCCAGCGCATAGCTGTAGAGCCCCGCCTTCTTGTCGGTACCCAGCACGATGCTTTTCGACGCGTCCACCGGGTTGCGCCAGATCGCCGGATCGTCGGCGGCATCGGCATTGGCGGTGCCCACCGGCATGGTCTCGACCGCCGCCTCTACGCTGCCCGTCGGCCAGGGCGAGGGCGGCCAGACCTTCTCCGAAGCGCAGCCGGCCAGCAGGACGGCCGGGGCGACAAGGGCCCCGACCAGGATCGTATGTCTCATGGGATTTCCCCTGTTCCGCTGGGCCGTCATCAGAAATTCAGACGCGCGCCGAACTTCATCGTCCAGTTGTATTCCTCATACTGGTACAGGTTCCGCTGCCCGGCATAGTTGTTGTAGGCGAAATATTTGGCATTGTTGATGTTCACCCACTCGTAATACAGCTGGACGCCTTCGTTCAGGCGCAGGCGCGCGCTGAAGTCCATCTGGAAGTGATCGTCGACATAGCGGTCCTCTTCCGCATCGCCGCCCGCTTCATCCAGATATTTGTCGCGGTAGGTCCCCGCTAGGCGCAGGCTGACCGGACCCTTCTCGTAACCCAGCACGCCGTTCAGCGTGTGCTTGGACGAGGACGGCAGCATGATTTCGCGATAGCTGTCGACATTGTCCAGATCGGTGAAGTCGCCATCGGGCAGCTCGCCGGTCGCATCGGTGTAGGTATAGTTCGCCTGCACGAGGAAGCCCGACAGGATGCCCGGCAGGAAGTCCAGCGCCTGCGACGCCGACAGCTCTACGCCGAACACTTCCGCGCCGCGCCCGTTGATCGGGATGGTCGCCTCGTCGAAGGCGATGCCGTTGAACACGCCGGATTCGTCGATGTTCACGTCGACGATGTAGTCCTTGATGTCCTTCCAGAACACCGCCGCGCTCAGCGCGCCATTGCTCGACATGTAATATTCGAGGCTGGCGTCGAGGTTCCACGATTCATAGGGGCGCAGGTTGGGATTGCCGAATGTGCCCTCGATCTCGTTCTCGTCGTTCACCTCGATCTCGAAGCGCGGCGCGAGCGAGCTCAGCTTCGGGCGCATCAGGCTCTTGTAGCCCGCCGCGCGGATCAGCAGTCCGGGTGTGATCTCGTATTTCGCGTTCAGGCTGGGCAGCCACTGGTCGTATTCGCGCTCATATTCGACCGGGGCGATGCAGATGATGTCGTCATCGGCCTCGGCGCCCGCATCGGCACCGCAATCCGCGCCCAGAACCGCGCCTTCCTCATAGATCGTGGCGGTGCTGCCATAGAGCTTGTTGCTGGTGTTCTCGTAACGCACGCCGCCGATCACCGACAGCCGGTCGGTCTCGAACTGGCCCAGCAGGTAACCGGCCAGAATGTCCTCGTCCGCGCGGTAATCCTCAAGCGCGGAATCGAACGCGCTGTCGATTTCGTTCAATTCGAACGCATCGCGGTTGGCATTGAAGAAGTCGGTCGCCCCGTCATAGCTGGGCACCGGGTCGATGCTGGTCAGGCGATAGGTGCTGGCACCCAGAACATCCGCCAGCGTCAGGTCCTCGTTCTCCCAGAACTCGACCTGCTTGTCATAGGTCTTCTCGCGCCAGCGGCCCTTGAAGCCCGCCTGCACGGTGAAGGTGCCCGCATCCATGTAGAAATCGCGGCCAAGGTCGAGCTGCGCGGCATATTCCTCGTCCTGCGCATCGGACAAGGCCGTATATTCGATGTCGTTCAATTCGTAGGACGACCCATCGCGGAATGCGAACCCGTTGCCCACCACGTCGAACAGCGGCACGCGCGGGTCGCTGTAATCGATTGCGATGCCGACATTCTCGTTCTCGAACGTCCGCTGGAAGCTGGCGGGATCGATCGAACCGTCTTCCTTCTCGGACGCCTTGGCATAGCTGGCCGAATATTCGGCGAACCAGCCGCTATCCAGCTCGGTCTTGCCGCCGAATACGACGTTCCAGATCCGCTGGCGTTCGAACCGGTCCTTGACGTCGCGCTCGACGGTGATGCCGCCCTCTTCCTCGTCCTCGTCATAGGTGTCGGCATAGGTCACCACGTCGCCGGCTGCCGAGATGTCGGTCGCATCGCCGAAATCGAAGATCAGGCGGCGGCGGTACTCCTGGTCGTCGAACTGGCTAAACACGCCCTTCACGAACAGCTCGGTCGTGTCGCCCACGCGGAAATCGGCACCCAGCGTGGCCGAAAGCCGGTCGCGCTCGACATCATAGTCGCGGTATTCGAGATCTTCGGCATAGGGCGTGCCATCGACATCGTCCCAGCCGTCCGCCTCGATGTTGTCGGTCTCGAACTTGCGCTGATAATAAGATATGCCGCCCGAAATGCCGAAGCTGTCGGTGATGCGCGTGGCAAAGTCGAAGCTGCCCTTGGGCGTGAGCTCGTTCGAATAATCGTTGTAGCTGCCCTCGACGCGGGCGGTGAACAGGTCGGTCTTGCGGTCGAAGGCGCTGGTGGTCTCGATCTCGACCGAACCGCCGATGGTGTCGCCGTCCATGTCGGGGGTCAGCGATTTGTTGACCGTGATCGATTCGATGATGTCGCTGCTGATGACATCCAGCGCAACCGAGCGCGTGTCGCTTTCGGGCGCAGGCAGGCGCACGCCGTTGAGCGAGGTCGAGTTGAGCTGTGGATCGAGGCCGCGGACCGACACGAAGCGGCCTTCGCCCTGATCGTTCAGCACGTTGATACCGGGCAGGCGGCGCAGCGATTCGGCCACGTTCTGATCGGGGAACTGGCCGATCGCGTCGCGCGTCAGCACGTCCGAAACGGTGTCCGCGGCCCTCTTGCGCGACAGTGCGCTGGCCTGGTTCGCCAGCTGTCCGACGACCAGAATCGAATCGTCCGCGCTGCCCAGCGCGACCGTCTCGCGCACCGTGCCGGTTTCGGGAACCGTGACGGTCACCGTCTCGGTCGGCGCGCCGACATATTGCACTTCCAGCGTGTAGGTGCCGGCGGGCACCTCGGGAAAGCGGAAAGATCCGTCGCGCGCGGTCGAAACCGTGCGGCCCAGTTCGATGATCGTGACCTGCGCGGCCTGCAACGCGCGCGTGCCGGTCGCATCAACGACCGAGCCGTCCAGCGTTCCCGCGGCCATGGCCTGCGGCGAAGCGATGATGGCGGAAAGCGCGCTGCCCAGTGCAAGCGCGGTGCGGAGTTTGCGGTTCATTATGCCCCCTGATGAATGGCGTTTCGCAGGGGCGTCGGCGCCCCTGTTGGCGCTGCGGGCTAGGGGCTGTTTGCGACGGTTACGCGACGATTGCGTTTCAATCGCGTTACACGCAGCATTATTTCGGTCACAATGCCGCGATGCGACATTCGCGCCACGGCGGCGGGGCCTATTTCAGACGGAAATCGACATCGGGATAGCCATGGCCCGCAGGCACGCCGGCCCAGCTTTCGCCGCCTTCCTGACGAACCACCGGCATGATCTCGCGCACCGGAAAGGCCAGCGCATTGTCCTTCGCATCCGCGAAAGACCGGCCCGCGGCCAGCCGCATCATGGTCGCGCGCGTGGGGCCGACCATCTTGACCTGCCGTGCTTCGGCCTGTTCCATCAGCGCGCGGGGCGACGCCCAGAAAGCGGAATCGTTCTCGGTAAGATCGGGCGAAACGGGCGCATCGGCGCGCGCCTTGATCAGATAGAAACGCGCGTCGAACCGCCGCGCGATCCGGATGGCGGCAGGCGGGCACCAGCGCGCATAGGGGATCAGCGCGTCGAGTTCGAGCGCCCACCGGCGCTCGGCCAGAAGAGTCCCGAACGGCGCTCCGTCCAGCAGTTCGCGCCGCGCGGCTGCGAGATCGCTCTCCTCGACCTTCTGACGCAACGCGCAAAGCAGGCCGGTTTCCTCGAAGGTTTCGCGCAGCGCCGCGATGCGGGCGGCGGCTTCGGCCGGGGGCAGGTGGGGCGCGATGGAGCGGCCCAGCGCAGCGTCGTCATGCTCGACCCGACCGCCGGGAAAGGCGATCATCCCGCCCGCGAAGGCGAGTTCGCGCGAACGCTCGACCACCAGGACTTCATCCGGCAGAACCTCGTCGGGATGGCCCGATGCCGGGGCAGGGCGAAGCGCGATCAGCGTCGCGGCAGGGATCGCATCCTTCAGCCGTTCGGCAAGATCGGGCCGGCCCTCAAGCTCCATTGCAACCCGCGCCGACGATCACTCGGCCTTGGCGCAGCCCTGTTCGTTCATCAGCTGCTGCAGTTCGCCGGCTTCGAACATTTCCATCATGATGTCGCTGCCGCCGACGAATTCGCCCTTCACATAGAGCTGCGGGATGGTCGGCCATTCGGAATAGGCCTTGATGCCCTGCCGGATCTCCATGTCCTGCAGCACGTCGACCGACCCATAGGCCACGCCGCAATGCTCCAGAATGGCGACCGCGCGGCTGGAAAACCCGCACTGGGGGAACAGCGGCGTGCCTTTCATGAACAGGACGACATCGTCCTTGCTGACGATATCCTTGATGCGGTCATTGGTGTCGGACATTTGCGTTCCCGGTATTTTCAAAAATAGAGGTTGTGACCGTCAATTGGGAACCGCGGTGGTCAGTTGCAAGGCGTGAAGCTCGCCGCCCATGCGTCCGCCCAGCGCATCATAGACCGCCTTGTGCTGCTTGACCCGCGTCATTCCCGCGAAAGAGGGCGACACCACATGCGCCGCATAATGATCGCCGTCGCCCGCCAGATCGCGGATCGTGACCTCCGCATCGGGAATGGCATCGCGGATAAGGCGCTCGATCTCGTCTGCCTGCATCGCCATGATCAGCTCTCGCTCATCAGCTGGCGGCGCGCCTCGATCAGCTTTTCGTCCAGCTTGGCGCGCACCATCGCATCGTCCGCCTCGACTCCGGCGCTGGTCAGGTCGCCCAGCACCTTGCGGATCACGTCCTCATCGCCCGCTTCCTCGAAATCCGCCTGTACGACGGCCTTGCGATAGGCCTCGGTCTCGACATCGGACAGGCCCATCAGCCCGGCGGCCCATTCGCCCACCAGCCGGTTGCGGCGCGCGGTCACGCGGAACAGCATTTCCTCGTCCATGGCGGCCTTGGCTTCCTCGGCGCGGCGGCGGTCGTTGAAATCGGTCATTGTCGTATGTCCCCAAAAAACGTGCTGTCAGGCCGCCACTTCGCGCGGGCCGGAAAGAAAGGAAAGATCGCCCGCGGCCTTCGCCTCGTAAGCGGAAATCGCGTCCTGCCGTTCCATGGTCAGGCCCACCTCGTCCAGCCCTTCCAGCAGGCAGTGGCGGCGGAACGGATCGATCTCGAACGTAAAACGGTCCTGAAACGGGGTGGTGACGGTGCAATGCTCAAGATCGATGGCGATCTCGTCGGTCTCGGCCACGTCCAGCAGGCGTTCGATCTGCGCCTGCGGCAGCGCGACGGTCAGGATCCCGTTCTTGAACGCATTGCCCGAGAATATGTCGGAAAAGCTGGGCGCGATCACCGCGGTGATCCCCATGTCGAGCAGCGCCCACGCGGCATGCTCGCGGCTGGAGCCGCAGCCGAAATTGTCGCCCGCGATCAGGATCGGCGCGCCTTCGAAGCGAGGGTCGTCGAACACGTTCCCGTCCTTCGCGCGCACCGTCTCGAACGCGCCTTCGCCCAGTCCCTCGCGCGTGATGGTCTTCAGCCAGCGCGCGGGGATGATCACGTCGGTGTCGACGTTCTTCGCTCCAAACGGGATGGCCCGTCCTTCGATCCGGTCAATCTTGTCCATGGATCCAGCCTATATGGCCAAGCCGCGGATGGCTCAACGTCCGAATGCGTCCTTTCGCGCCAAATCGGTGCGATCAGTCCGTTTCGACGTTCTCGCCGCTGGGCGTGGTGCCGGTGGCGGTCTTCTTTTTGGCCTTCGCGCGCTCCATCCGGCGCGAGGCATACATGACCGCCGCGGCCAATGCGGCCGATCCGATCGCGGCGCCCGCCATCGCGGCCTTGGATGTCCAACTGTTGTCTTCGCTCATGACGTTATCCGTCTTTCTGTATGCAGTTCAGGTCTCTCGGCCCCCGTCGCCCTATCCGCCCGGCGAAGGGCGAAAGGCAAGGGCATTCGGCGATTTATTCACCCTTCAAGCCATGGACGAAGCACCATCCAGCGCGCCTGTTTTTCCGCTGGCGTGATCGCGCAATAGGCCGGGCTGGACGAAGGCAGGTCGATCAGCGCGATGTCGCCCGCGCCCCGCATCGCCTTGCGTCCCAGCCTTGCCGCCGTGCCGCCGTTGAATGCAATGGCGCGCAGCAGGGGCAGTCGCGCCGCCAGCCCGCGCAAATCGGCCCGCTCCACCTCGCGCAGCGCGGTGTCGAGGCTTCCCTCACGCCGCCCGCTTGCCGCCACGTCCCACAGCCCGATCCCGCGCGCCAGCAGCGCGGCCAGCCGTTCGTCATAGGGCAGGGCAGGCAGGCCCGGCAGATCCGCCGCGCCGCCCAGCAGATGCCAGAACCGGTTCTGCGGATGCGCGTAATAGCGCGCCTCGGCCAGCGAGCGGTCGCCCGGCAGGCTGCCGCAGATCAGCAGCCTTGTATCGGCATTCACGACCGGCGCGAAACCCTGCTTGACCGTCAAAGGATCCGCCCGCCGCCATAGGGGGCGGGCTCATGGACGAAGGCCGGCCCCTCGGCCTCCTTCGCCCAGCCCAGCCCATCGGGAAAGCGCGTCTCGATCCCGCGCAGCGCATCGGGTTCGAACAATCGCATGTTCACCCCCATGCGCGGATACTCGCTGTCGAGCGCGATCCACGCCGCCGCATTGCCGCATGTCGGGCAGAACAGATTGGCCAGATAGGCCTCGTCCAGATCGCTGCGCACGAAACGCCGCGTCTCGCCCCGGATCGTGACCTCGTCCCTCGGGAAATATCCCCAGATCCCGCCGCTGCGCTGGCACAGGCGGCAATTGCAGGCATTGAGATATTCGGGCGCACGCGGCAGTTCGACCGTGACGCCGCCGCAGATGCACCTCCCCTCGATCACCGGACGACAGCCATCACGCCGGTTCCGTCTCCACCGCGTCCAGCGCACGCACATCGGTCAGCCGGCCCGTAACCGCCGCGGCCGCAGCCATGGCGGGGCTGACCAGATGGGTCCGCGCGCCGGGGCCCTGACGGCCGACGAAATTGCGGTTGGAGGTCGATGCACAGCGTTCGCCCGCGGGCACCTTGTCGGGGTTCATGCCAAGACAGGCCGAACAGCCCGGCTCGCGCCATTCGAGGCCTGCGTCGGTGAAGATCTTGTCCAGCCCCTCGGCCTCGGCCTGAAGCTTGACCAGACCCGATCCGGGCACCACGATCGCCCATGTGACATTGGCGGCCTTGCGGCGGCCCTTCAGCACGGCGGCGGCGGCGCGCAGATCCTCAATCCGGCTGTTGGTGCAGCTGCCGATGAAGACGTTCTGCACCTCGATGTCGGTCATCTTCATGCCCGGCTCCAGCCCCATGTAGTCGAGGCTGGCCTGCGCCGCGGCCTGCTTCGACGGATCTGCAAAGCTGGCGGGATCGGGCACGCGGCCGGTGATTGCGACGGTGTCCTCGGGGCTGGTGCCCCATGTCACGGTCGGCTGGATATCGGCGGCGTCGATGACGACGCTTTTGTCGAACACCGCGCCCTCGTCGGTGGGCAGGGTCTTCCACCAGGCCAGCGCCTTGTCCCAATCGGCGCCCTTGGGCGCCATCTGGCGGCCCTTCAGATAGGCGAAGGTCTTTTCGTCGGGCGCGATCAGGCCGGCGCGCGCGCCGCCCTCGATCGCCATGTTGCAGACGGTCAGGCGGCTCTCGATGCTCATGTCCTCGAACACCTTGCCGCGATATTCGACGACATGGCCGGTGCCGCCCGCGGTGCCGGTGACACCGATGATATGCATGACGACATCCTTGGCGGTGACGCCGGGAGCCAGATCGCCCTCGACGCGCACTTCCATGGTCCTCGACCGCTTCAGCAGCAGCGTCTGCGTCGCCAGCACATGCTCGACCTCGCTGGTGCCGATCCCGAACGCCAGCGCGCCCAGCCCGCCGTGGCTGGCCGTATGCGAATCGCCGCACACGATGGTCGCGCCCGGCAGAGAGAATCCCTGCTCCGGCCCCACCACATGCACGATGCCCTGCTCCGCGTCCGCATCGCCGATATAGCGGATCCCGAACGCAGGCGCATTGGCCTCCAGCGCGGCCAGCTGCTGCGCGCTGGCGGGATCGGCGATGGGAATGCGGTTGCCCGCATCGTCGCGCCGCGCGGTGGTCGGCAGGTTGTGATCGGGCACCGCCAGCGTCAGATCGGGGCGGCGAACCTTGCGCCCGGCCATGCGCAGAGCCTCGAACGCCTGCGGGCTCGTCACCTCGTGGACGAGATGGCGATCGATATAGACAAGGCAGGTGCCGTCGTCGCGGCGCTCCACCACATGGGCGTCGAAGATCTTTTCGTACAGGGTGCGGGGCGTGTCGGTCATGATGCACGCGCATTTGCGCCGCCAATGGTAACATTGCAACCCCGTTCCCGTGTGCAATTGCCTCCGCCGCGCGGTGGGGGTAGAGCGGGGCCGACATGTCGATCCTCGCCAAGATAGCCATCATGCTTGCCGCCTGCGCCGCGATGGAAGGCGTCGCCTGGGCCAGCCACAAGTACATCATGCACGGCTGGGGCTGGGGGTGGCACCGCGACCACCACGAACGGCACGACAATTTCCTCGAAAAGAACGACCTCTACGCCGTGGTCGGCGCGGCGATGAGCATCGCGATGTTCGCACTGGGCAGCCCGCTGGTCATGGGCGCATCCGCGTGGGAGTCGGCGACATGGATCGGCATGGGCATATTGCTCTACGGCGTGATCTATACGCTGGTGCATGACGGCCTCGTCCACCAGCGCTGGTTCCGCTATGTCCCGCGCGGCGGTTACCTGAAGCGTCTGGTGCAGGCCCACCACCTCCACCACGCGACCCAGTCGAAGGAAGGCGGCGTCAGCTTCGGCTTCGTCATCGCCCGCAGCCCGGCAGCCCTGAAACGCGACCTCAAGGCCCAGCGCGAAGCGGGCAGGGCGGTATTGCGCGAGGGTGCGGGGGTTTAGGGGCTTGGCTAAGTTTACAGCTTTTCGCTGCTAGTTGAAGGATAGGCTTGTGAATATCGTCAAGGCTATCGCAGGCTCTCTATTTATAATATTTCTCTTGGAAACTTTGATACCATATTCCGACTATGTATGGAGATCAAAGGTTCTGAAGGCGAAATCGAATTTCAAAACGATAAACAAAATTTCGCAAGTTATCATTTTCGTGAAAATATGTTTCTATGCCACGCTACCGATTCTATTGTTGTTCTCGTTGAACGATTCCATGCTGGCCATTTACATAGTCGGCGCCTTTATGCTGGCTGTAGGATTTCTTAACCAGCTGGACAATAAGTATCTGAAATAATCGTCGGTCTGATTAATCTTTTTACTCAAGTATCGCGCGACGACCGATCGGAAGGCGGCGTCAGCTTCGGCTTTGTCATCGCCCGCAGCCCGGCAGCCCTGAAACGCGACCTCAAGGCCCAGCGCGAAGCGGGCAGGGCGGTATTGCGAGAGGGTGTGGGGGTCTAGAGCCTGAAATTGAATGCATGCGGATGATCGAAAGCGCGTGCGCAAGCATCTGCGGCTTCACTATAGCGTTCGAGTTCGCTCACGCCGATTTTCCGGATCTCTCCGTTCGGCCTTTCCCATCCCCCGACGATACATCTCAGATGGGGTTCCTCTCCGTTGCGCGGCGCCGAATTGCCGCCTGCAAGTCCATGAACGAGGGTATTTCGAAAGACCCGCACCTTTTCGGCCTGCTGTGCAATGGCT
This sequence comes from Croceicoccus sp., assembly GCF_983967925.1. Taxonomy (NCBI): domain Bacteria; kingdom Pseudomonadati; phylum Pseudomonadota; class Alphaproteobacteria; order Sphingomonadales; family Erythrobacteraceae; genus Croceicoccus; species Croceicoccus sp. The sequence goes on along the minus strand of NZ_CFETID010000006.1, from coordinate 96,677 downwards.
TCGATCAGATCGGGATCGGCTTTGGCCTGCATAACGGCTCGCCAACGTTTCAGCCGATCCGGAAAAGAGCCGGTAACGGATGGAAAGGATGGTGCGCCATTGTCGGCGGTCCGACCGATTGAAGCTTCGCCCTTAAGGATGGACTCAGACAAAGACAACTCAAGTCTGCTCCATCTGAAAAGGAAATAGCCTGTGGCAGCCATCAGATCGCGGAAACTCAGCATATAAGTCTGCAGATTGCCGCTCTCACCCCTTCGCCGCCGCCGCCTGCTCGTGATGCCGGATCACCTCGTCGATCACGAAGCGCAGGAACTTCTCCGAGAACTCCGGATCGAGGTCCGCTTCCGCCGCCAGCGCGCGCAGACGTTCGATCTGGCGCTGCTCGCGGCCCGGATCGGCGGGGGGCAGGGCGACCTTCGCCTTGTATTCGCCCACCGCCTGGGTGATGCGAAAGCGTTCGGCCAGAATGTGGATCAGCGCGGCATCGATATTGTCGATGCTCTTGCGAAAGGTCGCCAGCACCGCATCGGGCGCGGCTTCGTCCATGGTGCGTTCGTCGGTCATGATGCGCGCCCTATAATGCGACCCATGGCCCACGCAAATATTTTGCGCAAAATCCCGCCCCGACGCATCTTTCGCCCGGCTCCGGGCCAGCTTTCGCATCCCCGCGAACGCCAACTTGGTGCTTGCCATCCGGCCCTTCGGGCCACTAGGGAGGCGACGTGACTGCAACCGTCCATACCCTCCCGCGAAGCGACGCTTCGCTCGCGCCCATCCTCGCCCTCACCGCCGATGGCATGAACCACGTCAATGCGATCATCCTTGACCGGATGCAGTCGAAAATCCCGCTTATTCCGGCGCTTGCCGGTCATCTGATCGCGGGCGGTGGCAAGCGGATGCGCCCGATGCTGACCCTCGCCAGCGCGGCGCTGCTGGAATACGAAGGCGCACGCCATTACAAGCTGGCCGCGGTGGTGGAGTTCATCCACACCGCCACGCTGCTGCATGACGACGTGGTCGACGGGTCCGACATGCGCCGCGGCAAGCAGGCCGCCAATGTCGTGTTCGGCAATCCCGCCGCGGTGCTGGTCGGCGACTTCCTGTTCTCGCGCAGCTTCGAACTGATGACCGAGGATGGCAGCCTGCGCGTGCTGAAGATCCTGTCGGGCGCCAGCGCGATCATCGCCGAGGGCGAGGTCGACCAGCTGACGGCCCAGCGCCAGCTGGAGACGAGCGAGGAGCGCTATCTCCAGATCGTTGGCGCCAAGACCGCCGCCTTGTTCGCCGCCGCCTGTCGCATCGCCGCGGTGGTGGCCGAACGCGACTCCGAAACCGAACAGGCGCTCGACGATTACGGCCGCAATCTGGGCATCGCGTTCCAGCTGGTCGACGACGCGATCGACTACGATTCCGAAGTCGCCGAAAGCGGCAAGGACAAGGGCGACGATTTCCGCGACGGCAAGATGACGCTGCCCGTGATCCTGGCCTATGCTCGCGGGTCCGAGGACGAGCGCGCGTTCTGGCGCGAGGCGATGAGCGGCAAGCGCACCTCCGACGACGACCTAGCGCACGCCATTTCGCTGATCGCAAAGCACGACGCGGTGAACGACACCCGCGAACGGGCGAAGCATTTCGCCAATCGCGCGATCGACGCGATCTCGGGCTTTCCCGCCAATCCGGCTCGCGCCGCGATGATCGAAGCGGTGCAATTCGCGGTGGCGCGCCGCTTCTGATGCTTTTAGGCGGGCGCTGATGAGCCTGCCTGTTCTAGACATCCTGCCCGACCTGCTGGCCGCGCTGTGTTCCCGCCCGAACGCGGTTCTGGTCGCGCCGCCGGGCGCGGGCAAGACCACCGCCGTGCCCCCCGCGCTGATCGACCAGCCATGGTGTTCGGGGCAGGTGTGGGTCCTGTCCCCCCGCCGCGTCGCCGCGCGCGCCGCTGCCGAACGCATGGCGCAGATGCTGAACGAAAAGCCGGGCGAGACCATCGGCTATCGCACCCGCATGGACAGCAAGACCGGCGCAAAAACCCGCGTGGTCGTCATGACAGAGGCGATCTTCGTGAACGCCATCGCGCAGGATCCCGAACTGGCGGGCGTCTCCGCCGTGCTGTTCGACGAGGCGCATGAACGCCATCTCGATTCCGACCTCGGCCTCGCGCTGGCGCTGCAGACGCAGGAGGTGCTGCGTGAGGATCTGCGCCTGCTCGTGATGAGCGCCACCATCGACGGCGCGCGTTTTGCCGCGCTGATGGGCGGCGATACGCCGGTGCTGGAAAGCGCGGGAAAAGCCTGGCCGCTGGAACTGCGCTGGCTGGGCAGCGACCCCGCCCGCCGGATCGAGGATCGCATGACCAGCGCGATCCTGACCGCATGGCGCGAGACAGATGGCGACATCCTCGCCTTCCTTCCCGGCGTGGGCGAGATCGAGCGCGTGCGCGAACGGCTGGAGGAACGGCTGGCGGGCACGCCGATCCTGCCGCTGCACGGCCAGTGCGAACCCGCCGCCCAGCGCGAGGCGATCCGCAAGGACGCGCAGGGCCGCCGCCGCATCGTGCTCGCCACCGCCATCGCCGAAACCTCGCTGACATTGGACGGCGTATCGGTAGTGGTCGATTCGGGCCTGTCGCGCCACGCAGCCTTCGACGTCGCGGCAGGCACCAGCCACCTCGTCACCCGCCAGTCCAGCCGCGCCGCGTCCGACCAGCGCGCGGGCCGCGCCGCGCGCCAGCAGGCAGGCACCGCCTATCGCCTGTGGGAGGAGGCCGCGCACGCGGGCCGCCCCGCCTATGACCCGCCCGAGATCACGACCGCCGATCTCGCCCCTCTGGTGCTGACCCTCGCGCGTATCGGAGAGCATGATCCCGCCGCGCTGCGCTGGCTCGACGAACCGCCCGCCGCGCTGGTGTCGGGGGCGCGCGAACGGCTGCGGGCGCTGGGCGCGCTGGATGCCGATCACCGCATCACCCCGTTCGGCGAGGCACTGGCCAGCTTGCCGATGGACCCGGTGCACGGCGCGCTGGTCCTCCACGGCGCCCGCGCGGGCGAAGCCGAAGCGGCGGCGCGTCTGGCGCTGCTGCTGCAGGAACGCGCGCTCGGCGGACGGGGTGAGGATCTGCACCAACGGCTGATGCGCTGGGACGGGCAGGGCGGGGGCAAGCCGGAGCAGGCGCGCAAGCTGGCCGCAGGCTGGGCCAGGCGCGCCGCTGCGCTTGTGGAACGCGACCGACAGGCCTGCGGCGGCCACCCCGGCCTCCATCTCGCGCTCGCCATGCCGGGCCATGTGGCGCGGCGCCGCGATGCCAGCGGCGAGAACTGGATCAGCGCTGGCGGGCGCGGCTTCATCCTCGATCCAACATCGCCATTGGCGCGCGGCGAGTGGCTGGCGATCGGCGACGCGCAGGGGCAGGCGAAGGGTGCGCGCATTACCGCCGCATGGCCGCTGGAGGAAGCCGAGGTCGAACAGGCATTGGGCGGCCAGATCGAACGCCGCCATCTTCTCCGCTGGAACGCGGGCGAACAGCGGGTCGAGGCGCGGCAGGAACGCAGGCTGGGCGCGATCACGCTGGCGACCGGCCCCGACCCCGATCCCGATGCGGAGGCGATTGTGGACCTCCTTGTGGAAAAGCTGTTGGAGGATCCGGCAAAACATCTTCCGCAGGCGCTGCTCGCCCGCGCGCGCCATGCGGGGATCGACGCGTTCGCGCCTGGGGCGCTGGCCGCGACCGCCGAACTCTGGGCGCGCCCGCTGCTGGGCAAAAGGCGTGACCTGAAACTGCCGAAGGGCGCGCTGACAGATGCGCTGCTGAACCTGCTCGACTGGGACCAGCGGCAGGCGCTCGACCGGCTGGCCCCGCGCGAATTCGTGACGCCCGCGGGCACGCATCACGCCATCGACTACGAAAGCGACGGCGCCCCGCAGGTCGAGGTGCGCGTGCAGGCGCTGTTCGGCCTCGACCGCCATCCGATGATCGGGCCGAAGGGACAGGACACGCCGCTGCTGCTCCACCTGACTAGCCCCGCGGGCCGCCCGCTTCAGGCGACGCGCGACCTGCCCGGTTTCTGGCGCGGCAGCTGGGCCGACGTCGCCAAGGACATGAAGGGCCGCTATCCCAAGCACCGCTGGCCCGACCGCCCGTGGGAGGAAGCCCCCAGCCTCAAGACCAAGAACGCGTTCGAGCGCAGTGGCGGCGACAAGCGCGGCTGACAACGATGGACTTGAGCAACGCGCCAACTTGCATTATCCGGCCCGCGAAGCGAGAGCCGCAAGGCCAACCGGCCGCCCGAGCTTATTGCGAGGAAGCCAAGCGGGCCAGAGGGCCCGCGCCCGGCGTCTGAGGGACCCAAACGAATATGCCAGCACGTATCTATCAGCGCCCCAAGAACGCCATGCAATCGGGCAAGGCCCGCACCTCCGACTGGGTGCTCGATTTCGTACCGGCAGAGGCGAAGCGCCCCGATCCGCTGATGGGCTGGGCCGGGTCGGGCGACACGCAGCAGCAGGTGCAGCTGTCGTTCCCCGACAAGGACGCGGCGGTCGCCTATGCCGAGAAATACGGCATCGATGCGCATGTCATCGCCACCCCGCCGAAAAAGCTCAAGATCCAGGCCTACGCCGACAATTTCCGCTAGGGCGCGGCAGCAGTGCGGGGGCGCGGACATAGCCCCCTTGCTTTCCGCGCCGCGCGCCGCCATATGGCCGACCGGGAGTCGGGCGGACGTTCGCGTTCGCCAACCTGGTCAGGTCCGGAAGGAAGCAGCCACAACGGATTGCTGCGGGTCGCTCGGCTCCTTTTTCCCACCCAGCCTGTCGGCAGGATTCAAACACCATGACCGACAATTATGACGCCATCATATTGGGTGGCGGCGCGGCGGGCATGATGTGCGCCATGCGCGCGGGCCAGCGCGGACGGCGCGTGCTGGTGATCGAAAAAGCCGCGAAACCCGGTGCCAAGATCCTGATTTCGGGCGGCGGACGGTGCAATTTCACCAATATCCACACCGCGCCCGATCGTTTCCTCTCGGCCAATCCGCATTTCGTCAAATCGGCGCTCAGCCGCTACAGCCCGCGCGACTTTCTGAACCTTGTCGAGGCGCATGGCATCGCATGGCACGAAAAGACGCTGGGCCAGCTGTTCTGCGACGGCTCTGCGCGCCAGATCGTCGACATGCTCGTGGACGAGGTCGAGCGCGCAGGCGGCACATTCGCGCTGGGGCAGGAGATCGCGTCCGTTTCGCACGACGGCGACAACTATGCGGTCCAAACGCAAGACGGCAGTTTCACCGCGCCAAGGCTGGTGATCGCCACTGGCGGGCCGTCGATCCCCAAGATGGGCGCCACCGGCTTCGCCTATGACCTTGCCCGCCAGTTCGGACTGAAAGTCGTCGAACCGCGCCCCGCGCTGGTCCCGCTGACGCTTAAGGGCGAGGATCTATTGTTCCGCGAACTGTCCGGCGTATCCAGCGACGTCACCGCCATTGCGGGCAAGACCCGGTTTCGCGAAGCCGCGCTGTTCACCCACCGCGGCCTGTCCGGACCCGCGATCCTGCAGATCTCCAGCTATTGGCGACCGGGTGAGAGCATCGCCATCGACTTCTTCCCGGATCGCCCCGCCGACTGGCTCCTCACCGCCAAGCGCGAAAGCCCGCGCCGCATGTTCCGCAGCCTGCTGGCCGAGGCGCTGCCCGAACGGCTCGCCGCCGTGCTGGCCGAAAAGCTCGAACTCGACGGTCCGCTGCAGGAACTGGCCGACAAGCGTTTGCGGGCCGCGCAGGAACGCCTTGCGCGCTGGCCCTTCACCCCCAGCGGCAGCGAGGGCTTTGCCAAGGCCGAGGTGACCATCGGCGGCATCGCCACCGCCGAACTGTCCTCGCAGACCATGGAATCGAAAAAGCGCCCCGGCCTCCATGCCATTGGCGAGGCAGTGGACGTGACCGGCTGGCTCGGCGGCTACAACTTCCAATGGGCGTGGGCCAGCGGCTACGCTTGCGGCGAGGCGATCTAGCGCCCATCTTCGTCATTCCCGCGAAGGCGGGAATCCATTGCGGATAAGCGCATGTCCGGCTGGATCCCCGCCGACGCGGGGATGACGATTGTTCGCCCCGGTTACACTTGCAACCATCCCCCATTTCGGCTTTGGCTGGAACGAAGCGAGCCGCTAGACACTCGCAGGCACTTTTTGGAGAGAACACGCACATGTCCGACGGACACGCCACGGGCCACGGCCCCTCGCTCGCCGCTTTCGACTGGGCGGATCCGTTCCTGCTGGAAGACCAGCTGACCGAGGACGAGCGCATGCTGCGCGACGCCGCCCGCGAATTCGCGCAATCCAAGCTGCAGCCCCGCGTGATCGAGGCGTTCCAGAACGAACACACCGACCCCGCGATCTTCCCCGAAATGGGCGCGGCAGGCCTGCTGGGCGCGACCATTCCCGAGGAATTCGGCGGCCTCGGCGCAGGCTATGTCACCTATGGCCTGATCGCGCGCGAGGTCGAGCGGGTCGATTCCGGCTACCGCTCGATGATGAGCGTGCAGTCCAGCCTCGTGATGTATCCGATCCACGCCTATGGTTCGGCAGAACAGCACCGCAAATATCTCCCCGGCCTCGCCAGCGGAGAGCTGATCGGCTGCTTCGGCCTCACCGAACCCGATGCGGGCTCGGACCCCGCGGGCATGCGCACCACCGCGCGCAAGACGGCGGGCGGCTATGTGCTCAACGGCACCAAGACGTGGATTTCCAACTCGCCCATTGCCGATGTCTTCGTCGTCTGGGCCAAGTCCGAAGCGCATGGCGGCAAGATCCGCGGCTTCGTGCTGGAAAAGGGCATGAAGGGTCTGTCCGCGCCGAAGATCGAGGGCAAGCTGTCGCTGCGCGCCTCGGTCACCGGCCAGATCGCGATGGACGATGTCGAGGTGGGCGAGGACGCGCTGCTGCCGAATGTCGAGGGGCTGAAGGGCCCGTTCGGCTGCCTCAACCGTGCGCGCTATGGCATTTCGTGGGGCGTGATGGGCGCGGCGGAATTCTGCTGGCACGCGGCGCGGGAATACGGCCTCGAACGCAAGCAGTTCGACAAGCCGCTGGCGGGCACGCAATTGTTCCAACTCAAGCTCGCCAACATGCAGACCGAGATCGCCTTGGGCCTGCAGGCCTCGCTGCGCATCGGGCGGCTGATGGACGAAGGCAAGGCCGCGCCCGAGATGATCTCGCTCGCCAAGCGCAACAATTGCGGCAAGGCGCTGGATATCGCGCGAACGGCGCGCGACATGCACGGCGGCAACGGCATTTCGGGCGAGTACCAGGTGATCCGCCACATGGTGAACCTAGAAACGGTCAACACATACGAGGGCACGCATGACGTCCATGCGCTGATCCTTGGCCGTGCGCAGACGGGCATTCAGGCCTTCTTCTAAGACGCCGCGAGCCATGGCCAGCAACCCCAACGACCGCGTCGCCGTCGTCCACGACAATTTCCTGCGGCGCGTCGTGGCGGGGGACTTTCCGCAAGGCGCACCGCCCTCGGGCCCATTGGACGACATCACCGCAGTCCAGATCTATCGCAGCGCCTGCCTGACCCGCGCGCTCGACCGCGAGAGCCGCAATATGCAGGCGGAAGGACAGGGATATTACACCATCGGTCCCTCGGGCCACGAAGGCATGGCCGCGCTGGCCGCCGCGCTGGATCCTGCCGACACCGCCTTCCTCCATTACCGCGACGCCGCGTTCCAGATCCAGCGCGCGGAACAGATAGGCGGCGTCACCACCGCTTGGGACATGCTGCTGTCCTATGCCTGCAGCGCCGAGGACCCGATCTCGGGCGGGCGGCACAAGGTGCTGGGGTCGAAGGCGCTCAATATCCCGCCGCAAACCTCGACCATCGCCAGCCATCTGCCGAAAGCGGTCGGCGCGGCCTATTCGCTGGGCCTCGCCCGCCGCCGCCCGCCGGAATTCCGCGCCATGGCGGACGGGTCGATCGCGGTGTGTTCGTTCGGCGATGCGTCGGTCAACCATTCCACCGCGCAAGGGGCGTTCAACACCGCCGCATGGACCAGCTACCAGTCGATCCCGCTCCCGCTGCTGTTCGTGTGCGAGGATAACGGCATCGGCATCTCCACGAAAACACCCGGCGGCTGGATCCGCGCCAATTGCGAAAACCGCCCCGGCATCCGCTATTTCGCCTGCGACGGCCTCGACATGTTCAACACGTTCCACTCCGTCCGCGAAGCCGCCGCCTGGGTCCGCAATCGCCGCAAGCCCGCCTTCCTCCACATGCGCACGATCCGCCTCTATGGCCATGCCGGCGCGGACATGGCGATGGCCTATCTCTCGCGCGAGGAGGTCGAGGCCGAGGAAGCGAACGACCCGCTGCTCCACATGGTCCGCCAGCTGGCCGAGGCCGAGATCATGGAGCCCGCCGAGGCGCTGGCGATCTATAACGACACCGCCGCCCGCGTCGCCCGCATCGCCGCCCAGGTGGTGCAGCGCCCGCGCCTTCAAACCGCCACGCAGGTGATGCAAAGCCTGATCCCGCCGAAACGCGAATGCCGCCCGCTTCCCGCGCCCGATCCGGCCCTGCGCGAAGGCGTGTTCGGCAGCGACATGGCCGCGCTGCCAAAGCCGCAGCCGATGGGCAAGATCATCAACATGGCCCTCACGGACCTGATGCTCTCGCACCCCGATATCGTCATGATGGGCGAGGATATCGCGCGCAAGGGCGGCAATTACGGCATCACGCAAAGGCTGTCCGCCCGCTTCGGCAAGGACCGCGTGATCGACACGCTGCTCGACGAGCAGGCGATCCTCGGCCTCGCCATCGGCATGGCGCAGAACGGTTTCCTGCCGATCCCCGAAATCCAGTTCCTCGCCTATCTCCACAATGCCGAGGACCAGCTGAGGGGCGAGGCGGCGACGCTGCCGTTCTTCTCGGACGGACAGTTCACCAATCCGATGGTCGTGCGCATATCGGGCTTCGGATACCAGCGCGGCTTTGGCGGGCATTTCCACAACGACAATTCGGTGGCGGTGCTGCGCGATATTCCGGGGCTGATCCTCGCCGCCCCGTCGAACGGGCGCGACGCAGCGCTGATGCTGCGCGAATGCGTGCGCCTGGCGCGCGAGGAGCAGCGGCTGGTCGTCATCCTCGAACCCATCGCGCTCTATGCGACGCGCGATCTGCATCAGGCGGGCGACGGCGGCTGGCTGACGCACTATCCCGATGCCGACGAAACCATCGCGCTTGGCGAAGTCGGCGTCCACGGAAAAGGCCGCGATCTGGCTATAGTGACATTCGCGAACGGCGCCTTCCTCGCCCATCAAGCGCTTCCCCTGCTGGCTGAAAAGGGCATCGACGCGCGCATCATCGACATACGCTGGCTCTCGCCCTTGCCGGCGGAGGCCATCGCGCAGGCCGCCCGCGACTGCCGCGCCGCGCTGATCGTGGACGAAACGCGCCGCTCCGGCGGCGTGGCCGAGGCGCTGATGGCGCTGCTCGACGAGCACACCGACTTGCCGAAAGCGCGGCTGACGGCTGAGGACAGCTTTATCCCCACCGGCCCGGCCTATGCCGCGACCATGCCCTCGCGCGACTCCATCGTTCAGGCCGCCACGGCGCTGATGGAGCGCGCGCGATGAAAACCGCCCCATGAAAACCGCCGTCGTCATCTGCCCGGGCCGCGGCACCTATAACGCGGGCGAGTTCGGCTATCTCGCGCGCCATTTCCCCGATCCGGGCCTGCTGGCCGAGTTCGACGCGCAGCGCACCGCGGCAGGGCAGGACACGCTAACCGCGCTCGATAGCGCTGAGAAATTCTCGCCCGCGAAGCACACGCGCGGCGACAATGCCTCGGGCCTGATCTTCGCGGCGTCCTATGGCGACTATCTGTCCATCGACCGCCAAAGGGTCGAGATCGTCGCCGTCACCGGCAATTCGATGGGCTGGTACAGCGCGCTGGCCTGCGGCGGCGTGCTGTCGCCGCAGGACGGTTTCCGCGTCGCCAACACCATGGGCACGCTGATGCAGCAGGCGCTGATCGGAGGGCAGTCGATCTATCCGTGGATGGACGAGGACTGGACCCCCGACGCCGCCCGCAAGCGCGACCTTCTGAACCTGACCGATCGCATCGGGGCACAGCCGGACCGCCAGCTTCACCTCTCCATCGATCTCGGCGGCATGCTGGTGCTGGCGGGCGACAGCGCCGGGCTACAGGCGTTCGAGCAGTCGCTCGAACCCGTGCAGCAGCGCTTTCCCATGCGGCTGCCCAATCACGCCGCGTTCCACACGCCCCTGCAGGAACCGGTCGCCGCGCGCGGACGCGAGGCGCTGAACCCCGCGATGTTCGGCCAGCCCGAAATGCCTCTGGTCGACGGCAATGGCCGCATCTGGTGGCCCGGCGCCAGCGACCCGCAGGCGCTCCATGACTACACGCTGGGCGCGCAGGTTACGCAGCCCTACGATTTCACTCGCGCCGTCACCGTCGCCGCGCGCGAATTCGCGCCCGACCTGTTCATCATCCTCGGCCCCGGCACCACGCTGGGCGGAGCGGTGGCGCAATCGCTGATCGTGGCGGACTGGCGGCAGATGCGCGGGCGTGGCGATTTCCGGCGGGAGCAGGACGAGAACGGCCTGCTCGCCGCGATGGGCATGCCCGACCAGCGCGGGACCGTCGCTAAAAGCTGAACGCAGCCCATAGCATTTGTTAAGCGTGAACTCAGGACACGGCGCGCAGAGTTCTTCGGTCCGGCATCCCCCATTTGCCGGAACCCCCTTTGTGGGAACAAGGAGAACTCTGTTCGATGTTCATGGATACAGCCAATCCCGGCGGCCCCGGCGGAGAGCCTTCGCAGCCGCATTGCCACAGCTGCCAGCGCGTCATCTCGCCCGGCGAACCCACTGCCGAAGTGCGCTTCGAGGAAGGAGACGAACGGTTCCGCATGCTGAACGGACTGTATCACGACGGCTGCGCCCGCCCGATCCTGTCGGTCAAGCGCGCACTCGACATGCTGCGCGGCGCGCCGGGCGCCTGACGGCCCCCGTCAATCGTCCTGCTCACTCGTCCTGCCCGGCCGCGCCGAGCAGGTCCATCAGATTTCGCGCCGCCTCGCGCTCCCCCTCGTCCTTGAATGCGACATCGAGGTCGGGCGCCTCGCCCAGCGTATAGAGCAGGGCCCACAGCACGAAGCGCTCCGACGGCTGGGTGGCAAGGCCCAGATCCACGCGCATATGCTCGATTCCCGCCTCGCGCGCGGACGGCGGAACGTTGGCCAGATCGTCGGTGCCGAAATAGCGGCGCAATTGTTCGTCGAAATCCATCGGCGGATTCTAGACCGGACCGGTCACGGCGCAAGGGCCTTGCCCGCAGGACAACCCGGTATGGTTGCATTTGTACCGAATATATCCCAACATAAGCCATCCGGTCGCCATGGCGGCTTGTTGGCCAGTGCCGCGCCGCGACGACAGTCGTTCCGCTCCGTTTTCGGGAACGCAATTTTCCATGGATTTCAAAGCTCTCTTCTCGCTTTCGCCCAATCCCTATGTCGTGCTCGACACGGATCTCAGGATCGTGTGGATGAACGACGCCTATCTCCGCGTCACCATGTCCTCGCGCGATGCGATCATGGGCCGCAAGATGTTCGATGCCTTCCCCAGCGAGCCGGGCACCGAAAGCCACGATCTGCTGCTCGACTCGCTGATGCATGTGATCGAAAGCGGAGAGGCGGACGAGATCGCGCTGATCCGCTATGACATCGCGGCACCCGACGGCACGATGACGCAGCGATACTGGAGCGCGACGCATTCGCCGATCTGCGAGGACGGCAAGACCAGATACATCCTGCAGCATACGGTCGATGTCACCGAACTGCACGGCCTGCGCCGCATGCGCGACCAGATGGGCCTGGTCAAACGTGCGGGCGCGATTCAGGCGCGCAACACCGATCTGGAAGCGCAGACCGAACGGCTGCGCCGCCTGTTCGAACAGGCCCCCGGTTTCATTGCGGTGGCCGAAGGACCCCGGCACGAATTCCAGATGGCCAATATCGCCTATCGACGGCTGGTCGGACGCGACGATTTGATCGGCAAGCCGGTGGCCGAGGCGCTGCCCGAAGTGGTCGATCAGGGCTTCGTGGACCTGCTGGACGAGGTGCTGGCCAGCGGCACACCCTATTTCGGCAGTGGTGAGGAAGTCTTCCTCGGGGCCGATGACAAGCGCGAGCAATTGTTCCTCGACTTCATCTTCCAGCCGATCTTCGACGAGCAAGGCACGGCATCGGGCGTCTTCATACAGGGTCACGACGTGACCGAGGGCGTGCGCGCCCAGAAGCGGCAGGAACTGCTGATCCACGAGCTCAACCACCGGGTAAAGAACACGCTGGCGGTGGTGCAGGGCCTTGCCAGTCAGTCCTTCCGCAAGATCGACCCCGACGGCGAGGCACGGCGCATCTTCGCGCAGCGCCTGCACGCGCTGGCCGCGGCGCATGATCTGCTGACGCGTGAGAACTGGCAGGCGGCGAAACTGTCCGAAACGCTGGAAACCGCCATCAGCGCGGCCACCGGCGGCGATGCGGAGCGGTTCGTGATGAACGGCCCGCTGGTAACGCTGACCCCGCAGATCGGCGTGGCGCTGGCGATGACGGTGCATGAACTGTGCACCAATGCGATCAAATATGGCGCGCTGGCGAATGACGAAGGGCGCGTGCTGCTGGACTGGACGGTGCAGCCGCAGGACGACGAAACGCAGCGCCTTACGATCAGCTGGCGCGAAACCGGCGGCCCCCCGGTTACGTCGCCCGAAAGGCGCGGCTTTGGCACCCGCCTGATCGAACAGGGCTTCGTGACGCAGCACGACGGCAAGGCCGTGCTCGATTACCGCCCCGACGGGCTCGTTTGCGATATCGATCTTGCCATCCCCATGGCACCCACCACGACAGTGTTCGACAAGTCGCCGGCCGATGCCGAAACGCTGGCGAAGGCCTGACACTGCATCGGCTGGGGCACCGGGCGGCTGACGCCGCCGCGTCAAGCCGCTATGGGGCGCGCATGACCACGCCATCCCGCGATTCCATCCCGCCGCTCACCGTCGCGGCGCTCTACCGCTTTACGCGCTTCGACGATCCCGCCGCGCTGCAGGCTCCGCTTGAGGGTGTGTGCCGCGCAAACGGCGTGCGCGGCACGCTGCTGCTGGCGGGCGAGGGGATCAATGGCACCATCGCGGGCACCGAACCCGCCATCGCCGCGGTGCTGGACCATATCCGCGCGCTGCCCGGCTGCGCGGCGCTCGACGTCAAGTTCTCGACCGCCGCGTCCATGCCGTTCCACCGCATGAAGGTGCGGCTGAAGCGCGAGATCGTGACCATGGGCCAGCCCGGTATCGACCCCAACCGCAGCGTCGGCACCTATGTCGAGCCGCAGGACTGGAACGCGCTGATCGCCGATCCCGACACGATCGTGATCGACACGCGCAACGATTACGAGGTGGCGGTCGGCACGTTCGACCGCGCCATCGACCCCAAGACCGCCAGCTTCCGCGACTTCCCCGCCTGGTTCCGCGCCGAACGCGACCGCCTGCTGGGGGAGGGCCGGCTTCAGGAGGGAAAAGCACCCAAAGTCGCGATGTTCTGCACCGGCGGCATCCGCTGCGAGAAATCGACCGCTTTCCTGAAGCAGGAGGGCGTGGACGAGGTCTTTCACCTCAAGGGCGGCATCCTCAAATATCTGGAAACTGTGCCCGAGGACGAAAGCCTGTGGCGCGGCGAATGCTTCGTGTTCGACCAGCGCGTCACCGTGGCGCACGGACTCGCGCAAGGCAGCTATGGCCTGTGCCACGCCTGCCGCCGCCCGGTCAGCGACGCCGACATGGCCTCGCCGCTCTATGAGGAAGGCGTCAGCTGCCCCGCCTGCCATGATGAGCGCAGCGACGAACAGCGTGCCGCCTATCGCGAACGCCAAAGGCAGGAGACCCTGGCTGCGACGCGCGGCATGGCGCATGTCGGCGCGGTTCTGGAGAAGGAGAATGGCTGACCCCGTCCTCTACAGCTTCCGCCGCTGCCCCTATGCGATGCGCGCGCGGCTGGCGCTGGCGATCAGCGGCACGGCCTGCGAACTGCGCGAGGTGAAGTTGTCGAACAAGCCCGACGCCTTGCTGGCGGCCTCGCCCAAGGGCACGGTCCCGGTGCTGGTGCCGCAGGATGAAGCTGTGATCGACGAGAGCATCGACATCATGCGCTGGTCGCTGTCCCATAGCGACCCAGAAGGCTGGCTGGAACGCGACGACAAGGACCTGATCGCGGCCAGTGACGGCCCCTTCAAGCACGATCTCGACCGCTACAAATACCCCGACCGCCACGGTTCGGACTCGCTCGCGCACCGCGAAAGCGCGCTGGGCTTCCTCGGCGAGCTGGACGACAGGCTCGCCGTGAACGGCCAGCTCTGCGGGGCGAAGCGAGGGCTGACCGACGCCGCGATCTTCCCCTTCGTGCGCCAGTTCGCCGCGGTCGACCGCGACTGGTTCGGCGCGCTGCCCATGCCGCATCTGCGCAAATGGCTGTCGGGCCACCTCGAATCGCCGCTGTTCAAGGCGATCATGGTCCGCCACCAGCCCTGGGCCGAAGGCGACGCGCCGATCCGTTTCGCCCCATCGCTCGCCTGACGCACATCTCCGTCCGGCGCGGGCTTGCAACATGCCGCCGCCGCGCTATCGTCCTCATCATGCACATCAAAACCATCGCAGCCTCGCTCGCCGCCGCATCCACGCTGGCCTTCGCAAGCCCCGCCGCCGCCCAAAGCCTGAGCGAAAGCATTGAGCGTGACATGCCCGAGCTGATGGAGCTTTACCGCGAGCTTCACGCCAATCCCGAACTGTCGATGCAGGAAACGCAGACCGCGGCGCGGCTGGCGGGTCTGCTGACGGACATGGGCTATGACGTGACGCAGGGCGTGGGCGAAACCGGCGTCGTCGCGGTGATGAAGAACGGCGCGGGCCCCACCGTGCTGCTCCGCGCCGACATGGACGCGCTGCCCGTGACCGAACAGACGGGGCTGCCCTATGCCTCGAAGGTCACCGCCACCGCGCGCTCGGGCGTCGAAAGCGGTGTGATGCACGCCTGCGGCCATGACACGCATATGGCAGGGCTGATCGGCGCGGCGCGGCAGCTGTCCGAACGCAAGGACGAATGGAGCGGCACGCTGGTCGTGATCGGCCAGCCCGGCGAGGAAGTGGGCGAGGGCGCGGTCGCCATGCTGGAAGACGGCCTCTACGACCGTTTCCCGAAACCCGATTACGCCATCGCCTTCCACGATGCCGCGCAGATCCCGGCGGGCGTCGTCGGCTATGCCTCGGGCTATGCGCTCGCCAATGTCGATTCGGTCGATGTCACCATTCCCGGCGTCGGCGGCCACGGTGCCTATCCGCACACCACGAAAGACCCGGTCGTGCTGGCCAGCGCGATCGTGACCCGCCTGCAGACGCTCGTGAGCCGCGAGCAGAACCCGCAGGACCCCGCGGTCGTCACCGTCGGCGCAATCCATGGCGGCGCCAAGCACAACATCATCCCCGACGAGGTGAAGCTGCAGCTGACGGTGCGCAGCTATTCCGACGCCTCGCGCGACGGTCTGCTGAAGGGCATCGAGCGCATCGCGCGCGGCGAGGCGATCGCCTCCGGCATGCCCGAGGACAAGATGCCGACCGTCACCATCGACCCGGCCTTCACGCCCGCCACCTACAACAATCCCGAACTGGTCGAGCGGCTGATCCCCGTCATGCAATCGACCTTCGGCGAGCAGCGGGTCATCGAAACCCCCGCCGTGATGGGGGGCGAGGATTTCAGCCGCTATCGCCGCGAGGATCCGGAAAACATCCAGTCGCTGATCTTCTGGGTCGGCGGCGTACCGGCCGAGAACTGGGCCAAGTCCGAAGCGGGCGAGATGACGCTGCCCTCGCTCCACAGCCCGTTCTGGGCGCCCGACGCCGATGCGGTGGTCCAGACCGGCGCGACCGTGCTGGCGCAGTCCGCGCTGACGCTGATGGCCAAGGGGCAGTAGGACAAGTCAAAAACAGGCCAAACCGGCGGCGCCGATCCGCACCGCCGCCCGTCCCGATATTGCCCGCCGGTTACCAGTGTAACCAAACAGTCACAATGCGTGTGGCTTCTTCGCATTTGCACAATAGGCGCATTGACCGGCGCGTATTCCCGATAGCAATGCGCCCCTCGGTCGGGCGCGCCTGAAAGCGGGATCGAACGGGTCCCCGGCCGCTGGTTTCCACTTTGGCCGGGAATGCTTCCAATGTTCAATCGCGCTCATCTTCTCCTCGCGACAACCGCGCTGCTGGGCGGCGGGATCGCCATGCCTGCCGCCGCGCAGGACACGACGCAGAATTATGCCGATGCGCCCGAAGGCCTCGGCGACATCATCGTCACCGCGCAGCGGCGCGAGGAAAACATCCAGGACGTGCCGATCTCGGTCACCGTCATCGACGATGGCACGCTCGAGGCGATCACCGCCAGCGGTCAGGACATCCGCGCGCTGTCTGGCCGCGTGCCCAGCCTGCTGATCGAATCCTCGTTCGGCCGCACCTTCCCGCGCTTCTACATTCGCGGCCTCGGCAACACCGATTTCGACTTCAACGCATCGCAGCCGGTCAGCCTCGTCTATGACGACGTCGTCCTCGAAAACCCGATCCTCAAGGGCTTTCCCGTCTTCGATATGCAGCAGGTCGAGGTTCTGCGCGGCCCGCAGGGCACGCTGTTCGGGCGCAACACCCCCGCCGGCATCGTCAAGTTCGACACGGTCAAGCCCGGCTATGACTTCGGCGGCTACGGGCAGGTTTCCTATGGCCGCTTCAACGCGGTGAACGCCGAGGGCGCGGTCACCGTGCCTGCGGGCGAGAATGTCTCGCTGCGCGTTTCCGCCCTGTATCAGCGTCAGGACGACTGGGTCGACAACGTGCTCCCCTCTGGCACGACCGAGGACGCGTTTGGCGGGTATGAGGATTTCGCCTTCCGCCTGCAGGCGCTGATCCAGCCCAGCGACGATTTCGAAGTGCTGCTGACCGGCCAGTTCCGCGATCTCGACGGGACGGCCCGCCTGTTCCGCGCCAATAATTTCACCCGCGGCGAGCCCGCCCTGAACGAGAATTTCGACCGCGATTCCATTTCGGTCGACGGCCAGAACGAACAGACGGTCAAGACGCAGAACCTCTCGGCCCGCATGACCTACGACCTCGGTCCGGTCTCGCTGATCTCGGTCACCAGCTACTGGCACGGCGAATCGACCTCGGTCGGCGATGTCGACGGCGGCTTCGGCGCCAATTTCCTGCCGCCCGCACTCTACGGGCCGGGCGACATTCCCTTCACCGCCGAAACGCGCGACTCGGTCCCCGATCTCGAACAGTTCACGCAGGAACTGCGCATCGCCAGCAATGGCAGCGGACCGCTCAGCTATCAGGCCGGCTTCTTCTATTTCGACGAAGGGCTCGACATCGTCAGCGAGAACTACTCGACGCTGGGCGACGGGCTGAATGCGCCGGGCGGGGTCAACATCTTCGTCAGCCAGCGTCAGGACAGCAAGGCATACGGCGTGTTCGGATCGGTCACCTACGACCTGACCGACCAGCTGAGCGTGACGGGCGGCGTGCGTTACAACGACGACAGCCGCGATTTCACCGTGACGCGCAGCAAGGATACGCAGTTCCCCGCCTTCCTGCAGAGCCCGCTGGGCACCGTCACCCGCGACGTCAGCGACGACACGATCACCTGGGACGCCAGCGTGGGTTACGAGGTGAACCCCGACGTCAACCTCTATGCCCGCGTCGCGCGCGGCTATCGCGCGCCCAGCATCCAGGGCCGCATCCTGTTCCCGCCCGCAACCCCAACTCCGCTGGAGGACGGCGTGTCGGTGGCCGATTCCGAAACGATCACCTCGTACGAGGCCGGGATCAAGACCACCGCGTGGGACGGACGCGCGCGCGTCAACCTGTCGGGCTTCTACTATGACCTGAACGATGCGCAGCTGACCGCCGTGGGCGGCGACGTGAACGCAAACCGCCTGATCAATGCCGACAATGTGCGCGGCTATGGCTTCGAACTCGACGCACAGCTCGCGCCCGTCACCGGGCTGACGCTGACCGCGGGTCTCAGCTACAACCATACCGAGATCCGGGACGAGGGCCTGACCTCCGCGGCGTGCGGCGGCACGCGGGTCGATACGTTCCCCGATGTCTCGCTGTGCACCGTGCTCGATCCGGTCGTGGTCCCGGCGGCGCCCTTCGCGGCGGCGATCGTCAATATCGACGGCAACCGCTTGCCGCAGTCGCCGCGCTGGATCGCCAACTGGACTGCGCGCTACGGCGTGCCGGTCGGCGACGGAGAGATCTATGCGATGACCGACTGGGCCTATCGCTCGCGCATCAATTTCTTCCTGTATGAATCGGTCGAGTTCCAGGACAAGCAACTGCTCGAAGGCGGCGTGCGCGCCGGCTGGCAGAGCGACAGCTATGAACTGGCCGCCTTCGTGCGCAACGTCACCAACGACAAGAGCGCGGTCAGCGGGATCGATTTCAACAATCTCACCGCCATGATCAACGAACCGCGCGTGTGGGGCGTAATGGCCGGGGTGCGCTTCTGAACGCCTGACATAAATCTCTGAAATGATGCCGCCCCGGCCCGCCGAAACGCGGGTCGGGGCGGTGTTCGTTCTGCGCTTCAAGAACTGTCCTTCGCCGCTGAAGAGGCGTATAACGGCATGATCGACGACTCCATAGGTTGGAGCCGCGCTGACACAGCGTAGCAACGCAAAGGAGGAGATCATGCGCATCTCGCATGCACCAAGGGCCGCCCGCAGAGTCGAGCCGCCCGGCCGCCCCGCCAATATCGCAGGGCCCCACGCACATCCGCACTGGCACATCCACGCGCCCCATGTCGACTGGGGACATGTCGCCGCAGGCATGGTAGCGCTGATGCTGGCCATCGTGGTGATGTGGTTCTTCGCCCAGCCTTAACGGGCGACTGAACGATTGGCCGGACACCGCCCCGATCCCCCGCGCCCGACCGCTCGGTCACGCACGCGGGGGGCGGGGCGCGTGCCGATATGCCCCGATAATCGGCTAATACGCCCCTGACCGGGATTATCTCGGAACGTTACCGTGCGCCACTCGCTCCGTTAATGCGCATACCGCGCGGAGGAGAACGAGCATGGCTGAAATTCCCGTAGAAAAGAAATCGTCCCGGACATGGCTCTGGCTCTTGCTCGCCGCCATCCTCGTGGTTTTGCTCATCTGGTGGCTGTCGTCGGGCAATGACAATGTCGTGGACGAGGACGCCGTCGCCACCGCGCCTGCCGGAACGCTCGACACGGTCGACCAGTCTGCGATGGACCCCGCCGGTCCCATGACGCTGGCCGCCATACTGGCCCAGCCGCAGGCCTATATCGGGCAGACCTTCACCGGCGAAGTCGGCGTCGACGGCCCGCTCACCGATCGCGGCTTCTGGGTGCAGAACGACGGCGCGCGCATGTTCGCCATCATCATCGACGAACCGCGCGAAGTGCCGTTGGACATCAACGCCGGACAGCAGCTGATGATTTCGGGCGGCCGGATCCACGAAGGCGGCGCCGTGTCGGATGTCGAAGGCGTTCCGCTCGATCAGGATACGCTGGACGTGATCGCGGACCAGGCGGCGTTCATGATCGTCGACGAAGCCAATATCGAGATATTGCAGGGCGCCTGAGCGCGCCGGGAAAGGATTACGACATGAACGACACACATGACCGCTTCGGCGAACTCGAGGATCTGGGCGACTGGTCGCTCGTCAACCCGGAACAGGATATTCGCGGCTTCTCCGTGCTCGACAGCAAGGGCAATTCCTATGGCAGGATCGAAGAATTGCTGGTCGACAAGAAGAAGGAACACATCGCCGCCGTCCGGCTTGAGGATGGCCGGATGATTGCCGCGGACGATCTCGAAATCCGCAATCAGGACGTGGTGTACCACGATGGCGGCGCGGCCTCGCGGATCGACTATGCCCGCGTGCGGCGTCCGTAACGAAAAGCGGAAAAGGGAAGGGGCCCGCCGCCGCGCGGGCCTTTTTCATGGCCTTGACAGCCGCCCCGACTGATAGGCCTGCTGCGTCAATCGGCAAAAACTCATCGATTTGATCGATCAATCCGAACGAGCATCTGCGTTTGGGCCGCACGGCCCCCATCTGTATACTGCACTTTCACAAGGACGGGTTACCCCCTGCAGGAGATGGATAAAATGGACGCCAAGACAAAAGACCCGCTGAAGGGCGGCTGCCCGGTACAGCACGAGGCTCGCAAATCGCTGCTGGGCCGCACCAATCGCGACTGGTGGCCCAACCAGCTCTCGCTCGACATATTGCACCAGGGCTACACCAACCCCAGCCCCTTCGACCCCGACTTCGACTATGCCGAAGCCTTCAACGCGCTCGATTACAAGGCGGTGAAACGCGATCTCCACGCACTGATGACCGACAGCCAGCCGTGGTGGCCCGCCGATTACGGCCATTACGGCCCGTTCTTCATCCGCATGGCATGGCACAGCGCGGGCACCTATCGCATTCAGGACGGACGCGGCGGCGCAGGCTCCGGCCAGCAGCGTTTTGCTCCGCTCAACTCGTGGCCCGACAACGCCAATCTCGACAAGGCGCGCCGCCTGCTGTGGCCGATCAAGCAGAAATACGGCAAGCACCTCAGCTGGGCCGATCTGATGATCATGGCGGGCAATGTCGCGTTCGAATCCATGGGCGCGCCCGTGTTCGGCTTCGGCGGGGGCCGCGCCGACACGTTCGAGCCCGAAACCGACGTCTATTGGGGGACCGAGGAATACTGGGTCGGGCACGAGAACAACGAAACCCGCATCCAGCCCGACAAGGAGCTTGAGCTGGAAGACCCGCTCGCCGCGATCCAGATGGGCCTGATCTACGTCAATCCCGAAGGCCCCGGCGGCGATCCCGACCCGATGGGCAGCGCGCGCGACATCCGCAAGACCTTCGGCAACATGGGCATGAACGATACCGAGACCGCCGCGCTGACCGTGGGCGGCCACACCTTCGGCAAGTGCCACGGCGCGGGCGATGCCAGCCTTGTGGGCGCGGAGCCCGAGGGCGCGGATATCGCGATGCAGGGCCTTGGCTGGACGTCGGACCATGAAAGCGGCGTGGGCGACCACACCATCACCAGCGGCCTCGAAGGCGCATGGACTCCCACGCCGACCAAGTGGGACATGAGCTATTTCGACATGCTGCTCGACCACGAATACGAGCTGGTGCGCAGCCCCGCCGGCGCGCAGCAGTGGACGCCCGTGGGCGCGCCGCCCGAAACATTGGCCCCGATGGCGCATGATCCGTCGAAGACGCAGCCGACCATCATGACCACGGCCGACATGGCGATGAAGGTGGACCCGGAATATCGCAAGATCATGGAGAAATTCCGCGCCGATCCCGATTATTTCGCCGACCAGTTCGCCCGCGCATGGTTCAAACTGTGCCACCGCGACATGGGCCCCAAGTCCCGCTACCACGGGCCGGAAGTGCCGGAAGAAGACCTGATCTGGCAGGACCCACTGCCCGCGCTGGACCACCCGGTGGTCGACGCCAATGATATCAAGTCGCTCAAGGACAAGATCCTCAACAGCGGTCTGTCGGTCAGCGAGCTTGTCTCCACCGCATGGGCGGCGGCCAGCACCTATCGCGGCTCCGACCACCGCGGCGGCGCGAATGGCGGGCGCATCCGGCTGGCTCCGCAAAAGGATTGGGAAGTCAACGAACCGCAGAAGCTGGCAAAGGTCATCGAAAAGCTCGAAGCCATCCAGTCGGATTTCAACGGCTCGGCCAGCGGCGGGAAGAAGATCTCCTTCGCCGACCTCGTCGTCCTCGCGGGCGGCACGGCCATCGAAAAGGCGGCGAAGGACGGCGGCCAGTCGATCGAGGTGCCGTTCACGCCGGGCCGCGTCGATGCCACGCAGGACCAGACCGACGTCGAGAATTTCGGCTGGCTCGAACCGCGCGCCGACGGCTTCCGCAACTACCTCAAGACGCGCCACAGTGTCCCGACCGAGGAATTGCTTGTCGACCGCGCGCAATTGCTGCGGCTGACCGGGCCGGAAATGACCGTGCTGGTCGGCGGGCTGCGCGTGCTGGGCGCGAACCATGGCGGCAGCAGGGACGGCGTCTTCACCGACCGTCCGGGCGTGTTGTCGAACGACTTCTTCGTCAATCTGCTCGACATGCGCACCGCGTGGAAACAGGTCGAGGAGGACAGCGACGAGAAGTTCATCGGCAGCGACCGCGACACGGACGAGCAGATGTGGACCGCGACCCGCACCGATCTCGCCTTCGGCGCAAACTCGCAGCTTCGCGCCCTGTCCGAGGTCTATGCCGAGAACGGGATGGAAGCGAAGTTCACCGCCGATTTCGTCAAGGCATGGGTCAAGGTGATGGAACTCGACCGCTTCGACCTCAAGCGCAAGTAGGTCCCATAGACTTAGGAACCCCGCCGTGCCGCACGCATGGCGGGGTTTTCTCTTGAACTGTGGCCGCGCGCATCGCATCTAATATCCATGCAAAGCGACAATCCCCGTATCTCGGACATCACCCGCCTGTTCACCGCCGCTGCCGGCACCTTCGCCGGCATGGGCCGCGAAGCCAGCGAGGCCGCGCGCGAACGACTGCGCGAGGCGCTGGGCGGGCTGGATTTCGTCAGCCGCGAGGAATTCGACGCGGTCAAGGCCATGGCCGCCAAGGCCCGCGAAGAGAACGAGGCGCTCTCCTCCCGCATCGCCGCGCTGGAAGCCAAGCATTCCGGATCGGCGGAGCCGCTGAAAAAGGGCCCGACGAAGAAGCCCGCCGACAAATAGGGGCGTTCGGGCGCTTTACCGCCGAACAGCTTAACTTGCGGCAAGACGCCGGGAACAGGCGCGCGATCCGTCAATTGCTTGTGAAACCCCTCTCATCGGGATTTCACGCCCATGTTCACTCAGCTCAATCCGACGATACCAGTCCACGTGCTCGGCAAGGGGCACGGCTATGCTTTCGGCATGATCGATTACGGCCAGGAACATAACCTCATCTGGGTCACCGCCATCGACGACACGGGCGAGATCTGGTGCGCGCCCAATCCGCAGGTGCGGCTGGACAAGAACTGGACGATGGGCCGCGAACGCAACCCGGCGATCGCCGCCGACAAGGCAGCCGCCCACAAGAATATCGCGCTCGAAAATCGGCCCAAACCCTGCGCCTGCGCCGATAATCAGGTCGAGGCGGTCCATTCGTAAAGCTGCACCTGTGGATCCCCGCCATAGTGCGGATCCGCCAGCCTGAACCCCGCCGCCAGCAATAGCGCCGATGAGGTCGCGTTGCCCGCCGCCACGGTCGCGCGCACCGGATCGATCCCGCGCGCCGCGGCAAAGGCGACCAGCGCGGCCAGCAATTCGCGCCCATATCCCTTGCGCCACGCCGCACGTTCGAACCCGTAGATAATCTCGGGCGGCTCCCCCTCGGGCCGCGCCACGCCCGCCCAGCCGATCATGCGTCCGCCGTCCTTCTGGGTCACCGCACCCGTGCCGTAACCGTGCCGCGACAGGTTGGCGCGCGAATTTCGCACCCAAAGCAGGGCTTCAGCCCGGTCCAGCGGCGCGCCGTCACCGACATGGCGCGCGACATCGGGATCGGCGAAGATCGCGACCAGCCGGTCCGCATCATCCTCCTCGAACGGCCGCACGACCAGCCTGCCGGTGTCCAGCGCCGCGCCTTTGATCACCTCTTGTCCCTTTCCTCCATCTCGGGGATCGCTTGCGCAGCCGCGCGCGCCGCGTCAATGCTTGCGGCCATGCACATCCGCGCCTCCGCCATCGTCTGCGCCGCGCGCTCTCATGGCGAGAACGCGTCGATCGCGCGCGTGCTGACCGGCGAATACGGCCTCGTCGCGGGCTATGTCGCGGGCGGGCGGGGCAGGCGGATGCGCGCCGTGCTGGTCCCCGGCAACGGAGTGGCAATCGACATCGCCGCGCGCTCGGCCAGCCAGTTGCCCTTCCTCAAGGCCGAGCTTGTCACCAGCCGCGCGCCCTTCCTCTCCGAACCGCTGCCCGCCGCCGCCATCGGCTGGGTCACCGCGCTCACCGCCGCGATTCTGCCCGAACGCAGCCCGTTCCCCGCGCTCTATCAGGCGCTGGACGCGGTGCTCGACGCGATCTGCCATGCCCCCTCGGCGCGCGGCTGGGTGCCCGCGCTGATCGCCTATGAAGCGCTGTTCCTGCGCGAACTCGGCTACGGCGGCTCGCGCCCGGATCTGGAAGGTGCGGACTGGGGCAACACAATTGCCGCATTCGACCGCATCGGGCGCTTTGTGGAAAAGCGGGTTCTTGCAGACCGCGCCGGTCCTGTTATGGGCGACCTCGCCGCCGCGCGCGCAATATTGCGCGAGAGGCTGGCGCGCATCGCATAGATTACAAAAAAGGTCAGGGAACAGCACATGAAGATCGCGGTATTCGCGGGCGACGGTATCGGGCCGGAAGTGACGGAGCAGGCGCTCCGCGTGCTCGAGGCATTGCCCCTGCCGTTCTCGTTCCTCGCCTCGGACGTGGGCGGAACCGCCTACCGGAACCACGGCCACCCGCTGCCGCAAGAAACGCTGACCTGCGCGCGGGAGGCCGATGCGATCCTATTCGGCGCGGTGGGCGACCCGGCCTGCGACACTCTGGAACGCCATCTGCGCCCCGAACAGGCGATCCTCGGCCTGCGCAGCGAGCTGGGCCTGTTCGCGAACCTGCGCCCCGCCAAGGTCTTCCCCGGCCTCGAAGGCGCCTCCGCGCTGCGCCCCGAAGTTGCTTCCGCCATCGACCTGCTCATCGTGCGCGAGCTCAACGGCGACGTCTATTTCGGCGAGAAGGGCATGCGCACCACCCCGGAAGGCCTGCGGCAGGGATATGACGTCATGAGCTATGACGAAAGCGAGATCCGCCGCATCGCCGTCGCCGGATTCGAAGCGGCCCGCAAGCGCCGCGGCCTGCTCTGCTCGGTCGACAAGGCGAACGTGCTCGAAACCTCGCAATTGTGGCGCGACGTGGTGATCGAGGTCGCGGCGGATTATCCCGACGTCACCCTGTCGCACATGTATGTCGACAATGCCGCGATGCAGCTGGTGCGCAATCCCGGCCAGTTCGACGTGGTGGTCACCGGAAACCTGTTCGGCGATATCCTCTCCGATCAGGCCTCGATGTGCGTCGGCTCGATCGGCCTGCTCGCCAGTGCCTCGCTGGGCGAGCGCAAGACCGCGCATGGCACGTTCGGACTTTATGAACCTATCCATGGTAGCGCACCCGATATCGCGGGCAAGGGGATCGCCAATCCGCTCGCCACGATCCTGTCGGCCGCCGAATTGCTGCGCCATTCGCTGGGGCAGGAAGAACACGCCGCACGGGTAGAGGCCGCGGTCGCCAGGACCCTGGCCGACGGCATTTACGGCGCGGATCTGGGCGGCGACGCCGGGACCAGCCAGATCGGCGACGCGGTCCTCGCACGGCTTTAGGCGGGGGCGAAAGGCAAGCGGGGGGCGGGCCATGGACAGGATCATCGCGAGCCTGCGCTTCGGCGACCGGCCATGGAGCGTGCGCGCCTACCTTCTCTTCGCTGTGCTGACGCCCGTCGCGGCGCTCGCGCTCACCCCGCCCCGCCTTCTGCCGCATGTCGTGCTGGCCGGGCTGGCCTATATCGCCATTGCGGTGCTGTTCGCCGCCAGCCGCAACGACTGGGTGCGCTTTGCCATCAGCGCGTTTCATTTCATCCTGTCGGGGCTGGTGCTCTACGGGCTCGTCTTCATCCTGCCGGGGCGCAATCCCGATGCGCTGTTCCCGCTGCGGGTCGTGCTGATATTCGGCGCGGCGCTGGTGAGCACGGCCCTGCTATGGCACCCCGACACGGGCCGCTGGGTGCTCGCACCCGGCAGCGCCCGCTGACGGCAAGACGGCGTATCGGGCCGGGACGACGACGATGGCTTTGCGGGCATACGAAAGACATATGGGGCAGTCACCCTGGACCGTGCGAGCCAATGCGCTGCTGGCGGCCGGCGCGATCCTCGTCGCATGGGCGCTTACGCCTTATCCGCTGACGCCGACCATCGCGGCATTCTTCACCATCTATCTTGCGCTCACCACCGCCTTCGTCTGGCTTCGCAGCGCGCTGATGCGGTTCCTGATGACGGGTTTCCACATCGTAACCTTCATCCTCGCGGTGATCGCGATCCTGCGCGTCCCGCCCGAACTGTCCGGCGATGCTTGGATTCTCGTGCGCGCCGCCCTCGTCATGCTGGTCAGCGTCGGAGTGATCGTCCTGCAATGGCTACCCGCGACGCAGCGCTGGCTCGACCGCGACTAGCGTGCCCCGCCTCCCGATCCGGCAATCCGACATTGTCATGGCAGCGCCCCGACGCTAACCGCATCACCCATGAAACGCACCACCGGAACCGACCGCTCGATCACCCGCAACTGGCGTCCCGCCACACAGGCCGTCCGCGCCGGCACATGGCGCAGCGACATGGGCGAGACGAGCGAGGCGATGTTCCTCACCTCGGGCTACAGCTACGAGGATGCCGCCACACCCGCCGCGCGTTTTGCGGGCGAAGCGGCGGGCATGACCTATTCGCGCCTGCAGAACCCCACCGTCGCCATGCTGGATGAACGCATCGCGATCATGGAAGGCGCAGAGGCCTGCCGCACGCAGGCATCGGGCATGGCCGCGATGACGGCGGCGCTGCTGTGCCAGCTGTCGGCAGGGGATCACATCGTCGCCGCGCGCGCGGCCTTCGGATCGTGCCGCTGGCTGGTCGACGAACTGCTGCCGCGCTTCGGGATCGAGGGGACGACGATCGATTCCACCGACAATGCCGCGTGGGAGGCCGCGATCCAGTCCAACACCAAGGTGTTCTTCTTCGAAACCCCCGCCAATCCCACGCTCGACATCGTCGATCTCGACCATGTCTGCGCTCTGGCGAAGGCGCATGGCATCACCACCGTGGTCGACAATGCGTTCTGCACGCCGGTGATGCAGCGGCCCATGGAGTTCGGCGCAGACGTCATCGCCTATTCCGCGACCAAGCTGATGGACGGGCAGGGCCGCGTGCTGGCGGGTGCGGTCTGCGGGTCCGAGGAATTCATCAACGACAAGCTCCTCCCGTTCCAGCGCAACACCGGGCCCAACCTGTCGCCGTTCAACGCATGGGTGGTGCTGAAGGGCCTCGAAACGCTGGAACTGCGCGCCCGCCGCCAGTGCGACAACGCGCTGAAAATCGGGCGCTTCATGGAAGGCCGCGTGCCGAAGATCCTGCACCCCGGCCTTGCAAGCCACCCGCGCCACGACATGGCGATGCGCCAGATGGACATGCCCGGCTGCATCTTCTCCTTCGTGCTCGACGGGGGCAGGGCGCAGGCGCATGCGCTGCTCGACAATCTTCAGCTGATTGATATCTCGAACAATATCGGCGATGCACGGTCGCTGATGTGCCATCCGGCATCGACCACCCACCATTCGGTCGGACCGGAAAAACGCGCCGAGATGGGTGTCGATGAAGGAATGCTGCGCTTCAATGTCGGGCTGGAGGATGCAGACGACCTGCTTGAGGATATCGACCGTGCCCTGCGCGCCATCGGGCTGTGACGTGACGCCGAACAGGGAGCGCCCGGCATGAACGAGATCGCACCCGCCATCAGCGGCACGCCCGCCGAAGGCCTGCTCGCGGCGATCTTCGAAAGCTGCGAGGATGCGATCGTGTCCAAACGGCTCGATGGCACGATCACCAGCTGGAACCCGGCGGCGGAGCGGCTGTTCGGCTATCGCGCCGGCGACATTCTGGGCAAATCGATCCGCCTGCTGATCCCCGACGACCGTCAGCACGAAGAGGACGACATCATCGCCCGCATCGAGCGCGGCGAACGGGTGATGCCGTTCCACACGGTGCGCCGCCGCAAGGACGGCACCGACATCGACGTGACCGTCACCGTCTCTCCCGTGCGCGATGCGGACGGGCGGATCGTCGGGGCCAGCAAGATCGCGCGCGAGCTGGGCGACCTCGACCTTGCGCGCCGCGCGCTGGCCGAAAGCGAGACCCGCTTCAAGATGATGGCGGACAATATCTCGCAGCTGGCGTGGATCGCGGACGCCGAAGGCTGGATCTTCTGGTACAACCGCCGCTGGTTCGAATACACCGGCACCACGATAGAGGACATGGAAGGCTGGGGCTGGAAGGCCGTGCATCACCCTGACCATGTCGACCGCGTGGTGGAGCGTGTGCAGCATAGCTGGGACACCGGCGAATTATGGGAGGACACGTTCCCCCTGCGCGGCGCCGATGGCAAATATCGCTGGTTCCTATCCCGCGCGCGTCCGATCAGGGGCGCCGACGGCAGCGTGCAGTTCTGGTTCGGCACCAACACCGACATCACCGAACAGCGCGAGCAGAACGAGTCGATCGAGAACCTGCTGCGCGAGGTGAACCATCGCGCCAAGAACATGCTGACGCTGATCATGGCGCTGGCCCGGCGTTCGGCGCCGGGGAACGAGGAGTTCCTGAAACGCTTCATGCGCCGCATCCAGGCGCTTGCCGCCAACCAGGACCTGCTGGTGAAACGTGAATGGCGCAGCGTCGACATGGCCGATCTGGTCGAGGCGCAGCTGTCCTTCGCCATCGACCGCGCCAGGACGGCGCTGACCCATTCGGGCCCGCCGGTGGAGCTGACCGCGCGCGCCGCCGAAACGCTGGGCCTCGCGCTGCACGAGCTGGCGACCAATGCGTTCAAATATGGCGCGCTGTCGCAGATCGACGACGCCGGCGTCGGAGACGGCGAGGGGCGCACCGCGGGCAAGGTCGACATCGCCTGGGAACTGACCGACGACCGGCTGCGCATCAGCTGGACCGAAACCGGCGGCCCGCCGGTCACCGTCCCCGAACGCGAGGGATTCGGCAGTTCGGTCATCCGCGACATCCCCGCCGCCACTCTGGAGGCCGAGGTCCGCCTGACCTATGACGCGGGCGGCCTGCGCTGGACCTTCGACGCACCGGCGGAAAACCTGCTCGCGTCCTGATCCGGCCCGCGCGCGGCCATATGATCGGCCCGCCAGCGGCCACGCCATTGTTCACATCTCGCCCGCCCGATTTGCGTCCGGGGGCGATTTGCGCCTAACCTGCGTGTCGATGATAGAGCAGCTATTCGATCATGCCGCGATATCGCAGGGCATCACCGTCCGGGTCGCCGCCAGCTTCCTGCCGGAACAATCGCAGGTGTCCGACGGGCACTGGTTCTGGGCCTATCACATCCGGATCGAGAACAATGGCGAGCAGAGCGCGCAATTGCTGACGCGGCACTGGCGCATCACCGACGCGGCCGGGCGCGTCAGCCTTGTCGACGGCGAAGGCGTGGTCGGCGAAAAACCGCTGCTGAAACCGGGGGAAAGCCACGATTACGTTTCGGGCTGCCCGCTGGAAACGCCGCATGGCACGATGGAAGGCTATTACGGCTTCCGCCGCGAGGACGGCACCATCTTCGAGGCCGCGATCCCCTTCTTCCCGCTGTCCGCACCTGCAACCGCGCAGCGCTGAAATCGGGCCACCGCGCAGGGCTAGCGCGCGAATCGCATCCGTGCGTTGCCCATTCGCGGCGCGCGCATTATCAGCGATCTGGCCATGAAGCGTACCCATCTCCCCCTCAACGGCCTGCGCGTGCTCGACGCCGCGGCCCGGCACCTGTCGTTCACCCGCGCCGCGGACGAGCTTGCCGTCACCCCCGCCGCCGTGGGCCAGCAGATCCGCGCGCTTGAGGATCTGCTGGGCGTCGTGCTGTTCCGCCGCACGCCCAAGGGTCTCGAGCTTACCGACGAGGCAGCCGCCGGCCTCGATTCGCTGCGCAGCGGGTTTCTGCGCTTCGAGGAAGCGGTCCACGCGATGCAGGCGGGCCAGTCCAGCCACAAGTTCACCTTCGCCGCGCCGCGCGACTTCTTCGGCGCATGGTTCGCCCGCCGCCTCGCCGCCTTTCGCGAGGCGAATCCCGACACGCGCTTTCACATGGCAGGCGGCCACGACACCGATTTCACCGAAGCGAACCTCGATTTCGCGGTGCGCCTCGTCGAAAGCCCCGGCGAACTCGACGGCGTTCCGCTCTCGCCCGGCCGCCGGGTCGAGGTCGCCGCCCCCGGCGCGCCCGACAGCTGGATCTCATGGCCCGGCGGGCCCGAAAGCGAACCGGGCACCGAAGGAGAAGGGATCGAGGCGGGCCTGCGCGTCGGCGCGACCGGACAGGCGTTGTCGGCGGTGCTGGGCGGCATGGGCCGCGCAGTGCTGCCGCTGCAACTGGTCGAGCACGAGATCGAGACCGGCCAGCTGATCGCCCTGTCCGAGATCGAGGACACGCGCGCCACCTATTGGCTGGTCGCCCCGCGTCCGCAATGGCGCCAGAAAAAGGTCAAGGCGCTGGTCGACTTCCTGACCGCCGCCAAAAAGGACTGAAGGCGGGAGAAGGGGGCAGGCCGAAACCCGCCCCCGTTCCCTGTTGATTACCCGGGTATCTGCCAGCGGATCGCATTCTCGTAACGCCCCGCCGTCTTCGCGCCGTCCGCGCCCGTCGCCGCCTCGAACCGAGCGCGCCGCGTCACCAGTTTGCAAGCCGCCTCGTCAAGGCCGGGATGCCCGCTCGACGCGGTAATCGTGCAATCGGTCACCCGTCCGTCGGCCCCGATTTCCAGCCGAAACCGGGTCAGCCCCTCGTTCCCCATCCTGAGCTCGCGCGAGGGGTAATCGTTCGGCGTCACCCACGTCCCCGGATTGCCACGAGGCACCGCGCCCTTCGCCTCATAGGCGGGCAGCGGCGCGGGCGGCACCGGCATCGGGGGCAGGACGATCTCGTGCGTGCCCGGCAGGGGCGAGGGCGGCAGGGGCACGTCGAACACCATGGTGTCGATGCTGTTCGGCCGGTCGAGCGTGATCGCCGTATCGGGCGCGGTCGGCAGCGGATCGGCGCTGGGTTCGGCCTCCATCGGAGGCAATGGCTCCAGCTTCACCGTCTCGACCTTTTCCACGAATGTGGCCTTGATGGTCTTGCCGACCTCGGTGACGACGCTCGCCCCGAAACCGGAGACCAGCGCATAGCCCAGCGCGGCATGGATGACAGCGACCGTCGCGATCGTAGCGCCGCGGTTCTGGCCTTGCGGAGTGTCTGTATAGGACATCAGGCACCTCTCTTGATGGCGCCCGGCCCGTCACCGATTACCCACTAACCAAGGCTGGACCGGGCGCGTGGGACAGCCATGATACCATGTATCATCCGTAAGTCGACCATTTTGATTGAGAAAGCCGCTAGACCCCTGCGATCCATCAAGAATCTGCGACCTGCCCGCCGCAAACCGCCTCAATCCGCCGCGCCCTCCACCGGATCCAGCCCCGCGATCATGCGCTCCCTCGCGCGGCTCAGCTTGACCATGATGCCGTCCATGATCTCCCCGTGGCTCGGCCCGTCGGGGGCAGGGCGCTCAGGCACCGGCCCGTATCGCCGGGACCGGCGATGGCGCAGCAGGAACATCACCAGCGCCTCGTTATGCACGCGGTATTCGCCGATGATCTCGCCGCGCGCGACGACGGGGCGCAGCTCGCCCTCTATGGCGCGGGCCAGCGCCGTGTCCTCCAGCCTCGCGATGCCGAGGTCGATGGCCTTCTCCCACGCGGCGGCAAATTCCTCCGCCCCGCCGCGCGCGCGCAGATTGTAGAGCGCCTCCACGCTGGCCCCGATGGCGCGCGCCGCCTGCCGCACCGATCCGCTGGCGGCGAGCGCCGCGATGAACGCGCGCTGCCGGTCGGGCGTGATCGAGTTCCGGCGCGGGCAGGGATGGAGGAACGGCCTGAACCCCAGCAGCGGATCGTCCGGCGAAGGCTCCGGCCCGGTAAAGGCGGCACGGCTGGTCCGCTGCGAAGGATGGGCCGAAGCGCAGGAGAGCCGAAACGCCCCAGAAGCCTTTGGCGTAACCTCTGGCGCAACCTCCGGCGGCGCATCGCGCAGGGTCCCGCGCCCACCATGCGCGAAATGGCCATCCGCGAAATGGCCATCCGCGAAACCCCCATCCCCAAAGCCACCGCGCCCGGCGACCCCGCGCCCCGCCAGCTTGCGCCCCGCCAGCCTGCAACCCAAACGCCTGCGCTCCGATCTGGCCTTCCTGGCCGCCTCGCACCCCCGCGCCGCATCCCACGCCGCGCGAAAGCTCAGCCCCCGCACCGCCCTCTGCCCGGCCTCGGAATAACGCAGCTTCTCCAGCGCCGCGACGCTGACCCCCACTTCCTCCGCTGCCTCCGAAACAAGCCCCGTCCGCGCCAGCGCCTCGATGAACTGCCGCTGCCGCCGCGCAGTCAGCTTCCGCCGCCGCGCGCGAGGCACGGGCGTAAAGCGGATTTCAGGCGGGGCCGATTGGGTTGGGGGTGTGCCGGACATGGACGCGCTCCTGCTGGGTGAGGGGCGCTTGGGGATATGAGGGGGAGGGGGTGTAGGAAAATAAAAAGATTAGTGATCTATGTTTAAAACTGACTTTGCGGACACAACAATAAAATCACTATATTCATTCGAGCGAGATCGCTCGGCTTGAGGATTTTGACTCGAACCGCTTAGAGATAACATTTCCTGATTTAAAAACCTTCCGCTGTAACCCTTATGTAAATCTATTGAATGAAAGGGTCTATTCCCATCAGACTTTATATTATTAAATATTGACCACGTGTCTTCTGATGAATCGGAAAATGGGGCCTTAATCATCCATCGCCCGGTAGACCCCTTAAATAGGGCGCCAGGGCCCATTGTAACGAATTCGTGAGGATGGAAAAAATATGCTGAGGCTAATATAAGAGAAGAAACTGGATCTATTATGTTGGGATATGGCCACGTGTTCGTAAAATTAGATAGTATCTCAGCAATCTGCTCAATATCTCGTCTCGAGCAATGTACAAAATTTGTCCATGATTCTATAATGTAACTTATATTAACACCTTCTGGTGGGCTTAATTTATCGAAGTCCACCCCATACAATTCAAATTTTTTCAGCGAAAAATCCAAATTCGATGCTGGGGGAAGAACCACTGTTCGATCAAAAAACTTTCTTAAATAAACGCCACCATCAAAACCTTGTCCAAAATAGCCCTTGACGACTTCTCGAAGTTGTAAGGTGTCAGTTGAAATTACAAAAACTAAGCCCTCAATATCAAACACATGTTTGATATTTTCTAATAGCTTTATCGCGTAATCTGGATGGCATCGGTCTAACTCATCTATAAAAACAAAAAGAGGCAGTTTCATGCCTCCTTTTGAAAGCTCGTCCAATGCCTTCGATGATTTTGACTTAAATAACGCTATTGACTGCTTTTCAGATTCATGTGCCTGAAGTTTTGCATCAACATATTTTTCGAATGCGTCCGCCGCCTCTTTTTCAAAATCTTCGTCGTCAGAGATGGCTTGATTATCCAAATATGCTTCGGATAATTTATCAATTGATAATCCGGTAACTGATCTAAGCAAATGCTTTCCGATTTGTTTACCGGCCTCTATAGCAACAGGGGCTAAGGCAGACTTTGCGTCACCTAATAGTTTTTTGGCCTTGCTACTACCAATGGCTTTTTCGCTTAGAGTTTTATTAATAGCGCTCATTATCAATATTAATGGATCGCTGTTCCTATCTTCTTCCCAGGCGTTTATTTTCGAAACTGCATAATCCTCGTCAGCTAATATAGAGGCTAGTTTTTCGATAATATACGTTTTACCGCTACCCCAAGGTGCATCTAAGTTTATGATTAGTGATCCGATATCTGCCCTTTTTCGTGCTTCGTAGCGAGACTTCATTAATTCTATCAGGTGTTCACCAAAGACCTTTCGATTCAGTAGGTCGTCGCTCCAGCGATGGTCTCCCATTGGCAATAAGCCTCCCGCTTTTATCAGATGGCGCACTTCTTTACGGCTAGATGAATTAAAGGCTAGCCTTGACCCCACCCCCGAATCCCCTTAAGGGCCGCGCCAACCGCCAGCAGGGCTAACCCCCTACCGGTGGACAGAGCTGAACATTGCCGGTGAGTGGGGCCCGTCCGAACAGGGCAGCGCCTCGTTATCCGTCAAAGTAACCCGGCTGGACCCGGGTGGAGCGTTTCGGTTCGTGCGGCGATCGCCAGGGCAGGGCCTTACTTAAGGCCCGCATGCCCTTTTCGCGTTTCCCCGCACGGTCCTTCCTCCATCGCTGATCCATCAGGCGGCTCGATGAATTGAGTTTCGCCGCTCTCGTCATGCGCCTCGGTGCAGATCAGCGCGGAACCTCATCAGTAAAAGTGGGAACCACTTTTACGCCCGGATGAGGTGACCCCCGAACGGGACATTCTCCCGTTCGGAAAACAAGTTTCAGCCCGAACCCATCCGCATTTGCGCGGGGGAGGGCGCAACCCGGCGAGGACACTCTCCGGTCAAGGAAGGAAATACAATGCCTACGATCAACCAGCTGGTCCGCAAGGGTCGCGAGCCGCAGAAGGCCAAGTCCAAGGTTCCCGCGATGGAGCAGAACCCGCAGAAGCGCGGCGTCTGCACCCGCGTGTACACCACCACGCCTAAGAAGCCGAACTCGGCGCTTCGCAAGGTGGCCAAGGTTCGCCTGACCAACGGCCGCGAAGTCATCAGCTACATCCCCGGCGAAGGCCACAACCTTCAGGAGCACTCGGTCGTGCTGATCCGCGGCGGCCGCGTGCGCGACCTTCCCGGCGTGCGCTACCACGTGCTGCGCGGCGTGCTCGACACGCAGGGCGTGAAGGACCGCAAGCAGTCCCGTTCGAAGTACGGCGCCAAGCGTCCGAAGTAAGATCAACGCGGCACCGGCCCGCTCCCCCACCCGACTACCCTGCTGGGTAAACTCTGGGTGGTCGGGTGGGGGAGTGGGCCGGTGCCGCAGGACGCTTACGGATGTAAGCGGCCACTCCGAAGGAGTTTAGAAAAATGTCACGTCGTCGTCGTCCCGAAAAGCGGGTCATCCTGCCCGATCCCAAGTTTGGCGATCAGGTCCTGTCGAAGTTCATGAACAACCTCATGCTCGACGGCAAGAAGTCGACTGCCGAGCGTATCGTCTATGGCGCGCTGGAAACCGTCGAGACCAAGGCCAAGGCCGATCCGGTCCAGCTGTTCCACGACGCGCTGGCGAACATCATGCCGCAGATCGAGGTCCGCAGCCGCCGCGTCGGCGGTGCGACCTATCAGGTCCCCGTGGAAGTTCGTCCCGAACGTGCGCAGGCTCTGGCCATTCGCTGGCTGATTACCGCGGCGCGCAACCGTCCCGAAACGACGATGGCCGCGCGCCTGTCGGGCGAGCTGATGGATGCGTCGAACAACCGCGGCAACGCCGTGAAGAAGCGCGAAGACACCCACCGCATGGCCGACGCCAACCGCGCGTTCAGCCACTATCGCTGGTAATCGGCGCTTCTAAGGCCGACACGAAGACGCCTCTTTCCCGCATTTCGGAAAGAGGCGTCTTTCGCCGGTCACAATTATCACTATATGGGGCCCATCCGGCTCCAAGAGAGTCGGCAGACAAGCGCGTGAGCCGGATGGCCGCCGCCCAACTGCAAGCTTCATACTCCTGAGGAATTTTCCATGGCCCGCGAATATCCGCTGGAACGCTACCGCAATATCGGCATCATGGCGCATATCGACGCCGGCAAGACGACGACGACAGAGCGGATCCTGTACTACACCGGCAAGTCCTACAAGATCGGCGAAGTCCACGACGGCGCCGCCACCATGGACTGGATGGAGCAGGAGCAGGAACGCGGGATCACCATCACGTCCGCTGCGACGACGACCTTCTGGGCCGCCGAAGACGGCAAGGGTCCGAAGCACCGCATCAACATCATCGACACCCCCGGCCACGTCGACTTCACCATCGAAGTCGAACGCTCGCTGCGCGTACTCGACGGCGCTGTGGCGGTGTTTGACGGCGTGGCCGGCGTTGAACCCCAGTCGGAAACCGTATGGCGTCAGGCCGACAAATACGGCGTGCCGCGTATGTGCTTCATCAACAAGCTGGATCGTACTGGCGCTGATTTTTACTATTGCGTGCAGTCGATCGTCGATCGCCTCGGCGCGACCCCGCTTGTGCTTTATCTCCCGATTGGCGCAGAGAGCGACCTTCAGGGCGTTGTCGACCTCGTCAACAACCGTGGCATCGTGTGGGAAAATGACGGGCTGGGCGCGACGTTCAACTATGTCGATATTCCCGAGGATCTGGCCGACAAGGCTGCCGAATACCGCGAGAAGCTGATCGAAACCGCTGTCGAGCAAGACGACGCGGTTATGGAAGCCTATCTCGAAGGCGAGGTTCCCGATGCGGCGACGCTGAAGAAGCTTATCCGCAAGGGCACCATGGCGCGCGATTTCGTGCCCGTCCTCTGCGGTTCGGCCTTCAAGAACAAGGGCGTTCAGCCGCTGCTGGACGCAGTCGTCGATTACATGCCTTCGCCGCTCGACGTTCCCGCCATCGAAGGCGTGCTGCCTGATAGCGATGAGAAGGACACGCGTCCTTCGTCGGATGAGGCTCCTTTCTCGGCGCTTGCGTTTAAGATCATGAACGATCCGTTCGTCGGCTCGCTGACCTTTACCCGTATTTATTCGGGGAAGCTCACCAAGGGTTCGGTTCTGAACTCGGTGAAGGACAAGAAGGAAAAGGTCGGCCGCATGCTGCTGATGCACTCGAACAATCGCGAGGACATCGAAGAGGCATTCGCGGGCGATATTGTCGCGCTGGCAGGCATGAAGGATACGACGACCGGCGATACGCTGTGCGACCCGTCGAAGCCGATCATACTCGAGCGTATGGAATTCCCCGAGCCCGTTATCGAGCTGTCGGTGGAACCCAAGACCAAGGCTGACCAGGAAAAGATGGGCGTCGCGCTCAATCGCCTTGCTGCCGAGGATCCTTCGTTCCGCGTGTCGACCGACCACGAATCCGGCCAGACGATCATCAAGGGCATGGGCGAGCTTCACCTCGACATTCTCGTCGATCGTATGAAGCGCGAGTTCAAGGTCGAAGCCAATGTGGGTGCGCCGCAGGTGGCCTATCGCGAATATCTCGCGAAGCCGGTTGATGTCGACTACACCCACAAGAAGCAGTCGGGCGGCTCGGGTCAGTTCGGCCGCGTCAAGGTTAAGGTCGAGCCCGGCGAGCGCGGCCAGGGTTTCGTCTTCAAGGATGAGATCAAGGGTGGCAACATCCCGAAGGAATACATCCCGGCGATCGAGAAGGGTCTTCGCGAGCAGGCCGAGAGCGGTTACCTTGTTGGCTTCCCGATCATCGACTTCACTGTGACGCTGTATGACGGTGCCTACCACGACGTCGACTCGAGCGCGATCGCGTTCGAAATCGCGGGTCGCGGCGCCATGCGCGAAATCGCGCAGAAGTCGGGCATCAAGCTGCTCGAGCCGATCATGAAGGTCGAGGTCGTGACGCCGGAGGATTACCTCGGCGACGTGATCGGCGACATCAACTCGCGGCGCGGGCAGATTCAGGGCACCGACTCCCGTGGTAACGCTCAGGCTGTCGAAGCGAACGTGCCGCTTGCGAACATGTTCGGCTACGTCAACGAACTGCGCTCGTTCACTCAGGGACGCGCCCAGTACACGATGCAGTTCAGCCACTATGACGAGGTCCCGGCGAATGTCGCGGCCGAAGTGAAGGAGAAGCTTGCGTAAGCAGCTTCATCGGTCTAGGGGCGGGCGCCTGATTCACGGGTGCCGGCCTCAAGTCCGCCCAAGAATATACACCGGATCAGCAAATCCAGACGAATAGAGGTCTTTGAAAATGGCGAAAGCTAAGTTTGAGCGGAACAAGCCGCACTGCAACATCGGCACCATCGGTCACGTCGACCACGGCAAGACCACGCTGACCGCAGCGATCACCAAGGTGCTCGCTGACGAGTTCGGCGGCGCCGCCGTTGACTTTGCGAACATCGACAAGGCTCCCGAAGAGCGCGAGCGCGGTATCACGATTTCGACCGCACACGTCGAATATGAAACCGGCGCGCGTCACTATGCGCACGTCGACTGCCCCGGCCACGCTGACTATGTAAAGAACATGATCACCGGCGCGGCGCAGATGGACGGTGCGATCCTCGTCGTGAATGCTGCCGACGGCCCGATGCCCCAGACCCGTGAGCACATCCTGCTTGCCCGTCAGGTCGGCGTTCCGGCTCTCGTTGTATTCATGAACAAGGTCGACCAGGTCGACGATCCGGAGCTGCTCGAACTCGTCGAGCTCGAAATCCGCGAGCTTCTGTCGAGCTACGACTTCCCGGGCGACGATATTCCGATCGTTGCCGGTTCGGCTCTGGCTGCTCTGGAAGGCCGTGACGACGAAATCGGCAAGGACAAGATCCTCGAGCTGATGAAGGCCGTTGACGACTACATCCCACAGCCCGCGCGTCCGGTCGACAAGCCGTTCCTGATGCCCGTGGAAGACGTTTTCTCGATCTCGGGTCGTGGTACAGTCGTGACCGGCCGTGTCGAAACCGGCATCGTGAAGGTCGGCGAGGAAGTCGAGATCGTCGGTCTCAAGGACACCCGCAAGACCACGGTCACCGGCGTGGAAATGTTCCGCAAGCTGCTCGATCAGGGTGAAGCCGGCGACAACATCGGTGCGCTGGTCCGCGGCGTTGCTCGTGAAGAGGTCGAGCGTGGCCAGGTTCTCTGCAAGCCCGGTTCGGTAAATCCGCACACCGAGTTCAGCGCAGAGGTCTACGTGCTGTCGAAGGACGAAGGAGGCCGTCACACGCCGTTCTTCGCCAACTATCGCCCGCAGTTCTACTTCCGCACCACCGACGTGACCGGCGAAGTCATTCTTCCCGAAGGCACCGAGATGGTCATGCCCGGTGACAACGTCACCATCGGCGTGAAGCTGATTGCTCCGATCGCGATGGACGAAGGTCTTCGCTTCGCAATCCGTGAAGGTGGCCGTACCGTCGGTTCGGGGGTTGTCAGCACCATCACGAAGTAATATAGGCCTGCTCGTCGGCAGGGATTGATTCTCTGCCGACCAGGTTTTTTAAGAGGGGGCCGCCCCTTCCCGGTTATCCGGTGAGGCGGGGCGGGCCTTTCTTTTTTGGAGCGAGCCGGTCTCGCTTCTTTGGCTCTTTCGCATCGGTAGTTGGACATGGAAGCTCAGAATATCCGCATTCGCCTCAAGGCGTTTGATCATCGCGTTCTCGACTCGGCCACGAGTGAGATCGCAGAGACGGCCCGTCGTACGGGCGCGCTTATTCGGGGGCCCATTCCGCTGCCGACGCGTATCGAGAAATTCACCGTGAACCGCGGTCCGCACATCGACAAGAAGTCGCGGGAGCAGTTCGAGGTCCGTACTTACAAGAGGCTGCTCGACATCGTGCAGCCTAATGCCCAGACGGTCGACGCTCTGATGAAGCTCGATCTCGCTGCCGGCGTGAATGTCGAGATCAAGCTGGCCTGATAGGCCGCAGGTCTCGCGGGAAGCTGCATCGCGGCTTCTTAAAGACACAGGGATACCGCCGGAGCGTCACCACGAGGTGACATCAGTTCTCCGGGCTGCGTCCCCCGTCTAGTTTCGGTCCCTCGGGATGGAAACGCTCAGCCCGGACGGGGCGACGATTGCATAATTGGGTTGAAACCGGCCGTGGCGGCATTCGCTTCCACGGCTTCTCACGCACCCGGAAATGGTCTCCGACGTGCCTCTGTCACCGGGCCTATGGCGAATGGTCGCTATGCCCATGTTTAGGAGTTTTGATCATGCGCACTGGCGTGATCGCCAAGAAAGTCGGGATGACCCGCCTGTTCCAGGAGGACGGTCGGCATGTGCCTGTGACCGTTCTTGCGCTGGAAGATTGTCAGGTCGTTTCGCACCGCACGCTCGATCGTGATGGCTATGTTGCCGTCCAGCTCGGCGCCGGTGAGGCGAAGCAGAAGAACGTGGCCAAGCCGCAGCGCGAGCATTTCGCGAAGGCTGAAGTGTCGCTCAAGATGAAGGTTGCCGAGTTCCGCCTTGAAGGCGAGGATGGCCTCCTTCCCGTCGGCGCATCGATCTCGGCCGAGCATTTCGTTGCTGGCCAGAAGGTGGACATCACCGGTCACACGCAGGGCAAGGGCTTTGCCGGTGCGATGAAGCGCTGGGGCTTCGGTGGTCTGCGCGCAACGCACGGCGTGTCGCTCTCGCACCGTTCGCACGGTTCGACCGGTAACCGCCAGGATCCGGGCAAGGTCTTCAAGAACAAGAAGATGGCCGGTCACATGGGCGATCGTCAGCGCACCCAGCAGAATCTGGAAGTCGTGCGGACCGACGCCGATCGCGGCCTGATCTTCGTCAAGGGTTCGGTGCCCGGCGCCAAGAACGCCTGGCTGCTGGTCTCCGACGCGGTGAAGCTTCCGCTTCCCGAGGGCGCGCCGTTCCCCGGCGCCGTGCTCGAGAAGCAGAATTCGGCTCCTGAGCATGACGAAGCGCCCGCTGGCATGGTGGAAAGCGCTGCGGAGCATGAAGTGCACCAGCAGGTCGACGCCGAGCAGCAGGCCGAGCTTCTGAAGGAGCAGCAGGCGGGTGCCGATGATTCGGTGACCGAAGCGAACAAGAACGACGCTGGTGAGGGCGATGTGCCCGAGGCCGGCGAGAACAAGGAGGGCTGATCCGTGAAGGTGAAGGTCCAGAAACTCGACGGCAAGGCGTCGGGTGACATCGAGCTGAACGACGACGTCTTCGGGCTCGAGCCGCGCGAGGATATCCTCCACCGCGTCGTCACCTGGCAGCTGTGGAACCGTCGCGCCACCGCCCGTCCGACGCGTGAGCGTTCGGATGTGGCTCGTACCGGCAAGAAGTGGGGTCGCCAGAAGGGCGGCGGCACGGCTCGTCACGGTGACCGCGCCGCTCCCATCTTTATCGGTGGCGGCAAGGCCCATGGTGCGCGCAAGCGTGACTTCGACATGTCGCTCAACAAGAAGGTCCGTGCACTCGGTTTGCGCATGGCTCTTTCCAGCAAGGCCAGGAACGACAATCTGTTCGTTCTCGACTCGCTGGAGCTTGCCGATGCCAAGACGAAGCTGCTGGCGGCCGATCTTGCGAAGCTCGGCTTCGGCAAGAAGGTGCTGGTGATCGATGGCGAGCAGGTAGAAGACGGCTTCCGCAAGGCGGCCGGGAATCTGATCGGTGTCGACGTGCTGCCTGCAGTGGGCGCCAATGTCTACGACATCCTCAACCATGACACGCTGGTGCTGACCCGCTCCGCTGTCGAAAAGCTGGAGGCACGGTTCAATGGCTAAGGCTGAAATCGACATCCGGCATTACGACGTGATCGTCGCGCCGCATATCACCGAGAAGGCGACGCTTCTCTCGGAGCATAATGCGGTCGTGTTCAAGGTCGCCAACGACGCCACCAAGCCGCAGATCAAGGCTGCGGTCGAGGCTCTGTTCGGCGTGAAGGTCGCGGGCGTGAACACCATTGTCCAGAAGGGCAAGAGCAAGCGCTGGAAGGGTGCTCCCTACAAGCGCAGCGACGTGAAAAAGGCGATTGTGACGCTGGCTGAAGGTCAGTCGATCGACGTCACCGAAGGCGTACGGGGCTAATCATGGCACTCAAGAACTACAAACCGACGAGCCCGGCCCGCCGCGGCCTCGTGCTGGTCGACAAGTCGGGGCTCTACAAGGGCAAGCCCGTCAAGTCGCTGACCGAGGGCAAGCGCAAGACCGGTGGCCGTAACAACAAGGGCCATGTCACCTCGCGCGGCATCGGCGGCGGTCACAAGCAGAAGTACCGCTACATCGACTTCAAGCGCCGGAAGTGGGACATGCCCGCGACCGTCGAGCGCATGGAATATGACCCGAACCGCACGGCCTTCATCGCGCTGGTGAAGTACGAGGACGGTGAGCAGGCCTATATTCTGGCGCCGCAGCGTCTGGCTGTCGGCGACACCGTCGTCGCCGGTGAGAAGACCGACACGAAGCCCGGTAACGCCATGTTGCTGAGCCAGATGCCGGTTGGCACGATCTGCCATAACCTGGAGATGAAGCCGGGCAAGGGTGGTCAGATCGCTCGTTCGGCCGGTGCATATGCCCAGGTCGTCGGTCGTGACCGCGGTCTCGTGATCGTTCGTCTGAACTCGGGTGAGCAGCGCTATCTACGGGGCGATTGCATGGGTACGGTTGGCGCGGTTTCGAACCCCG
The DNA here is from genome assembly GCF_983967925.1 of Croceicoccus sp. NCBI lineage: Bacteria > Pseudomonadati > Pseudomonadota > Alphaproteobacteria > Sphingomonadales > Erythrobacteraceae > Croceicoccus > Croceicoccus sp. The sequence goes on along the minus strand of NZ_CFETID010000006.1, from coordinate 54,460 downwards.
ACAACTCCAACCAGACGCTGGCAAAGGCCGGTCGTCGTCGCTGGATGGGCAAGCGCCCGCTGACCCGCGGTGTTGCGAAGAACCCGGTCGATCACCCGCACGGTGGTGGTGAAGGTCGCACGTCGGGTGGCCGTCATCCGGTTACGCCTTGGGGCAAGCCGACCAAGGGTGCCCGCACGCGTCACAACAAGCAGACGGACAAGATGATCATCCGGTCCCGTCACGCGAAGAAGAAGAGGTAAGACCCATGGCACGTTCGCTTCGCAAGGGTCCGTTCGTCGAGCTTTCGCTGCTGAAGAAGGCAGAGGAAGCGCAGGACAAGAACAGCCACGCGCCGATCAAGACCTGGTCGCGCCGCTCGACTGTTCTCCCGCAGTTCGTTGGCCTGACGTTCAGCGTCTACAATGGTCAGAAGTTCATCCCCGTGTCCGTTAACGAGGACATGGTCGGCCACAAGCTTGGTGAGTTCGCACCCACGCGCAACTTCCCCGGCCACGCCGCAGACAAGAAGGGCAAGCGCTGATGAGCAAGCAGAAAGCTCCGCGTCGCGTCGCCGAGAATGAGGCGCTGGCCGTCGGGACCACGATCCGTGGCTCGGCCCAGAAGCTCAATCTCGTTGCGGGCCTGATCCGCGGCAAGAAGGCCGAGGAAGCGTTGAACATCCTCTCGTTCTCGAACAAGGCGATGGCTGTCGATGCTCGCAAGGTGCTCGCCAGTGCGATCGCCAACGCCGAGAACAACCACAACCTGGACGTCGATGCCCTGGTCGTTGCGGAAGCATCGGTCGGCAAGTCGATCACCATGAAGCGTTTCCACACGCGGGGCCGTGGCAAGTCCACGCGTATCCTCAAGCCGTTCAGCCGGCTGCGCATCGTGGTCCGCGAAGTCGAGGAGGCCTGATCATGGGTCACAAAAGCAATCCGATCGGCCTGCGTCTGCAGATCAACCGCACTTGGGAAAGCCGCTGGTACGCCGAAGGGCGCGACTATGCCGGTCTGCTCAAAGAAGACATCGAGATCCGCAAGTTCATCATCGACTCGCTGCCTCAGGCCGCGATCTCGAAGGTGGTGATCGAGCGTCCGGCCAAGTTGTGCCGCATCTCGATCTATGCGGCTCGTCCCGGTGTGATCATCGGCAAGAAGGGCGCGGACATCGAAAAGCTTCGTTCGAAGCTGGCCGCGATGACCGACAGCGAAGTGAAGCTGAACATCGTCGAGATCCGCAAGCCCGAGATCGACGCCAAGCTTGTCGCGCAGGGCATCGCCGACCAGCTCATCCGCCGCGTGGCTTTCCGCCGTGCGATGAAGCGGGCGATGCAGTCGGCCATGCGCCTTGGCGCCGACGGCATCAAGATCATGTGCGGTGGCCGTCTAGGCGGGGCCGAGATCGCCCGCGTCGAGCAGTACCGTGAAGGTCGTGTGCCGCTGCACACGCTTCGCGCCAACATCGATTATGCCGAAGCCGAGGCGCTGACCGCCTATGGCATCATCGGCATCAAGGTGTGGATCTTCAAGGGTGAGATCCTGGGTCATGATCCGATGGCGCAGGACCGCCTGATGATGGACGCCCAGACCTCCGGCGTGCGACCGGCTCGCTAAGGACAGGCTAAGGTAAGAGCAATGCTGCAACCGAAAAAAACCAAGTTCCGCAAGGCGTTCAAGGGCAAGATCCATGGCAATGCCAAGGGCGGCACCGATCTGAACTTCGGCTCGTACGGGCTGAAGGCGATGGAGCCTGAGCGTATCACCGCACGCCAGATCGAAGCGGCTCGCCGTGCGATCACGCGTCACATCAAGCGCCAGGGCCGTCTCTGGATCCGCGTCTTCCCGGACGTGCCGGTTTCGAAGAAGCCTGCCGAAGTCCGTCAGGGTAAAGGCAAGGGTTCGGTCGAATACTGGGCTGCTCGCGTGAAGCCGGGCCGCATCCTGTTCGAACTCGACGGGGTTGCCGGTCCGCTGGCTGCCGAAGCGTTCGAGCGCGCTGCGATGAAGCTGCCGATCAAGACCAAGGTCGTTGCCCGTCTTGGCGACACCTCGCACCTCGGAGGCGAATAATGGCCAACAAGACCGAAGACCTGCGCGCCAAGACCGACGATCAGTTGACCGCTGATCTGACGGATCTCAAGCGCGAGGCGTTCAACCTGCGCTTTCAGGCCGCGACCAATCAGATCGAGCGTCCTGCTCGGATCCAGGAAGTCCGCCGCCAGATCGCGCGCATTAAGACGCTGCAGGGCGAACGCGCCCGCGCAGCGAACTAAGGAGCCAACCGATGCCGAAGCGTATCCTGATCGGGACGGTTGTTTCCGACAAGACCGACAAGACGGTGGTCGTGAAGGTAGAGCGTAAGGTGAAGCACCCGCTCTACGGCAAGATCATCCGCCGTTCGAAAAAGTATCACGCGCACGACGAAGACAACACCTATCGCCCCGGCGAATGGGTGCGGATCGAGGAAACGGCGCCTATGTCCAAGCTGAAGACGTGGAAGGTCATCGACCGCGTCGGTGGCAAGGCGGATAGTGCGTTTGAAGCCGATCTGGACGTCGAAGCCGCGGGCAACTGAGCCCGCATTAGAGTTTTGGAACTGCCGGGCGGAATGTCCCGGCAAGCCGAGAAGAAGGAACCGGATCGATGATCCAGATGCAGTCAAACTTGGATGTCGCTGACAACAGCGGCGCCAAGCGCGTCCAGTGCATCAAGGTGCTGGGCGGATCAAAGCGCCGCACCGCGAGCGTTGGCGATGTCATCGTCGTCTCCGTCAAGGAGGCGCAGCCCCGTGCCAAGGTCAAGAAGGGCGACGTTCATCGCGCCGTGATCGTCCGCACCCGTAAGGACGTTCGTCGTCCCGATGGTAGCGTGATCCGCTTTGACTCGAATGCGGCAGTCCTCGTGAACAAGTCCGAGGAGCCGATTGGCACTCGTATCTTCGGCCCTGTCGTGCGCGAACTGCGCGGCAAGGGTTTCATGAAGATCATCTCGCTTGCTCCGGAGGTGCTGTAATGGCGTCCGCAAAGATCAAGAAGGGTGACAGCGTCGTCGTGCTTTCGGGCAAGGACAAGGGCAAGACCGGTACGGTCGCCCAGGTCATGCCCAAGGACGGCAAGGTCGTGGTGGAAGGCGTGAACGTCACCACCCGCCACCGCAAACCCACCCAGACGAACCCGCAGGGCGGCATTGACCGCGCGCCTGCGCCGATGGCGATCAGCAAGGTCGCCGTTGCCGATCCGAAGGATGGCAAGCCCACCCGCGTCCGTTTCGAAATGAAGGACGGCAAGAAGGTGCGCGTTGCTGTCAAGTCCGGAGAGACGATCGATGGCTGATAAGTACACCCCGCGTCTTCGCGCGAAGTATGACGAGGAAATCGTCAAGGCCATGACCGAGAAGTTCGGTTATGCGAACCGCTACGAAGTGCCGAAGCTGGAGAAGATCACGCTCAACATGGGCGTGGGCGAGGCGAGCCAGGACAAGAAGAAGGTCCAGACCGCCGCAGCCGAGATGGAACTGATCGCCGGCCAGAAGCCCGTGATCACCAAGGCGAAGAAGTCGATCGCGCAGTTCAAGCTGCGCGAGGGCATGCCGATCGGTTGCAAGGTGACCTTGCGCCGCGAGCGCATGTACGAGTTCCTCGACCGCTTGGTCACCATCGCAATGCCCCGCATCCGCGACTTTCGTGGTCTGAACCCGAAGTCGTTCGATGGTCGCGGCAATTACGCGATGGGTCTGAAAGAGCAGATCATCTTTCCCGAGATCAGCTATGACCAGATCGAAAAGGTGCGTGGCATGGACATCATCGTGACCACCACTGCAAAAACCGACGACGAAGCCCGCGAGCTTCTGCGTCTGTTCGGATTCCCGTTCCCGGCCCCCGAGACTGAGGGTGCGTCGGAAGAGAAGGAAGCGGCGTGAGCCGCCCCGGAAAGAGAGCTTAAGTCCATGGCGAAACTGAGTTCCGTGAACAAGAACGAGCGTCGCAAGAAGCTTGTGAAGAAGTACGCGAACCGCATCGCGAAGCTGAAGGCGATTGCCGACGACGAGTCGCTTGATGACGGCGAGCGTTGGCTTGCCCGCCTGAAGCTGGCCGAGGTGCCCCGTAACGGCAACCCGACCCGCGTGCGCAACCGTTGCACCACGACCGGCCGACCCCGCGGTTACTACCGCAAGTTCGGTCTCAACCGTATTGAGCTGCGCGATCTGGGCAACAAGGGCCTGATCCCGGGCCTGACCAAGTCGAGCTGGTGAGGAATTAACCTATGGCGATGACCGATCCCCTGGGTGATATGCTCACCCGTATCCGCAACGGCCAGCAGGCGAAGAAGGATTCCGTCCTTTCGCCGGCGTCGAAGCTGCGTGCGAACGTACTCGAAGTGCTCCAGCGCGAAGGCTACATCCGTGGCTACAGCGAAGATGCTTCGGGTAAGCACCCCGCGCTGCGGATTGAACTGAAGTATTTCGAGGGCGAGCCTGCGATCAAGCATCTCGCTCGCGTCTCCAAGCCCGGTCGCCGGGTCTATTCGGGCTCGAAGGAGCTTCCGAATGTCCGTGGCGGTCTTGGCATCACCATCGTCTCCACGCCGAAGGGTGTGCTCTCGGACGCCGAAGCGCGCACCGAGAACGTGGGCGGCGAAGTGCTGGCGGAGGTGTTCTAATGAGCCGCATCGGTAAAAAGCCGGTCGCGATCCCCAACGGCGTCGAGGCGAAGATCGCCGACAACGTCTTGAGCGTGAAGGGTCCCAAGGGCACCCTGACCATGGGGCTGACCGATCAGGTTACCTATGAAGTCAAGGATGACGCTATTGCCGTCACTCCCGTCAACGACACCAAGAAGTCTCGCTCGTTCTGGGGCATGCAGCGTACGCTGGTCGCCAATCTGATTGACGGTGTGACCGAGGGTTACTCGAAGACGCTGGAGATCAAGGGCGTCGGCTATCGTGCACAGGCTCAGGGCAAGAAGCTCAAGCTTCAGCTCGGCTTCAGCCACGATGTCGATCTTGACGTGCCCGAAGGTGTCGAGGTCAAGACCCCGGACCAGACGACCGTCATCATCTCAGGCATCGACAAGCAGGCCGTGGGCCAGTTTGCAGCCGAGATCCGCCGCTGGCGCAAGCCCGAGCCTTACAAGGGCAAGGGCATCAAGTACCAGGGCGAGTATATCTTCCGCAAGGAAGGGAAGAAGAAGTAAGATGGCCAAGCTTTCTCTTTTCGAACGCCGCCGTCGTCGCGTGCGTACTGCGCTGCGGGCCCGCTCGGGCGGCAAGCCGCGCCTGTCGGTGCATCGTACCGGCAAGCATATCTATGCGCAGATCATCGATGATGCCGAGGGCCGCACCGTGGCCGCTGCGTCCACATTGGGAGCGAAGGCTTCCGGTGCGAATGTCGATGCTGCTTCGCAGGTTGGCAAGGACATCGCCGCCGCTGCCAAGAAGGCGGGCGTGAGCACGGTCGTGTTCGACCGTGGCGGCTTCCTGTTCCATGGCCGCGTCAAGGCGCTGGCCGACGCTGCGCGCGAAGGCGGGCTGGAGTTCTGATGATGGCAGACGAAAACAACAACGAAACCCCGAAGGTCGACAACGCCGGTGAAACGCCGACCCCGACCCTCGCCAGCACCGAAGCTGCCGACAACCAGTCGACTGCGGCCGGAGATCCTTCGCAGCCCGCAGAGCGCGAGGGCCGCGGCGGTCGTCGTGAACGTGGCGACCGTGGTGGCCGTGGCCGTGGACGAGGTGGTCGTGACGATCGCCGCGGTGGTCGTGGCCAGCGCGAGGATGATGGCGAAGAGCTGATCGAAAAGCTCGTCCACATCAATCGCGTCTCTAAGACCGTGAAGGGCGGCAAGCGCTTCGGGTTCGCCGCCCTGGTCGTCGTCGGTGACGGCAAGGGCCGCGTGGGCTTCGGTCACGGCAAGGCTCGCGAAGTGCCGGAAGCGATCAACAAGGCCACGGCTGCTGCGAAGAAGAAGATGGTCCGCGTTCCGCTGAAGGATGGCCGCACGCTGCACCATGACGGCAAGGGTCGTTTCGGTGCCGGCAAGGTGAACGTCCGCACGGCTCCTCCGGGTACCGGCATCATCGCCGGCGGTCCGATGCGCGCTGTGTTCGAAAGCCTTGGTGTTGCTGACGTGGTGACCAAGTCGGTCGGCACTTCGAACCCCTACAACATGATCCGCGCCACTTTCGACGCGCTGACCAATCAGACTTCGCCGAAGTCGGTTGCGCAGCGCCGTGGCAAGAAGGTCGCTGACCTCTTGGGTCGCGGCGGCGCGAGCGAGGCCGAGGCGGAAGCCGACGCCGCCGCTTTGGTGGAGTAAACGATCATGGCAAAGGCAAAGACCATCAAGATCAAGCAGATCGGTTCGCCGATCCGTCGTCCGGAAAGCCAGAAGAAGATTCTGGTCGGCCTCGGCCTCGGCAAGATGCATCGCGTCGTCGAAGTGCAGGACACTCCGGAAGTGCGCGGCGCGATTGCCAAGCTGCCTCACATGGTGGCCGTGGTCGACTGATCCGTCAGCCGCAAGGCAGGCGACACTTGACATAAGGCGGCCCGGGCGCGTACCGGGCCGCCTTCATTTGGGGCCTGACTGAAGGCCCCGCATGTTCAGCGCGAAGAAAAGCGAAAGCGAGTGCGATTATGAAACTGACTGATATCCGCGACAACGAAGGTGCTCGTCATCGCCGCATGCGCATTGGCCGTGGCATTGGCTCGGGCAAGGGCAAGACCGGCGGGCGCGGCCAGAAGGGCGCGAAGGCGCGTTCGGGCGTTTCCATCGGTGGCTTCGAGGGCGGTCAGATGCCGCTTCACATGCGGTTGCCGAAGCGCGGCTTCAACAATCCGTTTGGCAAGGATTATGCGGAAGTGAACCTGGGCATGATCCAGAAGTTCATCGACGCAGGCAAGCTCGATGCCGGTAATACAATTGATCATGCCGCACTGAAAGCGGCCGGCTTGGCCAAGGGTGGCAAGGACGGCGTTCGCCTTCTGGCAAAGGGTGATCTGACCAGCAAGGTCAGCTTCAAGGTCGCCGGCGCATCGAAGGGCGCGGTTGCCCAGGTCGAAAAGCTGGGCGGTACCGTCGAGACGACTGCCCCCAAGAAGGCGGCCGCCGAATAATCCGCAATGTTTGTGCCGGCGGGGGTGTTCGCAGTCCCGCCGGCACTCTATATGCGCGGGCGCAAGGCCTGATGGTCTTGCAGGAGGGGCGCGTCACCTGTTAGCGCGTTCCGGTCCGTCTGGCCTCGCTTGCTGGGCCAGCCCGTCACCTGCATAGGTAATGTCTTCCAATGGCTTCACGCGCCGATAATATCGCAAGCTCGCTCAGTCTCTCGAATTTCTCGAAGGCGACGGAGCTCAAGCAACGCATCTGGTTCACTCTGGGTGCACTGGTCGTGTTTCGGTTTCTTAGCTTTGTGCCGTTGCCGGGCGTCAATCCGCTGATCCTTCAGGACCTGTACGAGCAGACCCGCGGCGGCGTGCTCGATCTCTTCAACACGTTCTCGGGCGGCAGCCTTGAGCGCATGAGCCTCATTGCGCTCGGCGTCATGCCCTACATTACGGCTTCGATCGTGGTTCAGCTTGGGGCCGCTCTTCATCCCGCGCTTGCTGCGCTCAAGAAAGAGGGCGAAAGTGGTCGGAAGAAGCTGAACCAGTACACGCGTTACGGGACGGTTGGTCTTACCGCGGTCCAGGGCTATTTCCTTGCGGTAGGACTCGAGACCTATGCGGCCGCAAGCGGGCTCAATGCTGTGGTCGACCCCGGCCTCATGTTCCGGATCGGGGCGGTCATTTCTCTTGTCGGCGGAACGATGTTCCTTCTCTGGCTCGGTGAGCAGATCACTTCGCGCGGTATCGGTAATGGCGTGTCGCTCATCATCATGGCCGGAATCGTCGCGCAATTCCCCACAGTGGGCGCGCAGCTGATGGAAGGTGGTCGCTCGGGTTCGATTCCTTCCTATCTGATCGTAATGCTTTTCGTGACGATCATCGGCCTCATCCTCTTCATTTCGTTCATGGAGCGGGCGCAGCGCCGCTTGCTGATCCAGTATCCTAAGCGCGCTCAGCAGCGTGGCGGAATGCAAGCCGATCGTTCGCACCTGCCGTTGAAGCTCAATACGTCGGGCGTGATCCCGCCGATTTTCGCTAGCTCTTTGCTGCTGTTACCCCTGACCATCACCCAATTCGCCGGTAATTCGGTCACCCCCGATAGCACGATGGGTGGAGTTCTGGTGACGCTCAATCAATATCTGCAGCACGGACAGCCGCTTTACATGCTGCTCTACGCGGTCGGCATCATCTTTTTCTGCTTCTTCTATACAGCCGTGGTCTTTAATCCCGAGGAAACTGCTGAAAATCTGAAGCGTGGCGGGGGCTTCATTCCCGGTATCCGCCCGGGCAGGAATACTGCCAATTATCTGGATTACGTGTTGACCCGCATTACGGTAATCGGGGCGGCCTATCTTACCTTGGTCTGCGTGCTGCCAGAATATGTTATCGCGCAGACGGGGCTGCCCTTCTTTCTGGGCGGGACAAGTCTCTTGATCGTCGTTAATGTCACCGTCGACACCATTGCGCAGATCCAGAGTCACCTGCTCGCGCATCAGTATGGCGATCTTATCAAAAAGGCCAAATTCAAAGGTCGATTGCGCTAACGTCTTTGCCTAGGGCGTCAGTTCGATCACGGGGAGGACGTGCAGTTGAATATCATACTTCTCGGGCCTCCGGGGGCCGGTAAAGGCACACAATCGCAGAGGCTGGTGGCGCGCTACGGCATGCGCCAGCTTTCGACCGGCGATATGCTGCGGGCTGCTGTAAAGGCGCAGACTCCTGTTGGCTTGCAGGCCAAGGCGGTTATGGACGCGGGTGAGCTCGTCTCGGATGAAATAGTCTCCGCACTGATCTCCGCCGAGCTTGAGAGCATGAGCGATGAGATGGGGGCCATTTTTGACGGCTACCCCCGTACTGCCGAGCAGGCGCATGCGCTCGACGCCATTTTGGACCAGCATGGCCGCTCCCTCGATCACGTGATCGAACTTGACGTGAATGTGGACGCTCTGGTTGAGCGGATTACCGGGCGGTATAGCTGCGCGAACTGCGGCAAGGGCTATCACGACGTGTTTGAGCAGCCCCGACAGCCTGGCATATGTGACAAGTGCGGATCGACCGAATTCAAGCGTCGCCCGGACGACAACGAGGCCACTGTCCGCACGCGCATGGCGGAATATCGCGCGAAGACGGCTCCGATCCTTCCCATCTATGAAAAGCGTGGCATCGTACGACGCGTCGACGGCATGGAAGACATCGATGAAGTGACCGCCGCGATTGCCCGAATTATCGTGTGATGCGTGCCGCCAGTCTCTGATTCATCGACGTTTCGATCCGTGTAACCCTCGCAGTCAATCTTTCTGAAGAGGGTATCTGATGCTCCGCCGATCCTGATCATGGATCGGCAGGCATTCATCTCGGCATCGAATTGGTCGAACGCAGCGCGTAGCGTACCGGTTGGGGGGCACCGGAGCGGTTGATGACGCGCCTGCTTCATCGCAAAGTTCGATGCGATGGCGATCGCGAAGGATCGGGGCCGGATCCTTTATTCAACCGTTGACACGCTGGACGAATCTGCGTAAGCGCGCCCCTCGCTCGTCTTTTTAATGACAGTGGTCCGGCCGGATCGCGTGTTTTGCGCGTTCCCACCCGGGCTTTTTGCCGTTCGGCAGTTTGTCATCTCGAAGGCGGCGATACGCGATGAGATAGGGGCCGCAATCTGCACTGGTGCTGATTTCGCGCAACCCCTGTGGAGCAGGAGAATTTTGTGGCTCGTATTGCCGGGGTGAACATCCCCACCAACAAGCGCGTGATCGTGGCGCTTACTTATATTCACGGTATTGGTCCCAAATCGGCCGTCGACATTGCTGACAAGCTTGGCATCGATCACGCTCGCCGCGTTCAGGACCTGACCGATGCGGAAGTTCTGCAGATCCGTGAAACGATCGACGCCGACTATCTGGTCGAGGGTGATCTTCGTCGCGAAACCGCGATGAACATCAAGCGTCTGATGGACTTGGCCTGCTACCGCGGCCTGCGTCACCGCAAGGGACTGCCCGTTCGCGGTCAGCGCACCCACACGAATGCCCGCACCCGCAAGGGCAAGGCCAAGCCGATCGCCGGCAAGAAGAAGTAATTCGTCAGCCTTTCGGCAGCGAATTCTTCCACTAGATCAGGATACGAGACAATGGCACGCGAACCACAGCGCATTAAGCGGCGCGAGCGCAAAAATATCTCCAGCGGCGTCGCGCACGTGAACGCCAGCTTCAACAATACGATGATCACCATCACCGACGCCCAGGGCAATGCGATCAGCTGGTCCTCGGCAGGTATGATGGGTTTCAAGGGCAGCCGCAAGTCGACTCCTTATGCAGCTCAGGTTGCAGCGGATGACGCGGGCAAGAAGGCCGCCGAGCATGGCGTTCGCACCCTTGAGGTCGAAGTCAAGGGACCCGGTTCGGGTCGCGAAAGCGCACTTCGTGCGCTGCAGGCGGTTGGTTTCACCATCACCTCGATCCGCGACGTGACGCCGATCCCGCACAATGGCGTGCGTCCGTCGAAGCGTCGTCGCGTCTGATACAGGAATGCGAGGCGAAGGATCCCGCCTCGCATATCCGACCTGCCCAAGGCCCATGCCGCGCCCTCACGCGGGATCGGGCCGCCCAAGAACAAACCCCAGGGGAAGCCCATGTCCGTCAATATGAAGAACTGGCAGGAACTGAAGAAACCCAATAATCTCGAGATCAAAGGGCAGGGCGACGCCAAGCGCCGCGCTACCTTCGTGGCCGAGCCTCTGGAGCGTGGTTTCGGCCTTACGCTCGGCAATGCGCTGCGCCGCGTTTTGCTCTCGTCGCTGCAGGGAGCCGCGATCACTTCGATCAAGATCGACAACGTCCTGCACGAGTTCTCGTCGCTTGCCGGCGTTCGTGAAGACATCACCGACATCGTGCTTAACATCAAGCAGGTCGCTCTCAAGATGGAAGGCGAGGGCGTCAAGCGGCTCAACCTATCCGTCACCGGGCCTGCTGAGGTGACGGCTGGCGATATTCAGGTAACGGGCGATATCGAGGTTCTGAACAAGGATCTGGTGATCTGCCATCTCGACGATGGTGCGACGCTCAACATGGAACTGACGGCCGATACGGGCAAGGGCTACAGCCCCGCCGTGGCGAACCGTCCGGCCGATGCGCCCATCGGACTTATCCCGATCGATTCGCTGTATTCGCCGGTTCGCCAAGTCAGCTACAAGGTTGAGAATGCGCGTGTCGGACAGGAACTCGATTACGACAAGCTGTCGCTGACGGTCGAAACCGACGGTACGGTAACGCCCGAAGACGCAGTGGCATACGCCGCCCGGATCCTGCAGGATCAACTCGCTCTGTTCGTGCATTTCGAGGAAGGCATTCCGCAGGGTGCTCCGCAGACCGCTGGTACAGCCGCTGCCGCCCCCGAAGAGTCGGATGCGAACCAGCTCAATCGGTACCTGCTCAAGAAGGTGGATGAGCTCGAATTGTCGGTCCGTTCGGCAAATTGCCTCAAGAACGACAACATCATCTATATCGGCGATCTGGTGCAGAAGACCGAGGCGGAAATGCTCCGTACCCCGAACTTCGGCCGCAAGTCGCTTAACGAAATCAAGGAAGTTCTCTCCTCAATGGGTCTGCGCCTTGGCATGGACATCCCGGGCTGGCCGCCCGAGAATATCGAGGAAATGGCCAAGAAGCTCGAACAGGAACTTCTCGGCTGACGCCAGAATTCCCGCCTCGGCGACTGCCGGGGCGGGAAACCGGGTACGGGCTGAACCCTGATCAGCCGGCTCTGGGCTACCTGGAACGGGCCCTTATCGAACGAAGGAAGAAATCATGCGTCACAAGATTTCGGGGCGTAAGCTCCAGCGCAAGACCGGCCACCGCAATGCGATGCTTCGCAACATGGCCGCAGCCCTGATCAAGCACGAACAGATCAAGACCACGACGCCCAAGGCGCGCGAATTGCGCCCCTATGTCGAGAAGCTGATCACGCTGGCCAAGCGCGGCGGTCTGTCGAACCGTCGTCTGGCGCACAGCCGTCTTCTCGACGATGCGCAGCTGACCAAGCTGTTCGACGTTCTCGCGGAACGTTACGGGGATCGTGAGGGCGGTTACACCCGCATCATCAAGGCGGGCATCCGCGCATCGGACGCCGCGCCCATGGCGATCATCGAACTGGTTGATCGCGACGTCGAGGCCAAGGGTCAGGATAGCGGCCCCGTCATGAATGACGAGGACGAGTACGAAGACGCCTGAGGGGCACTTCGATAGAGAAAAAAGGGCGCCAGCAGCATCAGCTTCTGGCGCCTTTTTTCATATGTGATCCAGTCGCTCTCAATCAGGCGATTTTTGCGTTCATCGCGGCAGAATGGCTGCGGATAAGATCCAAGGTCGACCGGTCATCGTCAAATACGCTGTACCAACCCTGCGGTTCATGGGGCGGATCGCCTACCAATCGTGACGGGCCGGGGGAATAGCGATGGTCTGGCCTCTGGCCGCGTCCGCCTTCGCCGCCCCACGCCCAAAAGTTTGTTCCCGCGATGACCGGATTGGCTTCGGCTGCATCGAAGATCTGGCGATAGAACCGGTCGCGCCACTTGGTCGTTGATCCCGCATCATAAGATCCGGCGTCCCGCGGGAAACCGAACTCCTCGATAACGAGTGGTTTTCCTAGCTTTTGCGCCAAGGCAACGTGCTTATCGAGGTAGTCTCGCGTCCGCTCGCGCCCATTCTCGAAGGTGCCGGAAAGATTTTTGGCATCGACCCAGCTCCAGTTTTCGGGCCAGATATGGGCGGTCAGGTAATCGATATCGTCGGATCCATGCGCGGTCAGTACGCAATCGGGATCGTTGATACAGCCTTGCAGTCCCTCGCTGCCGGTTGAGACCATGTGATTGGCGTCCAGCGATTTGATGTAGGAGGCGGTGTCGTTCACCCACGAGTGAAAGGCTGGCATCGCGCGGCGGGCTACGTCCTCGCTGCCGCCCGGCCGCGGCTCGTTCGCAAGTTGCCAAGACATGATCGCGCGATCTTCGGCATAAGGAATGCCGGTTACCGTATTCGTACGCCCCACGACCGCCCGGACATATCTGCGATAATCGGCAAGCGCAGCTTCGTTGGTATAAAAGCTGGCATTGAAATCGGCGAAGGCAGGCCAGGGATGAGCCGGGTCATTCATATCGATATATTGGCCGCCGTTATGCCAATATAGATAGGTCATCATTCCTCCCGACCATTCCCAGAAGTTGGTCAGGTACAGCACGGCGCGCAAATCCCTCTTGGCCATCTCGGCAAGAGTGAAGTCCAGGCCGACCAACAGAGATTCATTAAAGCCGGTGCTGTCCCGAAAGGATGGGCTGACCGAATTCTTCAGGGGCGATTTTTCCGAGGATGCGAGAATTCGCAGGTTGGAGATGCCTGTGTCGGCCAAGTGATCGAGCTCGCGGACCAGGCGCTCTCGCCCGGCGGATACGCCCTCTGCACCAAGATAGGCGGCGTACCACATGTTGGCCCCGACATATCGATGAGGACGCCCGTCTAGAATGAACCGGTTCCCCTCGCGTCTTACATATGGCGATTTTTTGCCCGACACGCCGGTGACGCAGGCGGCGGTCAGGAGGCTGGCCGATCCCAGCATGAAAAGGCGGCGGTTTGGCATCTGCTCTCGATTTGTCCGATGTTGTTGATCGTAACGGCGCGACAATGACCGCCTCTTGCAGCGCCGTCGAGCCTGAAAGCATTATTCATACCAATGGCCTATTCAATGAACAAATCCTGACGGTAGGGTTCAGAGCCGTCTCATTCGTCATTTGATATTCTCATGATCACCTGATCGATAATGCTCGGACCAAGGAAGGATCGCCTGCCATGAAACCAATCGCCAAGACGCTGATCGGCCTGACCGCCGCTTGCGCCACGACACTGGCTGCGGCCACCCCGGCGTTCGCGGATCCCTATGACCGCGACGATGATGGTATCGGCGTTGGGGAGATCATCGCCGGTGCGCTTGTGATAGGGGGCGTGGCTGCTTTGGCAGGAGCATTCGACAACGACCGCTACGATGACCGATATCGTGACCGCGATCGCTATTACGATGACCGCAATTATCGCCGGATCGGTTCGCGCGCCGCGGTAGAATCCTGTATTCGTACTGCCGAACAGAGAGCTTATCGAGCGGGCTTCAGGCGCGTGAAGGTGACCGATATCCGAGATGTCGACAGAAAGAGCTATGGCTACAAGGTCAAGGGCCGCATAGCAGTCGACAACGGGTTCCGCGGCGGTCGGTACGGACGCGGTTGGGATCGCGATTATCGTGGCTGGAACAATTCGATGCAGGGCTGGGACAGCGGAAAGTTCTCATGCAAAATCGATGGTCGCGGTGTGCGCGAGATCGATTATAGCGGCGTGCGTGGACTTCGCTGAGCGCAGCTAAGGCTGGACGGTTCAGCGGATATCAAGACAAAATGTTTAGGCTGTGAGCTTGGGCCTCTATACTAGGTCCCGCGCAATTGACGGAAGGGTGGGAAATGACGAAACGCGGCATTCTGATCGTACCATCCATTCTGGCTCTCATCGGTTTTGCCGGCCACAGCCCCACTGCAAGCGCCGCCCAGTTGCATTCGTCCAGCCATCAGGCTTCGTCGATCCTCTTGTCGACGCTCGACACATCGAACCGGGCAGACGGTTGGGATCGCGGATGGCGCTATCGGGGATATCGTCACGGCCATCGGCGATATGACGACAACATCGATGCTGGCGACGTGATCGCAGGTGTGCTTTTGATCGGAGGGGCGCTGGCGGTCGTAAATGCGATCTCCAATAGCGCCGACAATAATCGCGATCGTTATCCCTATCCGCGAGAAACGCGGGACTATCCGGACGAGCGCTATCGGGCATCGCCAGTCGGTGGGCCGATGTATAGCGACGGCATGCAGCGTGCCATAGAGGGCTGCGTGTCCGAGGTTGAAAGAACGTCACGCATAGCCACGATCGATACGGCATCGCGCAGCGGCGCTGGCTGGTCGATCGGCGGCGAACTGCGCGATGGTGAGAGTTTTCGTTGTGAGATCGATGGATCGGGCCGGATTCGGGACGTCGATTTCGGTCGAGGCCCCATGCGCGATTATGATGATCGCCAGCACTATTCCGTCAATTACGACCGGCCCAGCGACGATTATTACGCGCAAGCGCGATCTCGGTATGGTACCGGATCGCCGGACATTCGTACACAAGACGGCGCCCCTGCAACCTCATGGGACGAAGGCGAAGAGGTCCGCGGTTGGGAGCGGGGTGAGGGCGATGACCGCTATGATACCGCCGACGGTCCCACTGTGGCCAGTGCCGACTGATTACTGCGGATCGCGACTGCTGCCAGCATAAGAGGGCAATTCGATGCGCCAGATCATCGCGGCACCTCTCAAGCCGAAACCCGCAGCGGTGCCGAGCAGCAAAGCAAGGAATCGCGGCGCTCCCACCTCCAGTGCGATAAGGCTGATCGAAGCGGCGAGCGCCGCGGCCGTGACATAGAGTTCCGGTCTCATCAGAATGGAGGGAACGCCCGCGAGTACGTCGCGAACGATCCCGCCGACGCAACCAGACACGACGCCAAGCACGATTGCAGGCACCGGCTGTACCCCATATTCAACCGCCTTTGCCGTGCCCAAGGCCGCGAATGCCGCCAGTCCGGCCGCGTCCGCCCATTCGAGCACGCGTTCCCGCCACCATCGGCCGGGTGTGAACCAGACCGCCAGGGCCGATACCAGAATGACCACGGCGACAAGCCGGTCCTCTAGCCATTCGGCCCGTACTCCAAGCAACAGGTCGCGCAGCGACCCGCCGCCGACGCCGGTAACAAGCGCGAAAAAGCAGGCCGTGACGAAGGTCTGCCGCAGCCGCGTTGCGACCAGCGCACCCGAAACCGCGAATACCGCGACGCCGGCGAGCTCAAGAATGGTAGCCGGAGCGATCATCTTGCTCGCCGGGCGCGTCGTCTGCGAAACATCAGCACGCATCCCAGAACGCTCATGATAAACCCTAGTGTCGCAAAACTGATGAGGATCGGGTGATGGGTATCTTCCCGCGTCTCCAGATCCATGATGTGAAGACCCCACATGAAATCGAATATTCGCCACCAGCGGGTACGGACCGCCGCAATATCACCCGTGTCCCGGTTGACATAGACATGGGTGCCGTCGGTCAGTTCGACCTGCCACACAGGTTCCGGTCTGCGAAAGTCGAATGGAGCGGAAGCTGCGGGAAACGCGCGGATCTGGGTGACCGCCTCGCCCCCCGCGATGGATCTCGCCACGATGGCTTTCGCCTGCCGGGACGAAACGGGCGGCAATCGTATGCCCGTCACGGTATCAAACCGCTTGATCGAACCGTCAGCATATTGTGCAGTCATGACCGTTCGGTTTTGCCAATCCATACGGAATGAGATTTCGACAGGGCGTTCAGTGTCCTGCGCCAATGCGGAAAAGCCTGGTGCCGGGTCCAAACTGTCTAGCGGTGCCGCCGCTTGCTCAATCCGCAGATGCGTGCCGCGAACCTCTTCGATCGGTCTCGCCACCATGATGAGACCGGTGAGAGTCCACATGACAAGAGGCAGCCCCGCCAGCCAGCCGAGCCAGATGTGCCACCGTGCAAATCTAAGCATTTGGCTTGGCATCACCACCCTTGTCTCCTTGCCGAATACGAAAGCCCCCGCGGGCCATGTCGGCCTGCGGGGGCATGTTCATCGAGAAACGTCAGATCATCAAGTGGCTCACCCGGCGAGGAGAGGCCATCGATGGACGCGACGCATCAGATATGGATAGGCAGCCCCTTGACGCCCATGGCGGCTTCCTTGACCGCTTCGGAATGGGTCGGATGGGCGTGACAAGTATAGGCGATATCCTCGCTCGTCGCGCCGAATTCCATCGCCTGAGCGACCTGTGCAACCATCGTTCCTGCCAGGCTTGCGATCATCCACGCGCCAAGCACGCGATCGGTTTCGGCATCGGCGATGATTTTGACAAAGCCATCCGGCTCGCGATTGGTCTTCGCACGGCTGTTGGCCATCATCGGGAACTTCGAAGTCTTGACGCTATGCCCGGCTTCCTTCGCGGCAGCCTCGGTCATGCCTACACCGGCTATTTCCGGCATGGTGTACACGACATTCGGAATCACGGCGTGGTTCACGATACCCACTTCGCCAGCGATATTCTCGGCCACGGCAAGGCCTTCGTCCTCCGCCTTGTGTGCCAGCATCAGGCCGGGAACGCAGTCGCCGATCGCCCAAACACCCTCGACCTTGGTCGCGAAATCGTGATCGATCTCGATCTGGCCGCGCTGATTGGTCTCAAGCCCGATCGCCTCGAGGTTGAGGCCGTCGGTATTGGGGCGCCGTCCGATCGATACGAGAACGGCATCGGCCTCGATCGTCTCGGCGTCGCCGCCTGCGGACGGTTCGATGGTCAGCGTCGCCTTGCCATCCTTCACCGTCGCACCGGTCACCTTGGTGGACAGTTTCAGATCCATGCCCTGCTTTTTGAAGACATTGGCCGCTTCCTTGCGAACATCGTCGTCCATGCCGGGAAGAAGCTTGTCGAGGAATTCGACGACGGTCACCTTGGCACCCAGTCGGCGCCACACGCTGCCCAATTCCAGGCCGATCACGCCGCCGCCGATCACCACCATGTGCTCGGGGACCTTCGGCAGTTTCAGCGCGCCCGTGCTGTCGACGATAATGCCGGCATCATTGTCGACCTCGACCCCGGGAAGGGGGGTGACCGACGACCCCGTGGCAATGACGATATCCTTGGCGGTGTAATCCTTACCGTCAACCTTGACGGTCCCGGCATCGACAAAGCTTCCCTTGCCTTTGAGCCACGTCACCTTGTTCTTCTTGAACAGGAACTCGATGCCACCGGTCAGTTCCTTAACCGCGGTGGACTTTTCAGCCATCATGGCGTCCAGATCGAGCGTCACATCCTTGGCGATGACCCCGAACTTGGCCATCGTGCCATGCGCGGCTTCGTCGAACAGCTCAGAGCCGTGTAGCAATGCCTTCGAAGGGATGCAGCCCACGTTGAGGCAGGTGCCGCCCAATGTCTCCCGGCTTTCGACGCAAGCGGTCTTCAGCCCCAGCTGCGCGGCGCGGATGGCGGCCACATAACCGCCGGGGCCGGCGCCGATCACGATAACGTCGAAGTCTGTTTCAGCCATGATTTCAGTCTCTTTTGTCGTCTGGCTATCAAAGGTCGATCAGAAGGCGCGTCGGATCCTCGATCGCTTCCTTGATGATTTTGAGAGCAGTCACTGCCTCGCGGCCATCGATGATACGATGGTCGTATGACAGGGCGATATACATCATCGGGCGAATTTCGACCTTGCCATTGATCGCGACCGGTCGATCCTCGATCCGGTGCAAGCCGAGCACCGCGCTCTGCGGCGGGTTGATGATCGGAGTCGACATCAGCGAGCCGAAAACGCCGCCATTGGAAATGGTGAAGGTACCGCCCTTCATGTCTTCCATCGTCAGCGAGCCATCCTTGGCGCGCGCGCCAAAGTCGGCGATGTCCTTCTCGATCTGGGCAAAGCTCTTCTTGTCGGCATCGCGAAGAACCGGAACGACCAGGCCGTTGGGGGCCGACACCGCGACCGATACATCGACGAAATCGTGGTAAAGAATCTCGTCGCCCTCGATCTGGGCGTTGACGCTGGGAACGTCCTTCAGCGCGAGGCAGGCCGCCTTGGTAAAGAAACCCATGAAGCCGAGCCGCACGTCATGCTTCTTGGCGAACAGGTCCTTGTACTTCGACCGTGTTTCCATGACCGCGGTCATGTCGACATCGTTGAACGTCGTCAGAAGAGCCGCCGTATCCTGCGCACTCTTCAGGCGTTTCGCGATCGTCTGGCGAAGCCGGGTCATCTTCACCCGTTCGACATTACGACCCGCCGACGGTGCCGCGGACGGCGCAGGCGCACTGGTCGAGGGCGCAGGTGCTTCCTTCTTGGCCTTGGCGGCAGCCAGCACGTCTTCCTTCGTCAGACGGCCATCCTTGCCGGTGCCCTTGATGGTTGCCGGATCGATCCCATGCTCGAGAACGGCACGCCGCACTGCGGGAGAGAGCACGACCGCGTCGCTGTTTTCCTCGCCTGAACCGCTTGCGGCCGAAGGCTCGGGCGCTGGGGCGGGCGAAGGCGAAGGAGCGTCTTCGGTCTTTGGCGACGATTTCGGTGCCGCTGCGGCGCCAGATCCTTCTTCGATCGTGGCAATAAGCGCACCGACCTCGACATTATCGCCCTCGGCCACAAGGTGTTCGCCCATCACGCCCGCCGATGGAGCGTTGACGTCGACGGCGACCTTGTCGGTTTCCAGGCTGCAGATCGGTTCATCAGCCGCGACGGCCTCGCCGGGCTGCTTCAGCCATTCGCCGACTGTCGCTTCGGTGATCGATTCACCCAGTACGGGGACCTTGACTTCGGTGCTCATTTCAATGCCGTCCTTTTACGGTATTCTCTGGGCTGCGGATCACTTCTTGTCCGCGGCGATCATGTCTTCGACCGACAGGCCAAGCGCGTCCGCGACAAGGGCCTGCTGCTGCGCGATGTGACGCGAAGCAAGTCCGGTCGCGGGCGAGGCAGCGGGTTCGCGCCCGGCATAGCGAGGCCTGGACACAGATGCTTCGGCTTCTGCAAGCGCCTGCTCGATCTGGCTCTCGACAAAGAACCATGCCCCGTTGTTGCGCGGCTCTTCCTGACACCAGACGACCTTTTTGAGGTTCTTCATCCGGCTCATCCGCAGGGCCAGCGGCTCTCCGGGGAACGGATAGATCTGTTCGATCCGCACGATGCTGGTGTTGTCGAGGCCGGCCTTGTCGCGGGCTTCGATAAGGTCATAGGCGACCTTGCCCGAACACAGCACAAGCCGCTCGATCTTGTCGTCCGGAATGTCGGCGGTGTCCGACATGATCCGGCGGAAATGCGAGTCCCCGAGGAAATCTTCCTTCGGCGATTTCGCCATCGGATGACGCAAAAGAGACTTCGGCGTCATGATCACAAGCGGCTTGCGAAAGCTGCGCAGCATCTGGCGGCGCAGCACGTGGAAATAGTTCGCTGGCGTCGTGATGTTGCAGACCTGGATATTGTCGCCCGCACACAATTGCAGGAAACGCTCCAGACGGGCCGAAGAATGCTCGGGTCCCTGGCCTTCGTAGCCATGCGGCAGTAGCATCACGAGACCATTCGCGCGCAGCCATTTTGCCTCGCCCGCTGCGATGAACTGGTCGATCATGATCTGCGCGCCATTGGCGAAGTCGCCGAACTGCGCCTCCCACAGCACGAGCGACTTAGGATCGGCCAGCGCATAGCCATATTCGAAACCCAACACGCCGTATTCGGAAAGCGGGCTGTCATAGACTTCGAAATGTCCATGCGGGACATGGCAGAGTGGGATGTATTTCTGCTCGGTTTCCTGGTCGACCCAGACGGCATGGCGCTGAGAAAAGGTTCCGCGGCCCGAATCCTGTCCGGACAGACGAACGGCAAAACCCTCCGCCAACAGCGCGCCGAAGCCCAGCGCCTCTGCCGTGGCCCAGTCGAAACCCTCGCCTTCCTCGAACATCTGCCGCTTCGCGTCCAGAACGCGGTTCAAGGTCTTGTGAATGTTCACGTCATCAGGAACGGTGGTGAGCGTGCGTCCAAGGCTGTCGAACAGCTTGGGTTCGATACCCGTTTTAAGGTTGCGACGCGCGGTTTCGGGATCTGCCGGCTTGTTCAGCCCGGTCCAGCGTCCGCCGAACCAGTCCGCTTCATTGGCCTTGTAGTTCTTGCCCGCTTCGAACTCCTGCTCGAGTTCGTGGTGGAACGCGTCTTCCTGGCCCTTCAGATAGCCCGGCTCGATCACGCCTTCCTCTTCAAGGCGCGTTGCATATAGCGCGCTTACACCGGGGTGCTTGCGGATCTGCTTGTACATAAGGGGCTGCGTGAAGCTGGGCTCGTCGCCTTCGTTGTGACCAAAGCGGCGATAGCACCACATGTCGATAACGATGTCGCGCCCGAACCGCTGGCGATATTCGATCGCCAGCTTGCAACAGAAGGTCACGGCCTCGGGATCGTCACCGTTCACATGCAGGATCGGCGCCTGGACACCCTTTGCCACATCCGAAGGGTAGGGCGAGGAGCGCGCGAACTGCGGGCTGGTGGTAAAGCCGATCTGGTTATTGATCACGAAATGGATGCAGCCACCCGTGTTGTAACCGCGAATGCCGCTGAAGCCGAGGCACTCCCAGACGATCCCCTGGCCTGCGAAGGCCGCGTCGCCATGGATCAGCACAGGCAGGACCTGCTGGTGCTTGCCTTCGCCGATGTCGTCACGGAACTGCTGCTGCGCGCGGACCTTGCCAAGCACGACCGGATCCACTGCCTCCAGGTGCGAGGGGTTGGGGACAAGGCTCATGTGAACCTTCACCCCGTCGAACTCACGATCGGTGCTGGTGCCGAGGTGGTACTTCACATCGCCCGAACCACCCACGTCTTCCGGGTTTGCCGAGCCGCCCGAGAATTCGTGGAAGATCACCTTGTAGGGCTTGCCCATCACGTTCGCGAGCACGTTCAGGCGGCCGCGATGCGCCATGCCATAGACGATTTCGCGCACGCCCATGGCGCCGCCGTATTTGATAACCGATTCCAGCGCCGGGATCATCGCCTCGCCGCCGTCGAGGCCGAAACGCTTGGTGCCGACATATTTCTTGGCGAGGAACTTCTCGTACTGCTCGCCGCGGATCACCGCGCCCAGGATCGCCTTCTTGCCCATGATGGTGAAGTCGATCGACTTGTCGGCGCCCTCCATCTTCTCCTGAAGAAAGCGCCGCTCCTCGACATCGGCGATGTGCATGTATTCGAGGCCGACCTTGCCGCAGTAATTTGCGCGCAGGATCTCGACCAGCTCGCGCACGGTCGTCCATTCAAGGCCCAGATTGCCACCGATATAGATCTTGCGGTCAAGGTCGCCGGGCTTGAAGCCGTGATATTCGGGCGTCAAATCCTTGGGCAATTCGCGATTGGACAATCCCAGCGGGTCCAGGTCTGCCGCCATGTGGCCCCGCACGCGATAGGTGCGGATCAGCATCATGGCGCGAACGGAATCGTCAGCCGCGGCCTCGATCGCCTTTTCGTCGACCGGCGCGCCCTTCTTCTTGGCCGCTTCCTTCAGCGCGGTCTTCATCCGCGTCGGATCGAGCGCCAGCGTCAGGTCGTCGAAGCCGTCCTCACCGGTCAGCGGCCAGCTTTTGCGCTGCCACGATGGACCCGGCTGGGCCTCGCCAGGCTCCATTTCGGGGAGGAAACTCTGATGCTCTTTACCCATGGGTATCTTCCGGTGTCTGCCCGATCAAACGGGCTTTGTATTCAGATCCGCGAACCACCTTTCCCTCCCCAAGAAAGGCGGTTCGCGGGATCAGGATCAGGCGAGTTCCTTGAGGAGCCCGTCCAGCGTTTCGCCCAGCAGCGAGGGCGAGGGCGAGACGCGGACGCCTGCCTCTTCCATCGCCGCGATCTTGTCCTCGGCGCCGCCCTGGCCACCCGAGACGATGGCGCCCGCATGGCCCATGCGGCGGCCCGGAGGCGCCGTGCGGCCCGCGATGAAGCCGACCATCGGCTTCTTGCGGCCACGCTTGGCTTCGTCCTTCAGGAACTGCGCCGCTTCTTCCTCGGCGCTGCCGCCGATTTCGCCGATCATGATGATCGACTTGGTCTCGTCGTCCGCAAGGAAGAGTTCGAGCACGTCGATGAAATTGGTGCCGTTGACCGGGTCGCCGCCGATGCCGACCGCGGTGGTCTGGCCAAGGCCGATATTGGTGGTCTGGAACACCGCCTCATAGGTCAGCGTGCCGGAACGCGATACGACACCGACCGAACCCTTCTTGAAGATGGAGCCGGGCATGATGCCGATCTTGCATTCGCCGGGGGTCAGGACACCGGGGCAGTTCGGGCCGATCAGGCGCGACTTCGAACCCTGCAGCGCGCGCTTAACGCGCACCATGTCGAGGACGGGAATTCCTTCGGTGATGGCGACGATCAGTTCCATCTCGGCATCGATCGCCTCGAGAATGGAGTCTGCTGCGAACGGCGGCGGCACATAGATGCACGAAGCGGTCGCGCCGGTCGCGGCCTTGGCTTCGGCAACCGTGTTATAGTTCGGCAGGCCGATGTGGGTGGTGCCGCCCTTGCCGGGGGTTACGCCCGCGACCATCTGCGTGCCATAGGCCAGCGCCTGTTCGGTGTGGAACGTGCCGGTCGATCCGGTCATGCCCTGGGTGATGACCTTGGTATTCTTGTCGACGAGAATGGACATTAAACGCTCTCCTTGTCGGGAGGGGCGGGCGACATGCAGGTCGCCCGGAATGAGTTTCAGGCGAGGTCGCCGTCGATGCCCTTGCAGGCTTCCAGCAGTTCCTTGACCGCGTCGACCGAGACCTGAAGGTTGCCCTTCTCCTCGTCGCTCAACTCGATCTCGACCACCTTTTCGATGCCATCGGCACCGATCACGGCGGGCACGCCGACATACAGACCGTCAACGCCATATTCGCCAGTCAGATGCGCGGCGCAAGGCAGGATGCGCTTCTGATCGCCCAGATAGGCCTCGGCCATGGCGATGGCGCTGGTGGCAGGTGCGTAATAGGCCGAACCGGTCTTGAGCAGGCCGACGATCTCGCCGCCGCCCGAGCGGGTGCGCTGCACGATCTCGTCCAGACGGCTAGCGTCGACGCCCTTGATCTTGGCCATGTCGCCCACGGGGATGCCGCTGATGGTGGAATAGGACAGCACCGGGACCATGGTGTCGCCGTGGCCGCCCAGCACGAAGGCGTTCACGTCCTTGACCGACACCTCGAACTCCCATGCCAGGAAGGTGGCGAAGCGGGCCGAATCCAGCACGCCGGCCATGCCGACGACCTTGTTGTGCGGCAGGCCCGAGAATTCGCGCAGCGCCCACACCATCGCGTCAAGAGGGTTGGTGATGCAGATCACGAAAGCGTCGGGAGCGTTGGCCTTGATGCCTTCGCCGACCGACTTCATGACCTTAAGGTTGATGCCAAGAAGATCGTCGCGGCTCATGCCCGGCTTGCGCGGAACGCCTGCGGTGACGATGATCACGTCGGCGCCGGCGATGTCGGCGTAATCATTGGTGCCGGTGATCCTGGCGTCAAAGCCTTCGATGGGTCCGCACTGCGACAGGTCGAGCGCCTTGCCCTGCGGCATGCCCTCGGCAATGTCGAAAAGGACGATGTCGCCCATTTCCTTCTTCGCGGCCAGATGGGCGAGCGTGCCGCCGATCATGCCCGAACCGATAAGGGCGATCTTCTTGCGTGCCATCGACTCTCTTCCTCTTCTTCTTTCCCGTGGGCGCGTCCGCTCTCGTCACTATGTGGACGCTCTGTCGGGCAAGTGCCGTAGGCCCCGAGATAGGTGATTGCAACCGGCAAAAAAGGGTGTCGCGGGATTATCTTTGATAAGAGTTCGCAATAGCAATTGGGCTTGCAAGATCGCGCCGTCGATGAAGGTTCCGCTTGCCAAACTCTTGATCGCGTGGCTATCAGCCGCGCCATCGTTATGGGTTGACCCGCCGTGCAATGTTTCGCGCGGCTGGTCCTAAGAGGGAAGATCGGTGCGCTGTCCCGTGCGTCAAACGCGTGCGGTCCGGCAATCCCGGCGCTGCCCCCGCAACTGTAACCGGTGAGTGTTCGCCATTCATGCCACTGATCCTGCAAGGGATCGGGAAGGCCGGCGAGACACGCTGACCCGGAAGTCAGGAGACCTGCCTGTAACGGTCGTTCGAGCCGTCGGGCGGGGTGTACCGAAGGCATCGGATAGTCGCGCGCGCCGCGTCTTCCGACAGGAACGGCATTCGTTCTTGTTGGAGGATTTATGCGT
This sequence comes from Croceicoccus sp., assembly GCF_983967925.1. Taxonomy (NCBI): domain Bacteria; kingdom Pseudomonadati; phylum Pseudomonadota; class Alphaproteobacteria; order Sphingomonadales; family Erythrobacteraceae; genus Croceicoccus; species Croceicoccus sp. The sequence continues at coordinate 29,490 of NZ_CFETID010000006.1, read as the reverse complement.
CGAATTTTTTGCCTTGCCACATCCGCACTTGCCATCGCGTCTCCGGCCGCCGCGCAGGATACGGACCAAATCGTCATGTTGAACGAGCGCGCTGAGCCGATTACGGTGACCGCGACCGGCCTCGAATTGTCGGTCGAGGATACCGGACAGCCTGTATCCATCATCGAACTGCCTGAAATCCAGGCCGTGCAGGGGGCCGATCTGGCCAGGGTCCTGCGCCGTCTCCCCGGCGTCACGATCAGCCGGAACGGTCCTTCGGGATCGTTCACGGGCGTCCGCGTTCGCGGAGCGGCTTCAGAACAATTGCTGGTGCTGATCGACGGGGTGAAGGTGAACGACGTCGCCGCGCCCGGCGGCGGGTTCGATTTCGCCAATATTCTCGCAGGCAGTGTCGAGCGCATCGAACTCCTTCGCGGACCCAATTCCGTCATCTGGGGATCGGACGCGATGGGCGGGGTGATGAACCTCACCACGCGGCAGGTCGACGGGCTTTCGGCCAGCGCGGAATATGGCGCATTCGACACCGGCTATGCGACGCTTTCGGGCGGCGTCGTGACGGATCGTTTGGAGGCAGGGCTGACCGGGAGCTATTACGACACCGATGGCTTCAGCGCCGCCAGCACTGGCGATGAGGATGACGGTTTCAGGCAATGGCAACTGGCGGGGCGCGGTCGTTTCTGGCTGAACGACAGTCTGTCGCTGACTGCGAACGGTCGATACGCCGATGGGCGGCTGGAGCAGGACGGCTACCCCGCTCCGTTCTATGCCTTCGCCGACACTGACGATCTGCAGGATACCGAGGAATATTCGGGACGCATCGGCGCCGAATACAATGGCGACAGTCTGAACCTGCGGGGCGGCTATGCCATCTCGGACACGACGCGGCTCTACACGGGCGAGAGCTATGGCGATTTCCCCTATGAGACCAAGGGCGGGCTGGAGCGTGCCGAATTGTTCGGCCGGCTCGACTTCACGGAATCGCTGGGTGTCGATTTCGGCGCCGCGCGCGAATGGTACGAATTCGAGGACTCCGGCAGCGACCGCTCGACCACGCTGACCAGCGGGCACGGCCAACTCTCGTGGACGCAGTCTGCTGTGACGCTTGCGGCAGGTGCTCGATATGACGACCACCAGCTGTTTGGCGGCGAGTGGACGTTCGGCGCAAATGGCGCGCTCGCTCTCGGGTCGGGTCTGCGTCTCCGCGCGTCCTATGGCGAAGGCTTCAAGACGCCGACGCTCTATCAGCTCTATTCGTTCTACGGGGACGTCGATCTCTCTCCAGAGCGGAGCGAGGGATATGACGTGGGAATCGAGAAGGGCAGCCGCGACGGCCCCTTCTTCGCCGCGCTGTCCCTGTTCCGGCGGGACAGCACGAACCTGATCGACTTCGATCTCGCCGAAAATGTCTATTATAATGTCGGCAAGGCGCGCGCGCAGGGTGTCGAAATCGAACTAGGTGCGCGTCCCGACGAAAACCTGCGCCTTGGTCTCGTCTACTCCCTGCTCGATACCGAGGACCGGACGAGCGGCGGCAGCTTTGAGGGCAACGATCTCAATCGCCGACCCGACAATGCCCTGACGGCAATGATCGACTGGGCCTCGCCGGTAGGGCTGATGCTGGGAACGGACGTGCGGCTCGTCGGCGACAGCTTCGACGATCGCGGCAATGCCGTGCGGCTGGACGGCTATGTGACCGTCGATTTGCGCGCATCGCTTCCGATCGGAGAGCGGCTGGAACTGTTCGGCCGGGTAGAGAACCTGTTCGATGCGGGTTACCAGACCGTCGCGGGCTATAATTCCGGCGGCGCCGCGGCCTATGGCGGGGCACGGGTAAGGATCTGATGATCGGCAGGGTGGCAGCCGTGTGGGTGGGGGCAGCGATGCTGGCCGCCTGTACGCCTGCCCCCGCCTCGCGATCCGGGTCATACCCTGTGATCGTCTCGATGAATCCGTGCGCGGACGCGATCCTCGCCGATATAGCGCCAGACCATCTCGCGGCCATTTCCCACTACAGCCACGATCCTGCGGGTTCCTCGATGCCGCAGGATTTCGCGTCCCGGTTCCCGGCGGTATCGGGTAACGCCGAGGATGTGGCGGCCTTCGATCCCGACATCGTCGTCGCCAGTACGTTTCTGCCGCCCGCGACCGAAAACGCGCTGCGCGAAATGGGCATTCCGGTGATCAAGACGGGGGGCATCGCCAGCATCGACGATTCCATCCGGCAGATCCGCCAGCTTGCATCGGTGGCGCATGAACAGCGGGCGGGTGAACGCCTTGTTGGCCGGATCGAAAAGGCGGTTCACGAAGCCGCGCGTTCAGGCGAGCCCGAAATGGCCGCGCTCGTGTGGCAGACGGGCGGCCTCGTTCCCGGGGAACAGACGCTCATCAGCGACCTGCTCGGTCACAGCGGCTTCACCAATTGGAGCGCGGGTCGCGGGTTGGGGCAGGGCACCGTCCTGCCGCTGGAACAGGTGCTTGCTGATCCCCCGCCGCTCATGCTTGTCGCTGGTTCGGGTCCGGAAGAGGAAAACCGGAAACTGCATCATCCCGCTCTCGGCTCACTTTCGGCTACGAGGCGGTTCAAGCTGGATCCCACGCTTCTGTTTTGCGGCGGTCCGACGATCCCACGGGCCCTGCGCCGCTTGCAGGATATCAGGAGGGAGAGCGCTTCGTGACTCGCCTTTCCGCCATTCTGATCGCGGCCCTCGCGCTTGCCTTGCCGCTGTCCCTGCTCGCGGGACGCATATGGATCGTGCCCTGGAGCGAGCCGGTGCCCAATGCGTCGGTCATCCTCGCCGAGTTGCGCCTGCCGCGCAGCGTTCTTGCGCTGATCATCGGTGCAGGCCTTGGCGGGGCCGGAGCGGCCATGCAGGGATATCTGCGCAATCCGCTGGCCGATCCCGGCCTGTTCGGCATCGCGCCCGGCGCGGCATTCGGGGCGGTGATGGCCCTGTTTCTGGGCCTCGCCGCCATTCCGTTCATGCTGCCCGCCTTTGCCTTGCTGGGCGCAGGGGGCGCCATGGCGCTGCTGGCCCTGATCGCGGGGCGGACGGGCGGCATCGCTCTGTTCACGCTTGCGGGCCTGATGATCGCAAGCCTTGCCGGAACGCTGACCAGCCTTGCCATCAGCCTGTCGCCCAATCCCTTCGCCATGTCCGAAATCGTGACCTGGCTCATGGGCGCGCTCATCGACCGTAGCTGGAGCGATGTCTGGATCGCGGCGCCCCTGACCCTGGCCGGATTGATCGTTCTGTGGGCGTGCGGCCCTTCGCTCGATGCGATGATGCTGGGCGAAGAGGCCGCCCTCTCGCTGGGAGTCGAGGCGCGCCGCCTGCAATGGGCCATCGTCATCGGCATCGGCCTGACCATTGGGGCCGGCGTGGCAGTGGCAGGCATCGTCGGCTTCGTCGGGCTCATGGTCCCCCATCTCGGCCGGCCTTTCACCGACCGGCGACCGTCCAGCCTGCTCGTTCCTAGTGCATTGGCTGGGGCCTTGCTCGTGCTCGTGGCCGATATTTTCTGCCGCCTCGCTCCCGTGGCCGGCGAGCTGCGTCTCGGCATTGCATTGTCGCTGCTGGGCGCGCCGTTCTTCCTTGCACTCCTGCTTCGCTTGCGGCGGCAACTGGCGTGATGCGGGGCAGCAACATGACCGTCGTGCGTGGCGGATCACCTGTGGTCGCTGGCGCCAGTTGCGTCATCCGGCCGGGCGAAGTGACGGCTATCTGCGGCCCGAACGGCGCTGGAAAATCAACCTTGCTGATGGCGCTGGCAGGGCTGGTCAGCCCAGCCGGGGGCGAGATCGACGTGAACGGCCGGCCACTTGCCGAATTCCAGCCGCGAGAGCGAGCCCGCGTGATCGGCTTTCTCCCGCAGCAATCGGAAGCCGCCTGGGATGTCGATGTCCGGACCCTTGTCGGCCTTGGCAGGCTGCCATGGCGCGCCGTGCCGGGCCGTCCCGTGCGCGCCGGAAAAGAGGCCGATCTGGCCGCAATCGAAAAGGCCATCGCCGACATGCAGCTTGAGCCATTGGCGGACCGGCCCGTTTCGCGACTATCGGGCGGGGAGAAAGCCCGTGCGATGATGGCGCGGGTCCTGGCGGGCGAACCGCAGTACATCCTCGCCGATGAACCTTTCGCCAGCCTCGATATCGGGCATGCCGCTGATCTGGTGCGGCTCATGAAGGAGCAGGCCGCGCGTGGGCGCGCGCTTGCGGTCGTCATGCACGATCTGGCGCTGGCGATGAATCACGCCGACAGGGTCATCGTCCTCGACAAGGGCAGGGTCGCGGCCGACGCGGCTCCCCGGGAAGCGCTCAACGAGGAGTTGATCGCCCGAGTCTGGAACGCGAGTGTACGCTGGATTGGCGACCGCGGTTCGCAGGCGCTGCTGGTCTAGCGCAGGGGATAGGCGACAACCGGATCGTAATGCGCACCCTTGGTCGACAAGGTGCTCTCGAAAAGCATGAATCGCTCGACCGTGAATGGCGCGCATCGCAGCGATGCGTGGGCCGCAAGAAAGGGTGCGATCGGCCCAGCGGACCCCGACAGCCTCGCCAGAGTGATATGCGGCGCGAAAACGCGCGTTTCCGCCGGCAGGCCGACGGACCGGCAAACGCTTTCGATCTTCTTTTGAAGCATGGCCAGGGCAGGCGAGGGACCGATGCCCGCCCACAGCGTATGGGGCCGCCCCTTCTTCTCGAAATGGCCGACGCCCGCGATTTGCAGATCGAACCGCTCAAAACGAACGGCGCTCAGGCCATCGGCAAGATCATTTGCTTGCGGCGTGTCGACCTCACCCACAAAGCGCAAGGTCAGGTGCAACTGCTCCTCCGACTGCCAGCGGGCGTTGTCGATCCCCTCCATCGTGTCGATCAGAATATCGAGCACGTCTTGCGGGGGCTTTATGGCGACGAACAGGCGGTGGGTCATGATCGGGAGCGATCGCAATCCTTCCCGATCGGTTCAAGCTTTCGAAGGGGTCAGCGACACTTGGGATGAGTTTCGATATCGCGAATATCGAGAATCCTGCCATCGGCCGAGGTCGTCTGCACGCACAGCCTCGAAGCCGTATAATAATAGATGCCGTAAAGCGTATCCCCGGAAGAGAACGAGTCCACATTGGTGAAACCGCGCGCCATCAGTTCGTCGAACGCCGCAACGCCGTCCATCCCCTGAATGCCCGAAATGCTGCCTGCATGCGATCCGGTCGCGCCGTGTCCTGCATGGGAACCGCCAGCCGCATGGCCGCTTCCGGTGACCGAGATGGACAGGTTGAACGAACCGCTTTCACCGCGCCGCGCCGTCGACCGCATCTGGTAGACCCGAATCTTGTAGGCCCCCGAGGCGCCCAGCGTGCCCGAGAAACTGTCCCCTTCGGTGCTGCCGATGAAGATCGCCTCGTTATCGCTACCGGGCGGAAGGACGTTGAAATGCACGATCTCCGATCCGCTCATCCGGACCGACATGACCTGACCTTCATTGGCGCGCACGACATAATCCCTGATCTGGTCGCCCGTGATGCTGCCCGACAGGGTCGTGCCGGTCGATCCGGACGGAAACCGGACATCGCTGCTCATGATCTGCGCCATGGCCTGCCAGCCCAGAGGTGCACTCGCCAGAAAACAGCCAGTCAGCACCAGCTTCATCATGCCTTTCATCGTATCCTCCTACAGCCTCGCCAAGCGCCCGGCGCCCGGCGGACCGTCAGCTTAGCGGCAGAATTCAGGCAATCCTAACGAATTGATACGAATTTGAAGATTTGGCGGCAGGCCGCAGGCAGCGCCTATTTCGCCTTGTACACCTGCTCGTCCCCCGGAAACCGGCGAGAGCGTACGTCGGCCGCATATTCCGCCGCCGTGTCCGATATGACGCTGGCGATATCGTTGTAGCGTTTGACGAAGCGGGGCGTGCGCTCGAACATGCCCAGCATGTCCTCGGCGACCAGGACCTGTCCGTCGCAGCGGGCCGAACCGCCGATGCCGATGGTCGGGATCGAGAGCTGCTCGGTCAGCGCGATGGCGATATCCTCGACCACGCCTTCGATCACCACGGCGAACGCGCCGGCGTCCGCCGCCGCCTTGCCGTCCGCGACGATGCGCGCTTCCTCCGCCTCGCTGCGGCCCCGCGCCATATATCCGCCAAGCGCGTTCACCGCCTGAGGCGTCAGGCCGACATGCCCCATCACGGGAATGCCGCGCTGCGAGAGGAAGCTGATCGTCTCGGCCATGGCGACACCGCCTTCCAGCTTGACCGCCGCCGCGCCGGTTTCGGCCATGATCCGGCTGGCGCTTTCGAATGCCTGCTGCGGCGACGCTTCATAGCTGCCGAACGGCATGTCGATCACGACCAGCGAGTGATACGATCCCCGCACCACCGCCGCGCCATGCGCCGCCATCATGTCGAGCGTCACGGGAAGCGTGGAGGGCAGGCCATATATCACCTGCCCCAGCGAGTCCCCTACCAGCAGGATATCGCAATGCGGATCCAGCAACTGTGCCATCCGCGCGGTATAGGCCGTCAGCATCACCAGCGGTTCTTCGGTCACCCCGTCCTTCTTGCGCTGCATCACCTTGGGCACGGTCAGGCGCTTCATCGGGGCGGGGGTGGGATTGGCGCGGCTGGTCGCGGTGTCGAGCTGAAAGGTCGTGGACATGACCCGCGTTCTAGCGGGCGAGCACCGCGCTGGAAAGTCCGCCAGAGGGGGCGCAATGTGGACGCACGCCAGACAGCGGGTTTCCAGCGGGCGTTTCGTGTCTATAAGTCAGGCCGGTTACAGATGAAACGGAGGGATGAATGGCAGGTGCGACTGGACAGGCCGGTGAACAGGGCTGGTCCTCGCGGACGGCATTCCTGCTCGCCGCGATCGGCGCGGCGGTCGGATTGGGCAATATCTGGCGCTTTCCCACCCTGGCGGGAGAGAATGGCGGCGGTGCCTTCGTTCTCGTCTATATCGGCTGCGTGTTCCTGATCGGCCTGCCGCTGGTCCTGTCCGAAGTGATGATCGGCCGCACGGGGCGCGAGGATGCCGCCGGATCGATCGCGCGCGTCGCCGAAAAATCGGGCGTGTCCACCAAGTGGCGGGTCTTTGGCGGCATAGAGATCATCGCCGCCTTTCTCATCCTGTCCTTCTATTCGGTCGTGGCGGGCTGGGCGCTGTATTATGTCTTCGTGATGATCGGTGACGTCGCCTCCTCGATCGGCGCGGGCGCGCCGTTCGGCACTGCCTTCGCGGGCGAGACGCAGGAAATCATCACCGGCCGCATGGGTTCGCTGTTCGGCAACCTCGGCATGATGATCGGGATGCACACGGCGTTCATGGCGGTCACCGTGCTGATCGTCGCCAAGGGCGTGCATGACGGGATCGAAAAGGCGGCCAGCACGCTGATGCCCGCGTTTTTCGTGCTGCTGGTCGCGATCACGATCTATGGCGCGTTCACCGGTGAATTCGCGCAGGCGCTGGCGTTCCTGTTCACGCCCGATTTTTCCGAACTGACGCCTACGGCGGTGAACGAGGCGCTGGGACAGGCACTGTTCTCACTCTCGCTCGGCTCCGCGGCGCTGATCACCTATGGCGCCTATGTCGGCGACGATGTGAAGCTGGCGCCGACCGCGGGCATGATCGCGGCGGCCGATACGGGCGTGGCCCTGCTGTCGGGCCTGATGATCTTTCCCATCGTGTTCGCGGTGGGACTCGATCCCGCGGCGGGGCCGGTGCTGGTGTTCCAGTCGCTGCCCGTCGCCTTCTCGCAGATGCCGGCGGGTTCGCTGATCGGCCTTGCGTTCTTCGTGCTGATCTTCTTCGCCGCGCTCACCAGTTCGATCTCGCTGCTCGAAGGGCCGGTGGCCTGGGTGATCGACCGCTTTCGGCAAAAGCGTCTGGTCGCCGCGCTGCTGGTCGGCGGCGGGGCCTATGTGATCGGCCTGTTCTGCGCGATGGGCTATAATGTGCTGTCCGACGTCAGGCCGCTGTGGTTCTGGGACATCTTCGCGAACAACGACATACTGGATTCGATCGACGGGCTGACGGGCAAGGTGATGCTACCCCTTGCCGCGCTCGGCGTATCTTTGTTCATCGGCTGGAAGGCGGATCGCAGGCTGGTCGAGGCGGAGACGGGCCTGTCGGCGGGTATGTTGACGCTTTATCGCCTCGTCATGGCGTGGCTGGCACCGGTGGCGGTGTTTCTGATCCTGCTGTTCGGCCTGTTCCCCGGCCTGCTGGGATCGGCCTGATCGCATAGGCGCCTGATTGCCTAGGCGAAGTATCGCATAAACGAAGGGGCCGCCTGGAGGGCGGCCCCTTTTGCATTACAGTGTGGTTTCGGCGTGGTTCTCGCCCACATCGTGGGTGACATCCATGCCCAGCAGCATCTTGGCGGTGGTGGTCAGGCCAAGGTCGGCATCCCAGATGGTCGCATCGCCCAGATCCATCCGCATCATCAGCAGGCGGGGATCGGTCTTGCCTTCCGGAAACCAAGCCTCGACCGTATTGTCCCACTGCTTTTCCAGCCGTTCCTTGCTCGTTTCCTCGACAAGATTGCCGTGGAAGCGCGCGAACAGCTTATGGCCGTCCGACGCAAAGCTGGCATTGGCCGGGCCCATCTTGGCAAAATGATTGTCGCGATAGGTGAAGAACCAGATCGCGTGATTGGCGTCTTTGTCCAGCTGCGCCGTCATCGGTGCCGTGCTGTCCGGATTGCTGTCGAGCTGCAACATCACGAAGGGTGAAGAGGCCAGCTCTTTCCAGAACTTGTGCTTCATCTCGTCGGGATTGCCCTGTTCGTATTTCATATGTGTGTCCTTCGGTTTTCGTGTCCTTGTTATCGCAACGGGCAGAACCCGCAGCCGTTCCGTTTTTCCCCATGGTGCATGGACGAGGCGTATGGAACATAATAAGAACACAGGGCGTTTCCGATTCCCGATTCGCCCTCTTATCCGACTGCAAGCAGGAGTTTTGTCATCGCTGTTCCGGGTTCCGATCATGCCGATGCCGCCCTTCCCGAAGGGCTGTTTCCGGCTGCCGAACTGGCGGGTTCGCGCTGGCTGGATGGAAAGGACGGCGCTTCGACGCGGGGGTGGAGCCCGGACATCGCCTTTCGCGGGGCGGGAGAGATCTTTGCGCGGGGCGACGAAGGGGCAGGGGCGGCGCTGGCGCTGGAACTGGCGCGATCCGCGCCAAGGCCGGGGGATCAGCAGGCCCTGACCGAAACCGATGACGAGCGGGCCTTCCTGTGGGTTCAGGACGCGGCGGCCATCCTCACGGGCGGTCGTCCTTTCCTTCCCGGCCTGCCGCGCGATCTTGCGCACCGGCTGATCCATGTCACCGCCAGGACCGCAGAGGATGCGCTGTTCGCTCTGGAGGAAGGCGTGCGCTGCCGCGACCTTGCCTTCGTGGTGGGAGAGATCGCGGGCAATCCCCGGGCGCTGGATTTCACCGCCTCGCGCCGGCTGGTGCTGGCGGCGGAACGCCACCAGGTGCCGCTATGGCTGGTGCGCCTCGATGCAAGGCGCGATCTGGGGGCGGCGCGCATGCGGTGGGACGTGCGCTCTGCCATGTCGCATGCGCCGCGCTGGAATCCGCAGGCGCCCGGCCTGCCGGGCTGGCGCGGGGAATTGTTCCGCGCACGCGGCCTGCGTCCCGGTGCATGGTGGATCAGGCCGGAACTCGCCACCTGTGATGGAGGGGGCCATGGGGAATCGATCCTCTCCGCCCGCCCGATCGATCACGATGCCGCACACCAGCGACCGCACGCCCAACCGGCGCGTGCTGGCGATCTGGTGCGCGCGGCTGGCGATCGATCGCTGGCGGCAGGCTGAAGGGGCGGACGCGGCGGCGGACACCCCCGTCGCGCTGATCTGCGAAACGGCGCATGGCCCCCGCATCACCGCCACCAATCGCGCAGCGGAAATTGCGGGCGTGCGGACCGGCACCATGCTGGCCGATGCGCGCGCCCTGTGTCCCGCGCTGGACGTCCGGCCTGCCGATCCCGCGGGCGATCTCGCCTTTCTGGAAAGGCTGGCCGTCTGGGCGCAGCGCTGGGGACCATGGAGCGCGCTTGATCCGCCCGACGGCGTGATCGTCGACATCACCGGCGCGGCGCATCTGTTCGGCGGAGAGCCGCGCCTGCTGGCCGATGCGTCGCGCGTGTTCGAACGGCGCGGCCTGACGGTACGGCTGGCGATCGCGCCCACCGCCGGGGCCGCATGGGCGCTGGCGCATTTCGCGGCATCATCGGGGCACAAGGGTGGCGCGATCCTGCCACAAGATGGCGATATCGCGGCCTGTCTTGCGCAATTGCCGGTGGCCGCGCTGCGGCTGGACGACGATGTGCTGACGGTGCTGCGCCGTCTGGGGCTGAAGCGTCTGGGCGATCTCGACGACATCGGCCGCGACGCCCTGTCGCGCCGCTTTCGCAACCGCCGTTCGGCCATGGCCAATCCGCTGATGCGGCGCGACCAGATGATCGGGCTCGTCCCCGAACCCATGCTTCCGGTGATCGGCAAATCGCCGGCGATGGTGCAGCTGCGCCTGATGGAACCGATCCGCCATCTGCCCTTGCTGGAAACGGTGCTGGCCGATCTGGCCGCCGCCATGATGCGCGAACTGGAAGGCAGGGGGGAAGGCGCGCGCAGGCTTGAATTCGCATGCTGGCGGGTCGACGGCGAAGTCGCGGTCCGCACGCTCGAACTGGCCGCCGCCACGCGCGACGGGGCCCATATCTGCCGCCTGTTCGCCGAACGCATCGCGACGATCGATGCGGGGCTTGGGATAGAGATGGCGCGGCTGGTGGTTCGCTGGGCAGAGCCGCTGGACTTGGCGCAGGGGGATCTCGAGGCGTCCGCGCAGCAGCATGGCACCAGCCTTGCAGCCTGTGTCGACCGTCTGGCCGCGCGGCTGGGCCCGCAGGCCGTGCGCCGTCCGGTGCCGCATGCCAGCCATGTGCCCGAACGCGCGCAGCGCTGGCAGGCGCCGCTCGACAGCCTGCCGGCCGCGCAGGAGAGTTTTGCCTTCCATGCCCGCCCGCTCAAGCTGCTGGACAAGGCGGAATTGATTTCCGTTCTCTATGCCACCCCCGACGGACTGCCTCAGCGTTTTCGCTGGCGCGGCGGGCTGCACGATGTGGCCCGCGCCGAGGGTCCCGAACGCATCGCGCCCGAATGGTGGCGCGAAAAGGGGGCGGCAAGGCTGCGCGATTACTACCGGATCGAGGATGGCGAGGGGCGGCGTTTCTGGATCTATCGCCTCGGTCTTGCAGGCGACGGCCGGGGCGGCGCGCCCGAATGGTTTCTGCAGGGAATATTCGGCTGAAGTTCCCGAACCCGACCGGATTATTCAGGACCAACCACGCAATTGCAGTGCATCAAGCCAAAGGGCGGCGAAGCCAAAACTCCGCCGCCCCCACACGGAGGCCTTCCGTGCTATTCGACATCCGCGATCCCTGATTTACCGCTTCATCAAGGCATGCATGCCGATGAGCCGTTTCCCCTTTATCTGATCTTATCCTCAAAAAATCCAGCAAATAGTTAACACAGCTTGTAATTCATATGACAAAGACAACTCCACGTTTGAGCCACAAAAGAACACAATATGGTTAACCTTTGGCAGATTCTTGTGAAAATTATGTTCGATTTTTCAGGCTGGCCACCGAGCCTCGAAGAACATATAGTGAACGCAGGAGTCGCGCATGATACAGAAGACCGTAATCGAAAGGCTGAAAGTCCTGGCGGATGCCGCCAAATATGATGCGTCCTGCGCATCGTCGGGCACGAACAAACGCGACAGCCGCGGGGGCAAGGGCGTCGGGTCCACCGAGGGGATGGGCATCTGCCACGCCTATGCGCCCGACGGGCGCTGCATCTCGCTGCTCAAGCTGCTGCTGACCAATCATTGCATCTTCGATTGCCACTACTGCGTGAACCGCAAGAGCTCGAACGTGGAGCGGGCGCGCTTCACGCCGCAGGAAGTGGCCGATCTGACGCTCTCGTTCTACAAGCGCAATTATATCGAGGGGCTGTTCCTGTCTTCGGGCATCATCCGCAATTCCGACCATACGATGGAGCAGCTGGTCGAAACCGCGCGCATCCTGCGCGAGGAGCATGATTTCCGCGGCTACATCCACCTCAAGACCATTCCCGAGGCCGATGCAGAGATCGTGCGCCGCGCGGGGCTGTACGCCGACCGGGTGTCGATCAATGTCGAACTGCCCACCGTGGCCGGGCTGGTGCGGCTGGCGCCCGACAAGAACGCGCAGACCATCGATGGCGCGATGGGCACGATGAACGATGCCATCACCGAGGCGCGCGACGCGAAGAAGCGCTTTCGCCATGCGCCCCGCTATGCGCCCGCGGGCCAGTCGACCCAGATGATCGTGGGTGCCGACGGAGCCAGCGATGCCGATATCGTCAACCGGGCCAGCGCGCTTTACGGCCAGCACCGGCTGCGGCGTGTCTATTACTCGGCCTTCAGCCCCATTCCTGATGCCAGCGCGGTGCTGCCGCTGAAGCGTCCGCCCCTGATCCGCGAGCACCGGCTATACCAGTCGGACTGGCTGATGCGCTTCTACGGCTATTCGCCGGGCGAGGTGGCGCAGGCTGCCGGTGTGGACGGCATGCTGCCACTGGACATCGATCCCAAGCTGGCGTGGGCGCTGAAGTTCCGCGAAAGCTTTCCCGTCGACGTGAACCGTGCGCCGAAAGAGGCGCTGCTGCGCGTGCCGGGGCTGGGTACGCGCGGGGTGGGCCAGATCCTCAGCGCGCGGCGGCATCGCACCCTGCGGCTGGACGATATCGCAAAGCTGACCGTGTCGGTGGCCAAGCTGCGGCCCTTCATCGTCACGGCCGACTGGCGGCCCGTGACGCTGACCGACCGGGCCGATCTCAAGGCGCTGGTCGCCCCCGATGCGGGGCGGCAACTGGACCTGTTCGCGGCATGACGGCGCTTCAGCATGTCAGGCTGGGCGCCTATCACGTGGTGCCGATGGCCGCGCCGGACGATTTCGCCGAATGGCGCGATCATGCGCGGCGCATGGTCATGGCCGACGTGCCGCCCGACCGCATCGCATGGTCCGAACCGGGCGGCCCGGCGGGCAATCTGTTCACCCATGGCGACCGCCGCCTGCCCGTGCCCGACAGGGACGCCGCGCAGCCGCGCGTATCGCGCCGCTTCATGGAAATCGCGAAGACGGTCATCATGCATTCCGATCCGGAACGCTTTGGCCTGCTCTATCGCGTGCTGTGGCGGCTGCAGTCGAAACCGCGGCTGATCGAGGATGCGGCCGATGCCGACATCCGAGCGATGGCCGACATGGCGCGCGCGGTCCGCCGCGACATTCACAAGATGCGCGCCTTCCTGCGCTTTCGCGAGGTCGAGCATGAGGAGGGCGAATATTTCGTCGCCTGGTTCGAACCGTTCCACCACATCCTGCGCCACAACGCGGGGTTCTTCACGCGCCGCTTTGCCAATATGCGCTGGTCGATCCTGACCCCGCGCGGCAGCCTGCACTGGGACGGCGAGACGCTGCGCGAAGGCCCCCCGGCCACGCGCGCCGATGCGCCTACGGGCGATCCGGTCGAGGAGATGTGGCGCGGCTATTACGCATCCATTTTCAATCCGGCGCGTTTGAAGATCGGGGCCATGCTCAAGGAAATGCCCCGCAAGTACTGGAAGAACATGCCCGAGGCGCAGCTCATTCCCGAACTCGTCGCGGGCGCGCAGGCGCGAGAGGCGGCGATGGTATCGGCAGGTGCGATGGATGAGGAAGAGCGGCCCGAAACGCTGAACGCGGTCGACAAGGCGATTCATGCCTGTGCCCGCTGCCCGATCGGTGAACTGCACAACACGGCGGTAATGGGCGAGGGGCCCGCGGGCGCCCCGCTGATGATCGTGGGCGAACAGCCCGGCGATAACGAGGATCTGCAGGGCCGCCCGTTCGTGGGCCCCGCCGGGCAATTGCTGGACGTGCATCTCGAACAGGTGGGGATCGACCGCAAGGCCGCCTATGTCACCAATGCGGTCAAGCATTTCAAATATGTGCAGCGCGGCAAGCGCCGCCTGCACCAGTCGCCCGCCGCCAAGGAAATCGACATCTGCCGCTGGTGGGTAGAGGCCGAGCGCTCGATCGTGAAGCCGCGCCTCGTGCTGGCGATGGGGGCCAGTGCGGCGCGGTCCATGCTGGGCAAGACGGTTTCGATCACCAAGGCGCGGGGCAAGCCGATCGAGCTGGAGGATGGCAGCGAGCTGTGGGTGACCGCGCACCCGTCCTATCTGCTCCGCCTGGAAGGGGCCGCGCGCGAGGAACAGACGCGCCTGTTTGGCGAAGACCTGGCCGCCGTCGCCGCGCGGCTGGAGGCGCTGGCGTGACCCTTGCGCATATGGCCCGCTGTGGAGATCCTGTGGACAAGCCTGTGCGCAGACCTGCGGAAATCCCTGTGGACAGGCCGGGACAGCATGGGGAAACCTGTGCATGCCCGCGCGGCTAGGGCCGTCATGGTGCCGCCATGCCCGACGCCCCGCTTACGCCCGACCGCCGCCGGATCGATGTCGATCCCGATGCGATAGACACGCCCGAAAGAGCTCCTTTCGTCGAGCTGGGGCTGGTGTCGTGCTTTACCTTCCTGCGCGGCGCGTCGGATGCGGTCGATCTGGTCACGACGGCGCGTGCACTCGGCTATGACACGATCGGGATAGCCGATGCCAATTCGCTGGCAGGCGTGGTGCGCATCCATACCGAGGCGGAAACCCTGCGTCTGCGCCCCGTTATCGGCGCGCGGATCGAGACCGTGGAGGGCCTCGCGTTCCTCGCCTATCCCGAAACACGCGCGGCTTATGGCCGGCTGTCGCGCCTGATCAGCCGGGGGCGCATGCAAACCCTGTCCGGCGACTGGCAGGACAAGGGCATATGCGAGATCGATCTGGCGATGTTGGCCGCCCATGCCGCCGACGATGGAGGAGGGGCGCTGCACCTGATCGCCCTGCCGCCGCCGGATCTGGATGCGGACATCACGGTCAGCCTTCCCGGCAATGTCGTTCCGCTGGACGGCAGCGCGCCAGAACCGGCGCAAAGGCGGCTGAGTTTTGCCAGACTTGTGCCGCATCTGGGCGCAATGCTGCCATCCTTGCGCCATCTTGCGGCCAGCCATCTGTATTGCGGCGACGATATCGCCCGGATCGAACGGCTGAACGCGCTGGCGCGGGACAACGGGATGACGATCCTGGCGACCAATGACGTGCATTACCACGCGCCCGACCGCCGTCCGCTGCAGGACGTGATGACCGCGATCCGGCACAAGACCACCGTGGCGAAGGCCGGCTATCTGCTGCACGCCAATGCCGAACGGCATCTGAAGGCGCCGGAAGAAATGATGCGCCTGTTCGCCCGCTGGCCCCATGCGATACGCGCCGCGCGGGATCTGGCGGACAGGTGCCGCTTCAGCCTGAACGAGCTGCGCTATGAATATCCCGAGGAGATCTATCCGCAGGGCCGCACGCCGCAGCAGCATCTGGAAATCCTGACATGGGAGGGGGCAGCGCGCCGCTATCCGCCAGAGGATTATCCCGCCGGCGTGCCCGATCATATCCGCGCCACGATTGCGCGCGAACTGGCATTGATCGAGAAGCTGGACCTGGCCCGCTATTTCCTGACCATCAAGGACATCGTCGACTTCGCGCGCAGCGTCGATCCGCCGATCCTGTGCCAAGGGCGCGGCTCTGCCGCCAATTCGGCGGTGTGCTATTGCCTTGAGATCACGGCGGTCGATCCCGCGCGCCACGCCCTGCTGTTCGACCGCTTCATTTCCGAAGAGCGCAAGGAGCCGCCCGACATCGACGTCGATTTCGAGCATGAGCGGCGCGAGGAAGTGATCCAGCATATCTATGAGAAATACGGGCGCCACCGCGCCGGCCTGTGCGCCACCGTCATCCATTACCGCCCACGCATGGCGATCCGCGAAGTGGGCAAGGCGATGGGCCTGTCCGAGGATGTGACCTCCAAGCTGGCAGGCACCGTCTGGGGCGGCTGGGGACGCGAGATCGGCGAGGCGCATGTGGCAGAGACCGGCATGGACATCAGCGATCCGCATCTGCGGCGGGTGCTGGCGCTTACCCAGCAGATGATCGGCATGCCGCGCCATCTGTCGCAGCATGTCGGCGGCTTCATCCTGACGCAGGGCGCGCTGACCGAGACGGTGCCGATCGGCAATGGCGCGATGCCCGATCGCAGCTTCATCGAATGGGACAAGGACGATATCGAGGCGCTGGGCATATTGAAGGTCGACGTGCTGGCGCTGGGCATGCTGACCTGCATCCGGAAATGCCTCGACGAAGTGGCCGATCACCATGGCCGCGCGCTGACGCTGGCCAGTGTCCCGCGCGAGGATCCCGAGACCTATGCCATGCTGCGGCGCGGGGATTCGCTGGGCGTGTTCCAGGTGGAGAGCCGGGCCCAGATGAACATGCTGCCGCGCCTGCGCCCGCGCGAGTTCTATGATCTTGTGATTCAGGTCGCCATCGTGCGACCCGGCCCCATTCAGGGCGACATGGTGCATCCCTATCTCAAGCGCCGGCGCGGAGAGGAACGCGTGGAAATCCCCGCTCCCGGCCCTGCGCACGGGCCGCCCGATGAGCTGTCCAGCATACTTGGCCGCACGCTGGGCGTGCCGATCTTTCAGGAGCAGGCGATGAAGATCGCGCTGGATGCCGCCAAGTTCTCGTCGGCGGAAGCCAACCGGTTGCGCAAGGCGATGGCGACCTTCCGATCGCGCGGCATGGTGGACGAGCTTCAGGACATGATGGTCGAACGCATGGTGGAGCGCGGCTATGACCGCGAATTCGCGCAGCGCTGCTTCAACCAGATCCGCGGTTTCGGCGAATATGGCTTTCCCGAGAGCCACGCCGCCAGCTTTGCTCATCTGGTCTATGTGTCGAGCTGGCTGAAATGCCATTACCCTGCCGCCTTCGCCTGCGCGCTGCTGAATTCGCAGCCGATGGGGTTCTATGCGCCTGCACAGATCGTGCGCGACGCGGCGGAGCACGGGGTGGAGGTGCGGCCTGCCGATGTGAACTTGTCGGAATGGGATTGCACGCTGGAACCTGCGGAACGCGATGGCGTCGCATTGCGGCTGGGCCTGCGGCAGGTGGACGGCCTGCCCGAACATGTCGCGGCCCGCCTGATCGCCGCGCGCGAGGATCACGGCGCCTTTCCCGATGTGGCTGCCTTGCGCGAAAGATCGGGCATTCCGGCTGCGCATATCGAGCGTCTGGCCCATGCCGATGCCTTCGGCTCTATGCGATTGTCGCGCAGGCAGGCTTTATGGGATGCGCGTTCCATCGTATCGGCCCCGCCGCTGCCCTTGTTCGAGGCGGCAAGGGCCCGCGACGAGGGGGCGGAGACTGCGCCTGCCCGTCTTCCCGCGATGCCCCTGTCCGAGGAAGTGGTGGCGGATTACCAGACCATGCGCCTCTCGCTGAAGGCGCATCCGATGGCTTTCCTGCGCGCCGGACTTGCCGAACGCGGTTTCATCCGCGCCTGCGACCTGCGCGACCGCAAGTTCCGTTCCAACGTGCAGGTTTCGGGCGTCGTGCTGATCCGTCAGCGCCCCGGCAGCGCCAAGGGCGTATGCTTCATCACGCTGGAGGACGAGACCGGCGTCATCAATCTGGTCGTCTGGCCGCATCTGAAGGAGAAATACCGCAAGGTGGTGATGGGCGCGCGGCTGATGGAAGTGCGCGGCCGGGTCGAATATGACGATGACGTGGTTCATGTGATCGTGCAGCACATGGTCGATGCCAATCACGCGCTGCATGCTCTGTCCGACGACATGATGCCGACGGTGCTGGCCCGCGCCGATCATGTGCAGAGCCCGCTCCCCGCCAAGATGAACCCGCGCGACAATCTGCGCGAAGGGGCGGACGACCCCGCGGTTGCCGCTCCGCATGGCAGCGCACCCGACGGTGCGATCCTGCCGATCGATCCGTGGGAGCCGCCGCCCGCCGGCAACCGCGAATGCGGGTTCCAGGGACGGCATCCGCGCGATGTCCGGATCGTGCCCCGGATCCTACCGCCTTCTCGGGATTTCCATTGAAGTGAATATCGAAAAACGCCTGCCGCCCCGCCCCTTCCGCATCGATCGCCTGATCATCGTTCTGTTCGTGCTGCTCGCGCTGGGGGCCGGTGCGCATGGCTGGCTGAAGGCGCATCCGGAACATGATCCGCGCGCGCCGCTCGATCTGAATGGTCCCGAAGGCTGGGCGACGGGGACCAAGCTGGCATCGCTGCGCGGCGATCCCGGCCTGTGCCGCGATGCGCTGGACCGGGCCGGTATTCCCTTCACGCCGCTCGATCCGGCGGGGGAGGGCGCGTGTCGGCGCGAGGACAGGCTTCGGATCACCGATCTCGCGGATCGCGGCCTGCAGCTTTCGCCCTCGGCGCCAGAGGCCAGCTGCGCAGTCGATGCGGCGCTCGTCTGGTGGATGCGGCACCGGGTGCAGCCCGCGGCGGAGCAATTGCTGGGAAGCAGGGTGGCAAGCCTGCAGCACCTCGGCACCTATAGCTGCAGGCGCGTCAATGGCGGCACCACGGGACGATGGAGCGAACATGCGACCGCCAATGCCATCGATATCGCGGGGTTTACGCTGGAGGATGGACGGCAGCTAACCTTGTCAGGCGATTGGGCGGAGGAAGGCTCCGGCAATCCGGAGGCGGCGTTTCTGCGGCAGGTACGGGACGGGGCCTGCGACGTATTCGGCACTGTGCTGTCGCCTGAATATAATGCGCTGCATGAAGATCATTTTCATCTCGACCAGGCGGATCGAGGTTTCGGCAGTTTCTGCCGCTAGGACATCGACTGTTAGGACATCTATGATTAGGATAGGGGCGGGCGCGACCCAAACCCGCCCTAGATCAGTCGCGGAACTTCATCGACCGCAGCAATATGGAACTCGCCACGGTCCTGTATTCCGCACGGTCGCCCGATGCGCTCTGCATCTCGGATTCGGTCATCGCCATGTGCCTGCGATAGGCCTCGGCCCGCGCTTCTTCTTCTTCGGGCGTTTCCCATTCGGTCCAGCGCGTCATCAGATAGACATCGGGCTCGCCCTTGCGCGGGAACGAGTTGATCAGGACTTCGTAACCGGTGATCCAGCCCTGTTCCATTGCGAAGGCCTGACCCTTGCGCCACATGCCGGCCAGATGGTTGGCATAATCCAGCCCATGTCCGTCATCGATCTCGATACCGGATACCTCGACATATTCACCACTGACAAACGGCCATTCGCTTTGGGCCATCGCAAGTTGAGGGCAGGCAAACGCCATCGTCGCCGCGACAAGCGGCGCAAGTAGTCTTGCAGTTTTCATCAGTTTTCCCCTTGTTGGAACCTGCGCGACAGGCGCAGTTTTCCATCGGGCATAACCGGTATATTTTGAACGTCGATGTTATACCCGACAAAGGTCAGGCTGCGCCGGTGTTAATCTTCTGTCAATCTTGCAGCGCAGCAAAAATGACTAGGACGCTTCGAATGCATATCCGGCCGACCGCACCGTCCTGACCGGGTCCTTGCTACCCTCGACGGACAAGCCCTTGCGAAGACGGCGAATATGGACGTCGACCGTGCGCAGTTCGATGTCGCTGCCCGTGCCCCAGACCGCATCCAGCAATTGTCCGCGGCTGAACACGCGTCCGGGATGCTCCATGAAGAATCGCAGCAGGCGGAACTCCGTCGGGCCAAGTTGCAGTGCTTGGCCGCGGCGGGTTGCCTTGTGGCTGGTCGCATCCAGCTTGATATCGCCGACTTCCAGCATCTCGCCAGCAAGCGCCGGACGTACGCGGCGGAGCACCGCGCCGACGCGCGCGATCAATTCGCGCGGGGAGAACGGCTTGGTCACGTAATCGTCGGCACCGGTTTCCAGCCCACGGATGCGATCGTCCTCGCTTCCGCGCGCGGTCAGCATCACGATGGGAACATGCGCCGTTTCCTTGTCGCGGCGCAGGCGGCGGCAGATCTCGATGCCGCTGGTGCCTTCGACCATCCAGTCCAGAATGACCAGATCGGGCGCCTGTTCGTCGGCAAGGATCAGCGCTTCGTCGCCGTCGCCGGTGACATGCACTTCATAGCCCTCGGCCTCGAAGCGATATTGCAAGAGCTCGGCAAGCGAGAGATCGTCTTCGACGAGAAGCAGGCGCGGAGCGGGCAAATCCTCGGATCCTTGTCAGTGGCTGTTCGATCCTCCCATCACACGCTTTTTATTACCGGCATATGACAAGAGATTGATTTGCGTGCGACTGTCCGGCGGGATTTTAGCGCTCGGTATCCTCGCGGTCCGGCGGATAGGAGCCGGTGGCGGAGAAATGCACCATTTCCGCGACATTGGTCGCATGGTCGCCGACGCGTTCGATATTGCGCGCGACGAACAGCAATTGCGCGGTGCTGCCGATCGTGGCCGGGTTTTCGACCATGTGGGTGACCACGTTGCGGAAGATGCTGTCGTAGAATGCATCGACGCGCGCATCGCGGGCGATCACTTCCTTGGCCAGCATGGGATCGCGAGCGGCATAGGCGGTGAGCACGTCGTGCACCATCTCGACCGCGATCTCGCCCATTGCGGGGATCAGCGCGAGCGGCTCGAACCGGCGGCGACCTTCGATCCGGTTGACGCGCTTGGCGATGTTCTTGGCGTAATCGCCGATACGTTCGACCACGCCCGCGATTTTCAGCGCCGCGATCACTTCGCGCAGATCGTCGGCCATCGGCGCGCGCAGCGCGATGGTGCGAACGGCCAGCCGGTCGATCTCCATCTCGAGCGCGTCGATTTCCTTGTCGCGCGCAATGACGCGATTTCCCAGATCCTCGTCGCCATTGACGATGGCGTCGAGCGATTCCTGTACCGAAAGTTCGGCAAGACCGCCCATTTCCGCGACCAGACCGCGGAGGCGGGTGATGTCTTCCTCGAACGCCTTGACCGTGTGTTCCATAATCAGCCGTAGCGCCCCGTGATGTAGTCCTTCGTGCGTTCTTCGCGCGGATTCGTGAAGATGTCACTTGTCTTCCCGTATTCCACCATCTTGCCCATGTGGAAAAACGCCGTCCGCTGCGACACGCGCGCCGCCTGCTGCATAGAATGGGTGACGATCACGATCGCATAGCGGCCGCGAAGCTCGTCGATCAGCTCCTCGATACGGGCCGTGGCAATCGGGTCGAGCGCCGAACAGGGCTCGTCCATCAGGATCACTTCGGGATCGACGGCGATCGCGCGGGCGATGCACAGGCGTTGCTGCTGACCGCCGGAGAGTGCTGTGCCCGAATCCGCCAGCCGGTCCTTCACCTCTTCCCACAGTCCCGCGCGCTGCAGTGATTCCTCGACGATCCGGTCCATTTCCGCCTTGGTTGAGGCGAGCCCGTGGATGCGCGGACCGTAGGCGATGTTCTCGTAAATCGACTTGGGGAACGGGTTCGGTTTCTGGAACACCATTCCGACGCGGGCGCGCAATTGCACCACGTCCATTCTCGATCGGTAGATGTCTTCGCCGTCCAGCAGGATCTCACCCTCGACCCGCGCGCTGGAAATCGTGTCGTTCATCCGGTTCAGCGTGCGCAGGAAGGTCGACTTACCGCATCCGGAAGGGCCGATGAAGGCCGTCACGTAACGCGTGTGGATGTCGATGGACACCTCGTCGATCGCCTTCTTGTCTCCGTAGAACACGGAGACGTCATTGGCCGATATCTTCGGCCTGGCAGAAGCGGTGTGCGTGGCGGCCTCGGCCGTGTTGGGTTCGTGCATGGTCATCTTCATTTGACGGTCTCTGGGTTTACCAGCGGCGTTCGAACTTGTTGCGCAGGTATATGGCGAGGCCGTTCATGGCCAGCAGGAAGAGCAATAGCACGATAATCGCGGCAGATGTACGCTCGACAAAACCCCGGTCGATCTCGTCCGACCAGAGGAAGATCTGGACGGGCAGCACGCTGGACGGCGAGGTAAAGCCGGCTGGCGGGGTGGCGACGAAGGCGCGCATGCCGATCATCAGCAGCGGCGCGGTTTCGCCCAAGGCGCGGGCCATGCCGATGATCGTGCCGGTCAGGATGCCGGGCAGGGCAAGCGGCAGGACGTGATGGAACACGACCTGCACTTCGGATGCGCCGATGGCGAGGGCGCCGTCCCGGATCGAAGGGGGCACCGACTTGATCGCGTTGCGCCCGCTGATCACGATCACCGGCATCGTCATCAGCGCAAGCGTCATGCCGCCGATGATCGGCGCCGAGCGCAGATTGGGAAAGATCCATAGGAAGACGGCGAGGCCCAACAAGCCGAAGATGATCGAGGGCACCGCCGCGAGATTGTTGATCGATACCTCGATGATGTCGGTCCACTTGTTCTTGGGCGCATATTCCTCGAGATACACCGCTGCCAGCACCCCGATCGGGAACGCCAGCACCAGCGTTACGATCATGGTGAGCAGCGATCCCTTGAGCGCGCCCCAGATGCCCGCTTCCTGAGGCTCGGTCGCGTCGGCGCGCGCCAGAAAGCCCCAGTCGATCGCGCGCGACAGAACGCCTTCGTCCTTCAATCGGGCCGCCAGGGCTCGCAATTCGGCAGGGCCTTCACCGCGGTAGGCCGCGGCGAGATCGTCCCGCACCGGCAGGGAAACGGTGACGTCCTGATTGAGCATGTCGGGATCGGACGCGATCTTGGAAGCAAGGTCACGCGAGGCGCCGCCGCCAAGCTGGGCGGCAACCTCGGCGCCATATGCCTGGGTCGCCGCGAACTGCAGCGCATCGTCCAATCCGGCGGAGCGCAGCATCGCCTCGGCCCCCGGCTGTTCCAACTGGCTCTGATCGACGGCAAGGCCCAGTTCGGTGAAGCGGATCGGCACCTTGAGTTCGGCCCGCGTGAAACCCGCGATCCCGTTCGACGTCATCGCGAACAGCAGCACGGCCAGAACCGCAACCGATACAAAAACCGAGAGCATGGCGAGAATGCGGAAACGCTTTTCGGCCGCGTAACGCTTCTTCAACCGCTTCGCGAGCATCGCGTTGCGGTCTGCGCGCTGCCGTTCGATGGCGTCGATGTCCGGGGAAGGGGAGGCAGTGTTCATCGCACGCTTACTCATAGGCTTCGCGGTAGCGCTTCACCACGCGCAGCGCGATGAAGTTGAGCGTCAGGGTAACGGCAAACAGAACCATGCCCAGCGCAAAGGCGGACAGGGTCGCCGGATGGTCGAAACTGCCTTCCCCGGTCAGCATGGCAACGATCTGGTAGGTCACCGTCGTCATGCTCTCCAGCGGATTGGCGGAAAGATTGGCCGACGCGCCCGCCGCCATCACGACGATCATGGTTTCGCCAATCGCGCGCGACACCGCGAGCATGACGCCCGCGACGATGCCCGGAAGCGCGGCCGGAATGAGGACCCGGCGGATCGTTTCCGATTGCGTCGCACCCATGGCCAGGCTGCCGTCACGCATGGCGGCAGGGACCGCGGCAATCGAATCGTCCGCCATGGAGGATACGAAGGGGATGATCATCACCCCCATGATCAGACCGGCGGCCAGCGCGCTTTCGCTGCTGGCGCTGGAAATGCCGATGCCTTGCGCAACGTCGCGGATGAACGGCGCCACCGTCAGCGCGGCGAAATAGCCATAGACCACCGTCGGTACGCCCGCGAGAATCTCGAGAATGGGCTTGAGCCAGCGGCGCAGCGTGGGCGAGGCATATTGGGTCAGATAGATCGCGCTGCCCATGCCCAGCGGGATAGCCACGATCATCGCGATGATCGCCCCGATGTAGATGGTGCCCCAGAACAGCGGCAGCGCGCCGTAATCTTCGCCGCTGGTATAGGCAGGGTCGCGCATGGGATCGGGCGACCAATGCGTGCCTAACAGGAAATCAATCGGATTGACCATGCCGAAAAAGAGCACGGTTTCGAACAAGAGCGACGCAAGAATGCCGAATGTCGTAAGGATCGCCACCAGCGATGCCAGCAGCAGAAGCCCCATGACCATGCGCTCGACCCTGGTGCGCGCGGTGAAGTCGGGACGCAGTTTCAGGAAGGCAAACGCGCCCCCGGCAAAGCCGGCGATCAGCGTGATCGCAAGGCCGATGAGCCCATAGCGGGAGATGGCATCGCGCGCCGGTTCGACGAGGCCCTGCGCGCGCGGATCGAACACCGCCTGCATGTCGCCATTCGCGACCGCGATCGCCTCGCCAAGGATCGTATTGCGCGCGAGGCCGAAGGGCGGCAGCGCATCGGCCGCGGGATGCGACAGCATGGCCTGCAGGATGAGCTGCGGGCTCACCACGCTCCACACCAGTGCGAACAGAATGGCCGGTACGAAGGCCCAGAGCGCGACATACCAGGCGTGATAGCTGGGCAGCGAATGCAGGCGAACCGAATCGCTGCCCTTGAAGGCATAGGCCCGAGAGCGAGCCGCCAGCCACCCGGCCAAGCCAAGGCCGAGTGCAAGAAGAACGAGAATTGCTGGCGACATCGCTAGGGTATCAGGCTCGCTTTATTGCAGATCCGTGGCCTGAATCGTCGTCAGGTTCGTGGCCACTTCGGCGTTGCGGGCTGCCGCCTCGGGCGTGGAGGCGATCATGCCCTTGCTCGTAAGCAGGCCGTCCTTGCCCCAGTTCTCGACCCAAGTCGAGAGATACTCTTTCAATCCGGGCACGGCTTCCACATGCTGCTTCTTGACGTAAATGTAGAGCGGACGGGCGCCGGGATAGCTGCCGCTGGCGATGTTCTCGTAGGTCGGCTCGAAACCGCCAAGGCTCAATCCCCGCAGCGTGTCGGCGTTTTCCTCGAGGAAGGAATAGCCGAAGATACCGATCGCCTTGGGATTGGTGGCAAGCTTCTGGACGATCAGATTGTCGTTCTCGCCCTGCTCGACATAGGCGCCGTCGCTGCGCACTTCGGTGCAGATCTGCTCATAGCGATCCTCGTCGCTTTCCTTCATGGCGGCGATCGAGGGATCGGTCTCGCAGCCCGCGGTCAGGATCAGCTCGGCCAGCGCGTCGCGCGTGCCCGAGGTCGGCGGGGGGCCGTAAACGAGGATCGGCTCGTTCGGGAAGGACGGATCGATGTCCGACCAGTTTTTGGCGGTTTGCGGCTTGCCATAGGGTTCTGCCGCCAGCGCCTCGTACACCTGCGCCGGGGTCAGCGAGAAATTCTGACCCTCAAGCGATTCCGCGATGGCCACGCCGTCGAGGCCGACCTGCAGCTCGACCACTTCGGTCACACCGTTTGCCTGGCAGTTCTCGAACTCCGAAGCCTTCATGCGACGCGAGGCATTGGCGATGTCGGGATATTGGGTGCCGACGCCGCCGCAGAACAGCTTGAAGCCGCCGCCGGTGCCGGTCGATTCGATGATCGGCGAGGAGAACTGCGGATAGCTGCGGCTGAATTCCTCGGCCGCGGCCTTGGCGAAAGGATACACCGTCGATGATCCCACGGCCTTGATCTGGTCCCGTCCGGCGGACTGGGGTCCGCCGCAGGCGGCAAGGGTGGTGGCCGAAAGCGCGGCCAGCAGGAGGGGCTTCATCATGCGCATGAAAAAATTTCCTTTCGAATCGCACGCGCCAATATGGACTGCATATGACAGTTAAGTGACATCGGTACGGTGCAACGGATCTAAATATCTGATTATTAGTGCTTTAGGTGTGGAAGTTTTCGCTAGAAATCCAGTTGGGCCCGTGCGCTGAGGCTGTGGACGCCATAATCGGTGTCACCGCTGGCCGTCGCGAAGACCGCATTGTCGTAATCGATATAGGCATAGTTCATCAGCAAGCGCGTGTGGTCAGTGGGCGTCCACACCAGCGAGGCGCCGTACAGGTTCTGCTCTCCGCCTGTGATATCGGCTTCCTGAAGGTCGAGGTAATCGTAGCGAAGGTTGAACTGCAGGGCGCCGAAACCGCCCTCGTTCAGCGGGTTGGCGGGCCTGATACGCTCGAACACGCCCTTCTTGTAGCCGCGGCGATCGCCCGGCGTCAGGAAATAGCCGATCTCTGCATAGCCACCGAAGAAGGTTGGATCGGCAAAGTCCGTCCGCTCGACATGCTGCCAAAAGGCTTCGCCCGCGACGTGAAGGCGGCCGAAAATGGCGGCGGCTTCGGCGCCGATGCCGGTTTCGCTGTCCGCCGAAAAGACGCCGGTGTCGACGAAACGGGTACGCGGAGGCCGCGCGAGAGGCCGCTGGCTATAGCGCAGATTTTCGGTCAGCCCGTCGAGATCGGTGTAGTGGACCGATCCGCCGACGTGAAGCTGCGTGTTGCCGGCCTTGGGCGTGTAAGCGATCCGCAGGTCGCCGCCCTCGTTCCGGTTGTCGAGCGCTTCGATATTGTCGGTGAACAGCCCGCCCTGAACCACAAAGTCGTCCTCGAAATATTGCGCCGACACGCCGACGCGGCGTTCGAACACGAATGCGTCGGTGAAGGCCGCTCGTTCGATGAAAGACGTGTGCAGGCTGCTGCTCAGCTCTTCCATCGACTGGAAGGTGTTGTGCTGGCCAACCATGAAGGTAACCGGACCGCTGCGATGGCTGATCGTCGCGTCCATCACGACGGCCTCGCCGCTTCCGACCTCTATGCCCAGATCATAGCCGAAATTGCCGGGGACCTCGCCCTCGAACTCGACGCGCAGACGGCGGGCGCCGCTGGAAAATCCTTCATCGCGGCCCGTGCTTTTCGGCGCATCGATATAGGCCGCGTCATAGTTCAACCGGCCGCTGACGCCAAAGCTCCAGCCGTCGGGGTGTGACAATTCGGGGCCTCCGTTCCACGCGATTGTGGTCTGCGGTGCTTCCTCGGCGGGCGCGGCCGCTGCTTGCGCGACGGCGATGTCTGCCCGTTCGGTCGGGACAGCTTCCGCCGGGACCGCTTCGTTCGCGGCTGCTGAACGGGTTCTGGCCAGTTCGCCTTCCAGCTCCTCGATACGCGCATTCATGGCATCCATGGCGGCGCGCATTGCCGAGAGTTCGGATTGCACCGCCTCCATCGCGCGATCGTCCTGCTGCGCATAAGCAGCGGGAGAGGCGGCGATCATGGCAAGACCGGCAAGGGAAACAGTGAGTGGACGATGCATGAAATTACACTTTGATGACAATTAGATGACCATTTGCCGACGCCCCTATGACCGTTCGGTGACAGTTTTGTTACAACGCATTTCTCAGGCACCAGCAACCGCGCCCAAACGGCGGAACTCTGCGAAAACTTTTCGTAAAAAAATTTCTCGCGGCAGATGCTTACCTGCGCTCAGGCGACCGTTTTTTTCACTCGCTGCGATTCGTCTTCCACATGCCGCGGCAATCTTACCGTGATCGTGGTGCCCACGCCCAGCTCGCTGGCGATATCCAGCCGACCGCGATGACGCTCTACGATGTGTTTCACGATAGCAAGGCCAAGCCCGGTTCCGCCCGCTGCCCGGCTGCGACCGGGATCGGTACGATAAAACCGCCGGGTGAGGTGGGGCAAGTGTTCGGGCGCGATACCCTCGCCGCTGTCCGCGACCGTCAGTTCATAGCTGGCTTCGCCATCTTTCGCGGTGACGCGCACCGGTTCGGACTTCGATCCGTATTTCATCGCATTGTCGATCAAATTGCGCATCAGCTGATCGAGTTGCTGCGTATCGCCGCGTACGGGCATGGGGTGCGGGTCGGCGTCCAGGACGATGCGATCCTTTCCGTGAAGCGAGGTCATGCCAGATACGACCTGTTCGGCCAGTTCCCGCAGGTCCAGCACGGTTGGTGGCAGCTCGTGCTTGCCCGCCTCGACGCGCGACAGACTCATCAGGTCTTCGACCAGTGCCTGCAGGCGTCTCCCTTCCTTCGCCACGACTTCCAGGAACCGATGGCGCGTCGCCGGTTCCATCGGCCGGCCATCATCCGCGTCCGCCTCCAGCATGGTTTCGACATAGCCGATGATCGAGGACAGGGGCGTGCGCAGTTCATGGCTGGCGTTGGCGACGAAATCGGTATGGGCGCGGCTGATATCCGCTTCCGCCGTGCGATTGACCAGTTCGATCGTGATGCGCGCATCGTCGACCGGACGCACCGATACGTTCCAGATCGAACGCGGACCCGACAATCCCCTGATGGTCGCGGTGCCGCCGCCCTTGCGGTCGAGAAGGCGAATGGCCTCAGGGTGGCGGATCGCGACGCGTGCATCCTGACCGACGATATGCGGTCCCAGAACCTCGCGCGCGGCACGATTGGCGATGCTGATCCGGCCCTTTTCCATCATCAGATAGGGCTGGGACAGGGGCTCGATCAGTTCGCGTGTCTGCTCCGGCCCAAGCGTGCCTCGCGCAGGCGGCTCCGGAGGCGGGGGCGGTTCGCGGCGGCGCAGCAGCAGCGAGCAAATCCACACCAGCAGGATCGCGCCTGCAAGCGGCGCGTCATAGGTGGTGAACCAGATCGCCAGGGCGCCCAGCGCCGCGAGGGCCATCCCGCCCCATGGAAAGCCGGCCAGGTTCATCTTCCGGCCCTGGTGAATCGATACGCGGCGCTCAACATCGCGACTTCGATAGTCACGCGCTGGCCAACGCGCCAGTCCGAAGCGGGCGGTTGTCGTCCGGCGGTCAGCTTTCCGTCTTTAGCGGAACAGGGTGGGGTTGTCCGCCAGCACCAGGGCAAGGGCGAGGACAAGCGCGATGCATCCTCCGATCGCGACCCGCCCGGTGCGCGAGTTGGCGAATGCCGCCATCAGCCGAACCGCGCCCGGACCCGCCGCCAGAACGGCGCCGCAACCGGCAACGGCTATACCCATCGTCTGGAGAGCGAGTTCATCTCCGCTGTGACCGACGATGGCCAGCAGGCCGCCCAGCAGGATCAGGAAGGCGCTTGCGCTGCGCCTCCACGCGGCCCCCCGCGGGCTGCGGCTGACGACTAGCCCGGCCTCGCGCATGGCCGCATGCAACCGGTCCGGCGATGTCTGACGGCCGCAATGCGAACAAATCGCATCGCTTTGCAGACCCATCGGGCAACGACAATAATTTGCGGATCTCATCGCAATCCCCTGGCACCGTTCACGCCGATTCGCGTGAGAATTAGACAGGAGCGCCCGGCGATCCGGCAATATGCTACAAGGAATCATGGCGGGTCGCGGTTGAAGCGCGCTTGAAGCGTCGCAGGCACCGGGAATGGGTCCTTCCGATTCGTTAACGGCCTGATAGCGGCAGATATTCGCGTTCGGTTGCGGCGGGGATCGCTCGCGGCGTCGCAAACCGGACCGTTAATACCCAAGGATTAACCAATACGTAGAGCAAGGCCGGGAAGGCCTGTTGCCTGCAACCGGCGCCAGCGACGAGCACGTCGAAAAAATCGGGTTTCTGGGAAAGGTCTGGTGACCCCTACGGGAATCGAACCCGTGTTTCAGCCGTGAGAGGGCCGCGTCCTGACCGCTAGACGAAGGGGCCATGCCGTGAAGGCAAGGCCGCACCTTGGTGACCCCTACGGGAATCGAACCCGTGTTTCAGCCGTGAAAGGGCCGCGTCCTAACCGCTAGACGAAGGGGCC